>CAZUQH010000007.1:0-36613 GCA_964622465.1 uncultured bacterium | reverse complement strand
TCCGGATTTTCGTCAAAAAAAGTTCGGATTTTAACCAAAAGGTACCGCCAATTTTGACTTTTTAGATTGGAGAGAAAATTTTATTGGAGGTAAGAAAATGCAAATCGTGGATGTGATTGATAATTGGCAGCATCGTTGCTGGTTAGGTTTCAGGTGGAGAGCAAGAACAAGTGTAACGTATAAAGTTTTGTTTGCGGTAGGTATGGCATGTGTAACAGGCGTACTGGCACAGTTACGCGTCTATCTTCCATTTACGCCGGTTCCGGTAACCGGCCAGGTGCTCGGTGTTTTGCTCTCGGGTGTTTTGCTCGGCGGTGGTTTTGGCGCGTTGAGTCAAGTGTTTTATGCTGGATTTGGCCTTGCAGGAATTCCGTGGTTTGCAGGAAGTACAATGGGCGCATCGGTGCTCCTTGGTCCATCTGGTGGGTATATACTTGGTTTTATTCCTGCTGCATATTTTCTTGGACGTATCACGGACCGTTACGTTTCATCCCGTCGGCTGGTTCCGCAAATTGCGCTTATGCTGGTTGCGGTTGGCGTGATATACCTGTGCGGTGCAATTCAATTTGTAATGCTCATGCATACCGGTTTTGCAGATACGATGCACATGGCAATCCTTCCATTTATTCCTGTTGACATATTCAAAGCATTTCTCGCAGCCGGTATAAGCACCGCTCTCTTGCCGCGCCTGCCATACAATGGCGAGATAGATTCCTCAAAATCCATAACTCCACAGTGAAGGGACCGCTCACAATTCGCGGACATCACCTGCTTTGTATTCAGGGCTTTCGCGGCCTTGGATACAGCAGTGAATTTATTTCTAATTTCGCACAGATTGCAAAAACAATACACTCCAATCAGAATATCTCTCTTAAACTGGTATGCCATGCAGATGATATTTGCACGTGCTGTCCACACTTGCGGGAAGGCAAATGCAGCAAGTCCGACGATGCCGGGAAACACGTTAGGTCAATGGACCGTGCAGTGCTCGGATTGCTGCAAGTTTCCGGCGACAGGATTATTTCCGCAGGTGAAGCATACACACAACTTGCAAAAGTGGTTCAGCGTGACGGCGCAGAAGCAGTAGTTGAGCGTATCTGTACCGGATGCGAATGGATGCGCTTCGGTTTCTGCGTAGATGGCCTGAAGCGGCTCGTCCTCGCCAGGAATCAGGCGTAGCCGCAACACCTGTCAAAATCCTTCTTTTCAAATTTACCTTCCATGTCCATCCTCACTCAGAGTGTAGAAAATACATCGATTTCCATGCTCATAGTGTCTTGTGCCACACTTATGAAACTGTTACAATTTGCGGGCTAATCTCTTTTTGTTGTTTTGAGGTAGTATTTGCCAGGAGCATTCTCCGGTCGTCTCAAGGCAAAGAGATTGGAACGGGACTTGCTGGTGTCCAGTAATATCAGAAAACAATTTGGAAGGCAGTTACAGCGTTTGAGGCGTGCGGAAGGTATGACGCAGGCAGAGCTGGCAGAAAAAGCAGGCCTGAGCGACAACCATGTTGGTGCGATAGAACATGGACTCCGCGGCCCAAGCCTTGATACGATTGCACGTCTGGCGAAAGCGCTTGATATACAGATATGGGAATTGTTCAATTTTGGCACTACAGGGAAGATAACCCGTAGTGATGCTATCAAATTTTTGCGCAGGTCACTTAAAGGTAAAGGACCCGAGGAAATAAAGGTGCTGGCGGATTTGGCTGCACGGCTCTATCAGACCTCCGGGGTCAAGTCAAAGGGTAAATAGCGGTAGATAAGGCGGTGCTTCACGGATAATATTTTAGGGCAGGGGTAAAATGGACAAGATCCAGCGACAATCAGAAGAAAGTATGATGGAACCGGTAGTTCGCTAAGAGCCGAATTACCGGTTTTTGTTTGTAATTTTTATGGCAGCAGAGAATTGGACCCAGAGGTAGGGATGGGACGGACTTCTCCTTTTAGGAACCCAGCAAAGTAGCATACGGACCCAGTGAAAGGAGCGTCCGTCCCGGGCGGGTACACATTAGTATGCAGCGTACATATCTATTTGCATAGTATCCTCGGTAGTGCCCTCACCTGCGCTTTCCCTTGCGCTTGAGAATACTTGCAAAACTCTCCTAATGGTGTATAATATAAATATTATGTCATATACTGTTCTTGCACGTAAGTGGCGACCTCAAATTTTTGATGAGATAGTTGAACAGGAGCACGTATCTCAGACACTAAAGAATGCCATTGCTTCTAATCGCGTTTCGCACGCCTACCTTTTTGCAGGCCCACGTGGTGTTGGCAAGACGACAATGGCCAGAATTCTTGCAAAAGCCCTTAACTGCAAAGATGGGCCTACTGCTAATCCGTGTGGAAAATGTACGTTTTGCAGCGAGATAACGGGAGGACGCTCACCTGACGTAATAGAGATTGACGGCGCTTCTAATCGCGGCATTGACGAAATCCGTAATCTGAGAGAGAACGTAAAATTCGCGCCTATCGCAGCACGGAAAAAAATATACATCGTAGATGAAGTGCACATGCTTACGCCGGAAGCATTCAATGCTTTGTTGAAAACCCTTGAAGAGCCTCCTCCCCACGTGGTCTTCATCTTTGCGACCACAGAACCACACAAAATCCCGCTGACTATCCTATCCCGCTGTCAGCGCTTCAATTTCCATCTCATTAATACCGAAAAAATACTTTCCCGGTTACAGTTTATTGTCTCGCAGGAGAAAATCAATATCCCTGAAGATGCATTGCATCTGCTGGCACGCGCCGGCAGAGGCAGTTTGCGCGATGCGCAGAGTCTGCTTGACCAGGTGCTTTCTTATGCCGGTGAAAGCATAACTATTGACCAGGTGCGTTATGTCCTTGGCGCTGTTCCATTTGAAGTATTAGTTGGACTTGCGGATTCCATTAAGAAGCGTGACTCAAAATCAGTATTTAATTATTTACAGAAGGCAGTTGACTCCGGATACGACGTACACAAATTAGCTGAGGACCTCACAGCGCTTTTACGTGAGGCATTTCTTCTAAAAATAGGCGTAGCAGAAAATTTTCAAATTGCTGTTACAGAAGAGGCGCAACAGGAGTTGCGTTCTCTAACAAAGGATTTTACCGATGCCGAGCTTGAGTGGGCTATCGAAATGCTAACACGTACGTATGACCTTATGAAATGGAGCGAGCAGCCGCGACTATTGCTTGAAATAAACCTTTACAAACTCGCGCAGGGCTATGTGCCGCTGGAAGACGTAATTGCACGGCTCGATGAACTTGCTGCGTCGGGGCTAGAGCCAGAGTCAGCACAGCGAGAGGGTGTAAAACAGGCAAAAGTAAAGAAGACGGCGGCGCAGCCAGATATTGCCGCAGAATACAAAAGTGATGGCTCTGGTGCTGCAGCAGTTCCGGATGCCTTCCAGAAACCCCAAAAAGAAACTCCATCATCCGGCGATGGGCTTAGCGAGTTTCAAGTAGAATGGAAAAAATTCCTGGAACATCTGCGTCATACGCAGACTATGGGGCCGCGAATTTACGCTTGTTTGATAGAAGCGAAGGCGTCTAGCGAGACAACCGGCAGGATCGACCTTGAGTTTCCATACGAGTACCACCGCAAAGCGATAGAAACCAGCGCGCAGGAAATCGAAAAAGAATATCAAAACTTCACTGGCAATAAAGTGCACTTCATTTGTCGTCTGAGGCCGCAGAAATCAAGCGACCAAGTAGATTCAGGAATGGCTGATGCCGAGCCGCCTGTGGAGGCCGCGAATGGGGAAGCAACCCAGACAGTAGAAGATTTATTGGAACGTGAGCCGCGCCTCAAAAGGATGACAGAATTGTTCAAAGGAGAAATTACTTCCTGGGAGAAAAAGAAACAGTGAAGTCAACAGACCGGCTTGTTCAAAAATTGATTACTTCGCTAAATAAACTCCCGGATATAAGCAAGAAGACGGCGGAGCGGCTCGCGCTTTATATGATGACAGCACCGAAGGAAGAAATAGAAGGATTGGCACATGCAATTCTCGACCTGCGTGCCAAACTTCGTCTTTGCGTCAAGTGCGGTAACTTTAGTGAGCAGGAGACGTGCTCTATTTGCCGCGATCCCGGCCGCGACCAGACCATTGTTATGGTCGTTGAAGAACCACGCGATTTGTGGGCAATAGAAAGGACGGGGCAATACAATGGGCTGTATCACATAATTCAGGGGAGAATTTCTCCTCTTGATAACGTAGGGCCGGCTGACCTTCGTATCCGCCAACTAATTGAGCGAATCAAAAAAGAAAGAATAAGAGAGCTGATAATTGCCACAACTCCGACAAGAGAAGGGGATACAACCGCAAATTACATAGCACAAAAAGTAAGGCCGCTCGGCATACCTATGACCCGTCTCGCATCAGGCATACCCGTTGGCGGTGACCTGGAATACGCAGACCAGGTAACGCTCTCATGTGCTATCAAGGGCCGCGTGACTATTTAGCGTCCTGGCTGGAAATTTGACAACTATATATAAAATGTGTAAACTAATTACTGTATGTATGGCGTAACTGAAATTAGATTTCATGGTCGTGGAGGCCAGGGCGCAAAGACAGCGGCGCAGATGCTTGCAGAGGCAGTTATTGCACAGGGCAAGTACGTCCAGGCGTTCCCGGAATACGGTCCTGAGCGTTCCGGTGCACCGATGCGTTCCTACACAAGATTAAGCGACAACCCGATTACTATCCACTCTGGCGTATATCACCCGGATATAGTTGCTGTACTGGACAACACTCTCCTTAAATCAGTAAACGTGCTTGAAGGCATTTCTTCAGGCGGTACAATTCTCATTAATACCCCCGAGTCCCCGGAGTCAATTGCAAGTAAGCTAAAAGCAGAGGGTGTCAGGGTTTGTACAATTGATGCGACAAAAATCGCAATGGAAACAACCGGCAAACCTTTCCCCAATACCCCAATGCTTGGTGCCATTGCGAAGGCAACAGGAATTATTGGTACAGAAGGACTTATTGAAGAAATAAAACATAAATTTCTTGTTAAACTCGGAGAAAAACTGACGGAAGCAAATGTACAGGCATTGAATCGCGCATACGAAGAAGTGAAGGGGACAAATGGCTGAAACGCAAAAAGGGTGGAAAGAAATACCAATAGGCGGCCTTATTAAGGAGGCAGGAAGTGCGCTCAAATACAAGACGGGTGACTGGCGTTCCAGGAGGCCTATCGTTGATTTAGATAAATGCACGCATTGCCTGTCATGCTGGATTTATTGCCCTGATTCAGCAGTCATTGTAAAAGACCAGAAAATGGCAGGCATTGATTATGATTACTGCAAGGGCTGCGGAATATGCGCGAGTGTGTGTCCTGCAAAATGCATTTTAATGATACAGGAAGCAGAAGCAAGAAAGGGAGAAAGTAAGTAGTATGCCAAGAATAGTCGCTCTTACCGGTAACGAAGCAGCAGCAGAAGCAATGAGGCAGATTGAGCCGGACGTCCTTGCTGCTTATCCAATTACCCCACAGACGGAAGCGGTAATGAAATTTGCACAATTCGTTGCAGATGGGATTGTAAAGACAGAGGCGATACCTGTGGAATCCGAGCACAGCGCAATAAGTGCCGCGTTTGGCGCTGCATCTGCTGGCGTTCGCGTAATGACCGCTACTTCTTCGCAGGGACTTGCCCTGATGTGGGAAATTCTTTATATCGTTGCAGCTACGCGGTTGCCGGTCGTGATGATGGTTGCAAACCGTACTTTGTCAGCTCCAATCAATATACATTGCGACCATTCCGATACGATGGGTGCGCGTGACACTGGATGGCTGCAGTTCTATTGCGAAAACAATCAGGAAATTTATGACCTGATGCTGCTCGCAATAAAAGTATGCGAAGACCATGACGTTCTTTTGCCTGGAATGGTATGTCAGGATGGATTCATAACAAGTCATTCGGTTGAAGGCGTCAAGATTCTTGACGACCAGGTTGTCAAGCAGTTCATAGGACAGCTAAAGCTGCATTTCTCGCTGCTTGACGTAGACAACCCGATTACTGTCGGCCCTCTTGACCTGCAGGATTACTTCTTTGAGCACAAGCGCCAGGAAGCAGAAGCAATGAAAGTTGCCTATGAAAAACTGCCGCAGTATTTTGAAGCATTTTCAAAAATTTGTGGGAAGCGCTACGATTTCCTCGACCTCTATAAAATGGACGATGCCGAGATTGCAATTCTTGCGCTGAGTTCTACCTGCGGGACTGCACGGGTAGCTGTTGACGTGCTTCGTGAGAATGGCGTGAAAGCAGGTCTTATAAAAATGCAGGTATTCAGACCATTTCCTGCAAAAGAAATTGTGGATGCCGCGAAGAACTTGCGTGCGCTTGCAGTGCTTGACCGTGCGGAAGGTTTGAGTACGCAAGGAGGCCCATTGTTTGCCGACGTGTGTGCGGCTTTGTATCAGTCAGAGAGAAAGTTGCCCGTCGTAAATTACATATATGGCCTTGGTGGCCGTGACATAAATGTAGACCAGATAAAGAATGTGTTTAGCGATTTACAGAAAGTTACAGAGACAGGCAAACTAGAACAACTGGTAAATTATATTGGAGTAAGGGACTAATATGGCAACAATAAAAGAATTATCAACCAGGCCAGAACGGTTATGTTCAGGTCATCGTCTGTGTCCCGGTTGCGGCGCATCTATAGCTTTAAGGCAGATATTGCTTGGTACGACTGACCATGTCGTGGTCGGGTGTGCTACGGGTTGCCTGGAAGTAGCGACCACAATTTATCCTTACACTGCCTGGAATATTTCTTATATCCATAATGCATTTGAAAATGTGGCAGCAACAATGAGCGGGGTAGAAACCGCCTACCGCGCATTAAAGAAACAGGGGCAGTTGGATAAAGAAATCAAGTTCCTTGCAGTTGGCGGTGACGGCGGTACCTATGATATCGGATTGCAGTCTCTTTCTGGAATGCTTGAGCGCGGACATCGCGTTGTATACGTTTGTTATAATAACGAAGCATACGAGAATACCGGCGTCCAGCGTTCTGGAGCAACGCCGAAAGGCGCGTCAACTACAACTGCACCTGCAGGTAAAGCTATCCAAGGTAAGCCACAGATACGGAAGGATTTGACTGCAATCGTAGCCGCTCATCATATTCCTTACGTTGCTCAGGCATCAATTTATCCGTGGACAGACTTGGTAAAAAAAGCAGAAAAAGCATTTGCTGCAGATGGCCCGGCGTTTATCAATGTTCTGTCTCCATGCCCTCGTGGTTGGAGTTATCCAGAGGAAAATGGAGTGGACATTGCGAAACTCGCAGTAATGACGGGATTCTGGCCGTTATATGAAGTTGACCACGGCAAATATAAGTTCACATTCAAACCAAAACAACTCCTTCCAATCACAGAGTTCCTCAAGACACAGGGTAGATTCAAGCATCTGTTCAAGCCGGAAAACAAGCATATCCTGGATGAACTCCAGGAAGAAACAAACCAGCACTGGTCAGAACTTGAAAAACTCGTATCCATTTCGCAGTAATCATACACAGTAATTAGCATCCCCCACCCACCATATTCCAAGTTGCAATATCCCTGTTTTTATTTTATAATGGCTTATTAACGAATAATTCCCCGGTAGCTCAATTGGTAGAGCACCTGACTGTTAATCAGGTTGTCGCTGGCTCGAGCCCAGCCCGGGGAGCCAGTTTTGATAATTACCCCTACCAGTCCTGATATGGGTAATTTTTAACACTCATAGCAAGAAATCCTCATCCGCAAAGGTGGGATGAATTGCGACCATTGACAAAACCTACAGTTTGTTGTATAATAAATTCTGCCCTTGTAACATTAAATACCGTGGGAACCACGGGAATCAACGCTTGGGAAGATTTGGCCTCTACACTCCGAGCTCGTATCGGGGTGCAAGTCAAGTCATTGAACCAGGAAAAATACTCGGGTTGCATCATTACCGAGAAGCCCCTTGCGACAGCGAGGGGTAGTTCACAGGAGGTAGTAAATATATGGCAAAAGGAAAAGTTAAGTGGTTCAACGATCAAAAGGGTTATGGGTTCATAACCCCAGATGACGGAAGCAAGGATTGTTTTGTTCATCATTCGGCAATTCAGGGCGAAGGCTTCAAGTCTTTAAGCGAAGGACAAGAAGTCGAATTTGAAGTTGAAGAAGGGCCAAAAGGTCCTCAAGCGGTACACGTAGTCGTAGTAAAGATATAACTTCGACGCAAATAAAGCCAAACGTTATAGCTAGTTGTGAAACTCGTCCAGCCCATGGAGCTTTGCTATAATACCCCCATCTTTGCCCATAACATAATATACGAGAGGGATTGAAAAAAGAATATAAGATTGGGTAAAAACATAAAAGCAGCAACCAGCGTGGCCTACCGAAAATCCTCAGATGTTAGTCAAAGCGGTTAAGGAAAACCCCCGTTTTCAGAACTTACTATTACGGAATTTTGAAAGATAAAATAAAAAATAAGATATGAAAAAAGCGTGCCTGTTGCTATTTATTTTCACGCTTCCGCTATTATGCAGCAGTAATTCCATAGCGAGTGAGTTGACGATAAACGGACAGGCATCGGTTTGGGCTGGCTATGCTGATGGATGTCATATAGGTCTGCGCTACATTCCTGAGTTGAGGGTAAAGCAGTCGCTCACCGAAGAAAAGAGTGTTGACCTTGATTTCTCGCTCAAAGCGAGTTGTTCTGAGAGCGACACAGACCTTGACCTTTACCGTTTGTGGCTCCGTTATATGACTGCGCAATTTGAAGCGCGTCTCGGTCTTCAGAAGATAAGTTTCGGGCCTGCGAGAATTTTAAGGACTTTGATGTGGTTTGACCAGATTGATTACCGTGACCCATTGGGATTAACTGACGGTGTATGTGCTCTGCTCGGGCGGTACTATTTCCTGAATAACGCAAATACATGGGTCTGGGTTCTATTCGGGAATAATGATTTGAAAGGGTTGGAACTTTTTAGAACAGACAAAGATAAGATAGAATTCGGCGGGCGGCATCAATTCCCTTTACCGAAAGGAGAAATGGCTCTTAGTTATAACAGTAGATACATTGACCAGGCGGACTGGAGGAAGAAAAAGCCCGCTGCGATTACGGACGGGCTTGAGAACCGCCTTGCTCTCGACGGAAACTGGGATTTAGGGATAGGTTTATGGTTTGAAACGTCTGTGAGCAAAATAAAACTAACAGACGAGGATTCGCTCTGGGACGAACTTCTGACAGTCGGGACTGATTACACTTTTGATGTAGGGCCCGGAGTTCACCTCCTGTTGGAACATTTCGCAGGGTCGCAAGGGTCTGGCGTTTACGAACAGGACAATGTTAGCAACATTTCGGCACTCTCAACGGATTTCAGCATAACTATGTTAGATAGCATAAACGCGATAGGATATTACGACTGGAAAGAAAATAAAGTCTACGCATATCTTGGATGGCGTAGAACTTATGACAATTGGCTTATTAATATCAGCGTTTTTTCAAGCGCGGAAAATAAAGCAAGTACGTACAGCGGGAATGGCGTTATGTTCCTGCTGACTTATAACCACTAATCAAAAATTTGAGAAAAGGAGAAAAGACAATGCAACTGGTAAAATTAGAAAACATAGTAAAGCGCTATCCGATGGGAAAGGCAGAATTTACCGCACTACATAACATAGATTTGTCTTTTGAAAAAGGCGAGTTCAGCGGCGTAGTAGGCCCAAGCGGTTCCGGGAAAACGACACTTTTGAACATCGTCGGGTCGCTTGACATGCCATCCGAAGGCAGTGCTCTGGTGATGGGGAAAAACATAGAACGCCTGTCTCATAAACAATCTGCTGTGTTGCGCAGCAGGCACATGGGCTTCATTTTTCAGACCTGTAATCTGTTGCCGGTTTATACGGCATTTGAAAATGTTGAGTTTCCGCTGCTTATCATGAAGACGCCTGAAAAGGAAAGAAAGAAAAAAGTATGGGATGCGCTGGTCAGTTCCAGAAAGGCATTCCTGTCTACCCGTACAAACGCTCTTCTTGCCGAGACAAACTGGATTCATGCAAAAGGAGGAACCCTGGAACATGATGAAACCGATATCGGCAAAGTGAAACTCGGAAGGCATGCAACAGTAGGTCTTGACGCATATCCTGACGTAAAAGTAGAGGCGAGAGTTAACCATATTGCTTATGAATCAAGCATCGTAAACAATGTCACCATATATAATGTAGACCTCGTACCAGAAAAAGTGCCGCAGATTTTTCGTTCAGGGATGAGTGCTAATGTGGACATAGTGGATACAGTCAAAGAAAATGTTTTGCTTGCCCCTTTTCAGGCAATCAGGAACGAGGGTGGCAAAAGTTTTGTTCTAGTGAGTCAGGGCGCAGCCAGCGAGCCGTTAAAACAGGAAGTAAAGACAGGCATTTCTGACGATAAAAATGTTGAGATTATTTCAGGGCTAAAAGTGACGGATAAAATATTGGTATCTGCTAAAGAGTATACCCTCCCACAATCTTCCAACTCCAGCGGCAGCCTTTTTTGCCCGGCAGAGGAAGACGCTAAAGCATGATATGATAGAACTGAAAAATATAACCAAGACATATTATGCCGGAGAAAGGCGCAGGTGGCATGCGTGACAGGGATGATATGGTTATCGTGCCTGTCATAACCGCTATGTACCGGCTTCTTGGACGGGATTACATAAATTCCATTGATGTTGAGGTGAAGAGCCCGGAGCTAATAGAGGAAACTCAGACCGCAATACGCGAACTTATTGCAAGGCGTCATCGCTTGAATGATAAAGGCGAAAATTCATTACAGATTAGAAATATGGCTGAAATCCAGGAAACCGGGGAAACAATGGCAAAGACAATGACCTGGCTGCTGGGTTCTATTGCAGCAATATCTCTTCTTGTTGGCGGCATAGGAATAATGAACATCATGCTGGTCTCTGTTACCGAGCGCACAAGGGAGATAGGTCTTCGCAAGGCAATAGGCGCGCGCAAGAGAGACATAATGACCCAATTCCTGATAGAGGCAATAGTAATGACCTTTATTGGCGGTTCGCTTGGTGTTATATTTGGTGCAAGCATAGCAGTGCTTCTCTCAACGCTTGCTGGATGGGCGACAAAGGTATCGGTATTTTCTGTACTGCTGGCCGTTGCCTTTTCAATCGGCATCGGTATAGCATTCGGCCTCTGGCCTGCTCGTCAGGGCGCAGCACTTAATCCCATAGAAGCGCTCAGATACGAATAGTATTGTTTGACTTTTGTACTGAGATTAAGTAAGTAATATCTCATCATGAGGACCCGGCGCATTACCCCGCCAGTATTTCTCTCTATTACTTTTGGCACCCCATTCCTGTTGGTTATCCTCATTACTCACGGCTTGAGTGAAATCACAATCCCTATGTTTTTCTGGCTGTTCGGCATTTACTTTCTCGGGGTGAACGTTGGTTACATGCTCGCATCAGTCGCGGTTGTAGTAGAACTTACCTGGAGAGAAACACGCCAGAAAAGATACAGCGCTACCAGTAGTTTTTCAGTTTCTTTTGGCAGCAAAGAGTCCGCTACAGAAATAAGTGGTCGCGGTTTTCCACGGACGGCAATATTGTATCTCGTGCGGAATGATATCTCAGGGCTTCGGTCCCGGCTGAGATTTACGATGAGCAATAACCGCAAC
Organism: uncultured bacterium; assembly: GCA_964622465.1. GTDB lineage: Bacteria > CG03 > CAZUQH01 > CAZUQH01 > CAZUQH01 > CAZUQH01. The sequence continues at coordinate 24,973 of CAZUQH010000007.1, read as the reverse complement.
CATGGCATCTGGCTGGTCAGCGATTCGTCACCCGAGTTTGTCAGGCGTGAAAAGGAAATAGCGCAGATACTCGGTATTTACTACTGCCGGCGTGATAAAGGCAGGAACCGCAAGCACGGCGCAATAAAAGATTGGCTGGTTGCATACGGGCACAGATATAAATATATGGTGCTGTGCGATGCGGATAGCTTACTGCCGGAGAACTTCGTTGACCGGTTGGTAACGCTTGCTGAAAGTCCCCAATATTCACACGCAGCAGTTCTTCAGGCAGAGCCCAGAGTTGCAAATGCAGTTACCGGGTTTGCTAAGTTCCAGTCAATTGGCACTCTCGTTTGCAGTCAGGTTTACCAGAAGGCGCTTCAGGCAGTGTTTGGCGGTATTTGCTATTTTGGGCACAATTGCCTTGTGAGGATAAATGATTTTAGCAACGCGAAAATTCCCGACGGAGTACTCAGTCATGACATGTGGGAGTCAGCAGCGCTCGATATGCGTGGAAAGAAGTGTGCACTTATCCATGGAGTGGTTGGTTATGAAGAGGCGCCTGTAAACTATCTTGAATGCGTGAAGCGAAACGCCCGGTGGGCACGCGGGACGCTTGAGACGCTCCCGCTAGTTTTTCGCCGTGGGTTGTCAGCCGGGATGAGATTCCAGTTATATTACTCATCTCATCTTTTCCTTTCACATTTTGTATTTCTGCTCTGGCTCATATCCGGCTTGCTCGTCTCAGTTGAACAGAATTTCCTGGTTTTTCATGGCGGCGCGAATTTTACTGCTAGCGGTATAGTGTTCTCAAGCATATTTCTTGCTCAGTTTATTGGGAGCACTACAACTCAGGGCATCAGGTCACGGCTGAAACATCTTTTGTTCACGACACTTATGCTCGCAAACAACCTTATTTATGTGTCACTTGCAGTCATAACTATCTTGTTCCCTGCGAAATGGCAACCGATGAAGAAAAACCCCGGAGCAATGCTAAGTTTTAAGGAATGTGCCGTCTCTTTGTGGACTTCTGCTGTGGCCGGGCTTGGATGTTTTGTAATAGGAGCGAGATGGGCTCAGCTATGGTTGTTATTTTCGCTTCCGATAGTTACCGGGCTTATCCTTGCAATCCCGCTTGCATGGTGGTCAGCCAGGCGTAAGTACTGAATTTCTTGACATGCGGAGAGCGAACTTGCTATACTCTTTCTAACTGTGGGGGTGTAGCTCAGCGGGAGAGCGCCAGAATCGCACTCTGGAAGCCGGGAGTCCAAATCTCCTCACCTCCACTTTATTGAGGAGGTACCATGCCGCAAACGCAACAAACTCTCGGAAAGATTGACAGAGAAATGTTTGACCGCCTGATTTACCCGCGTCTCGGGGCAAAAGACCCAAGAGTTCTTGTGGGTCCTATGCACGGGGTTGACACCGGAATTGTTGAAATAGGGGGGCAGGTAGTTGCTTCTACTTCCGACCCTGTATTCATAGTGCCTGAATACGGTATGGAGCGTGCCGCATGGTTCGCAATACATATTCTTGTATCGGATGTTGTGACGAGTGGTCTTAAACCAGCGTTCCTGTCCATTGACCTGAACCTTCCTCCGAGAATGACTGACGAAGAACTGACAACGGTATGGAGTATCATTCATCGTGAGTGCGAGAAGATGGGAATTGCAATTATAGGCGGACACACAGGCCGCTATGAGAATTGCGACTATCCTATGGTTGGCGGTGCAACGGTACTTGCTGTTGGAAGTAAAGATGAATTTGTTGGTCCGCGGTTCATAAAGGAAGGCGATGCTGTAATAATAACCAAAGGGCCAGCAATCGAATCTTGCGGTATTCTCGGGACAATGTTTCCGGAAATAATAGAAGAAAAGCTTGGCAGCAGGGTCCGTGAGCAGGCAGCCGAGACATTCTGGAAAATGAGTGTTGTAGATGACGCGCAGTGTGCAATATCCATCGGAGTCCGCGACAATGGTGTAAGTGCAATGCATGATGCGACAGAATGCGGAATATGGGGCGGGCTGGTAGAAATGGCGCAGGCGTCTGGTTTTGGTATGCGGATTGAGAAGGAAAAAATAGTTGTAGAACCAGGCATAAAGGAGATAACCGGGTTATTTGGATTTGACCCATATCCTGCAATAAGCGAAGGAACATTGCTCCTTACGGTGAGGCCAGGCCGCGCTCAGGATGTCCTGTCGGTATTCAGCAAGAATAATATAAGCGCTTCTGCTGTTGGCACGGTAACTGGCAAGGGAGCGCCGGTGATGCTTGTCGAGGGCGGCAGGGAGAGAAAACTGGAACATCCGGGAGTTGACCCGTTCTGGCCTGCTTTTTACAGGGCTCTGGAAAACCGTGGTATATGAAAATGAGTGATAAATGACCAGGATAGCAAAGGACATAACCAGGACAATAGGAAGGACACCTCTTGTTCGACTAAACCGCATTGGTAATGGATTAGGTGCCGCTATAATCGCAAAACTTGAATCCAGAAACCCTGGCGGTAGTATTAAAGACCGCCCAGGCGTTGCAATGATTGATGAGGCCCAGCGCAGAGGCCTCATAACCAGGGATACAACGATTATTGAACCAACAAGTGGTAATACCGGGATAGCGCTTGCTATTGTCTGCGCTGCACGTGGATATAAGTTGGTATTGACGGTGCCGGAAACGATGAGCATTGAACGCAGGAAACTACTCACATTTCTCGGTGCGCGTATAGTACTTACGCAAGGAAACAAAGGCATGACTGGTGCTATTCGCAAAGCAGAGGAACTCGCCACCCGGGTGAAAAGTTCCTTTATACCCGGCCAATTTACGAATCCGGTAAACCCCCAAACACATCAGAAGACGACTGCACAGGAGATATGGGAAGACACAGATAGCAAAGTGGATATCTTTGTTGCAGGCGTTGGTACCGGCGGGACAATTACAGGGGTAGGAGAGCACCTGAAGAAGCGCAAGCGTTCCGTCAGAATTATTGCAGTAGAACCAGCGACATCGCCGGTACTAAGCGGCGGAACTCCTGGTGCACACAATATCCAGGGCATAGGCGCTGGTTTTATACCAGAAATCCTGAACCGCGATATAATAGACGAAGTTATCACGGTTACTGATGCAGATGCAATAGAAACCGCACGGCTGCTTGCAAGAGAAGAGGGAATCCTTGCAGGTATTTCTTCCGGTGCTATAGTACGGGCAGCGCTTCAGCTCGCAAATCGCAAGGAAAATAAAGATAAGATGATAGTAGTAATCCTTCCAGACACCGGAGAAAGGTACATTTCAACTGCTCTTTTTGATGGCGAAGGGACGCCTACGCCGGAGAACGATATTGTTTGAGCCGAGAACCTACCGCGCAAAGGTATCAGATACCGACCTTGTATCTTTTGTCGTCCGCGAAAAAGAATCCGACCTTTTAATAAGAGCAAAATCCAATCTTGCAAGGAAAGCAGCAAAACTCTTATCTAAATACAGAAAGCAGATAGAAGCATACATAGCTCGCCATCCAGAGTTTGCAAGTACACTGGAACCATTGTCAGAAGACCCAAATGCGCCTGAAATTGTCCGTCAGATGCTCCGTGCAGGTATATTGACAGGCGTTGGTCCTATGGCAGGAATTGCCGGTGCAATTGCTGAGAGGGTCGGAATGGAACTTACAGAATTCAGCCCCGATGTTATCGTTGAAAATGGGGGCGACGTTTTTCTCAAAGTAACAAAGCCGAGACGCGTAGCAATTGAAGCAGGTTCTTCGCCGTTGTCCGGGAAGGTAGGCATAGAAATACATCCAGGCGAATCACCCTGTGGTGTTTGCACTTCTTCAGGGACGCACGGACATTCTCTTTCCCTGGGTTGCGCTGACGCTGCAACGGTTGTGGCAAAAGACACTGCACTTGCTGACGCAGCTGCAACTGCTCTTGGAAACAAGATAAATAATCCAAAAGACCTTAAAAAAGCAGTTACCGAGATATCAGAAATATCTGGCCTGACCGGCTGTCTTGCGATAAGAGGCGATAAGCTCGCAATCGCAGGGAAAATTCATATTTGTGATATTTGAGTATCTTTTGACACCAATGCCACTTTTTGATAAAGTGACAGTATAGCTTTTTCAAAGCCCAGGGAGGGTTTATAATGGAACTAAAAAACATAGAACAGGTAAGACAGGACATAAGGGGCAAAGTTACTGCTTTCTCAAGTGCTCTCGGAGTTCTTCACGGTGACCGTCTAAAAAGTATCTATATTTACGGCAGTGCGATACGTGAAGATTTCATTCCAGGCAAGTCCAATATAAATCTGTTATGCGTGTTTAAAGAGATAAACCCGCCTGACCTTGAGAAAGCCGCCAGCACTGTGAAAAAATTCCAGCGTAAAGGAATTGTGCCTATGTTTATGACCGAACATTTCCTGCACACTTCTTCCGATATCTTTCCAATAGAGTTCACTGAAATGAAATTGAATAATTTACATATTTATGGTGAGTCAGTGCTTGATGCGGTTGAAATACACAACACTCACCTGCGTCTTCAATGCGAGGCACGCATCCGCGGCACACTCTTGAGGTCGTACCAGGTAACGCTTGAATCAGGGTTTGAATCGCGCAAACTCAAAGCATTGCTCATTACGACGTTTGAGAATCTTATCCCGGTATTTCGCGTACTGTTGGAATTAACAGGAAAGAGTTATACGTTTGACAAGACAAAGGTTATTGCTGATGTGACACAGGAATTTAACCTGGACAAGCGTGTATTTGATGATATCCGTCTGGTGAAACAGGGCAAAGCAAAGGATATATCTTTGAAGAAACTCTGGGGCGGTTTTCTGGAAGAACTGGAGAAACTCGGAAATATAGTGGACAGATGGCAAGAAAACAAGTAGTTAACTTCTTTTGTATTATTACGTGCGTAGTTCTTTGCAGCGGCCTGTGGGCAGGTGTTTCTATAGCCAGCTTCCCAAAGCCAGTCGGATATGTAAGTGACTACGCAGGCATTGTTCCAGAGGGAGAACGCCAGGCAATCGAGCTGCTTGCAACTGAAGTGGAATCAAAAACAAGCGCTGAAATTGCCGTGGTCACAATTCCGAACCTGCCAGAGGACTATGGTTCAATTGAACAGTATGCAGTTGACCTGTTCGCTGAGCGGGGCATAGGCAAAAAAGGTAAAGACAATGGATTGTTGTTTTTAGTTTCGTTTGCAGAGAGGAAAATCCGTATAGAAGTCGGATATGGCCTGGAGGGCATCATACCTGATGGCCTGGCAGGCAGGATAATCCGCGACGAAATTACACCACGATTTAAAAACGGCAGATACGGCGAAGGGCTGCTTGCAGGTGCAGCAGCTGCTGCTGGCATAATTGCAAAAGACGCAGATGTGGAACTTACAGGAGAAAACGCGCGGCTTGTCAGCCAATATGCGACATCAGCCGGGCGTGGATTCCCGCTCGGGAACCTGCTGTTCCTTATTATCCTTTTTGCATTGCTTGGCCCGCGTTTGTTCCTCCCGCTTATGCTTGGCACGATGCTCGGAGGTTTCTGGGGCGGCGGCAGAGGCGGCTTCGGTGGCGGTGGAATGGGCGGCGGATTTGGCGGATTCGGCGGCGGAATGAGTGGCGGCGGTGGAGCAAGCGGCGGCTGGTAATATACCCCTATGTTGCGTTTGTAGCCGCAGGCTTTAGCCTGCGTTGTAGGCACGGGCTTGCCCGTGCTTACAGAGGACAGGAGTTATAAAGGAGGCAGGATGAAAAAAAGTACAATTATCTGGATTGTCGTTGCAGGGGTAGTAGTCGCGTTTCTCTTGACGATGCTTGGCTACTACAACAAGTTCGTTTCGTTAAATGAGACGATTGACCAGTCCTGGGCAGAGATTGACAACCAATTGAAGCGCCGTGCAGACCTTATCCCGAACCTTGTCAATACAGTAAAAGGGTATGCATCACACGAGCGCGGCATCTTCACCCAGGTTGCTGAGGCGCGTTCAAAGTTACTTGGAGCACAAGGAGTGCAGCAGACCGCCGAAGCATCCCGTGGTTTTGAGTCAGCACTTGGCCGCTTGCTTGCGATAGTGGAGCGCTATCCTGATTTGAAAGCAAGTCAGAACTTTACACAGTTAATGGATGAACTTTCCGGGACAGAAAACCGGATTGCTGTTGCACGTATGAGATACAATGGTTCAGTGCGTTCTTTCAACGTGAGCATCAAGCGTTTCCCGGGCAAGGTCTTCGCAGGTTGGTTTGGCTACGACGAAGCACGCATCTACTTTGAGGTGGAAGAGGCAGTAAAGGAAACGCCAAAAGTAGAATTCTGACATCTTCGCACTTGACAAACTGAGAGTCGATTTGTAGAATTACAAACTGACGGAAGGACCCCGCAAATGAGACCCAGTGTAGTAAGATATTCGCGTTATTTTTGTACTCAAGACCGGTATGATACCTTAATGGTGTTGTACCGGTTTTTTGTTTATATAATGAAGCGGGTTTACAGACCGTAGTGTCGTTTGTCAAACAAACGCACTGCGGTTTTTTGTGTCACAGTCAGATTTGAACAGGAAGGAGGTGATAGTAGATGAATACCGTAATAGTTTCCGGTAATCTCGGTCACGATGCGCAGCTCCGGATAACGCCGAGCGGAAGGGCGGTCTGTGACGTTTCGCTTGCTGTCAGAGAGTGGCGTCAACTGGAAAATCAGGAGACCATGTTCGTTCGGCTTGCAATCTGGGGAACGCGTGGCGAAGCGCTTCAGCCGTACCTGAAGAAAGGCACGCCACTGGTTGTTCAGGGCCGTCTCGCACTGAACCGGTGGGAAACAAGTCAGGGCGAACCCAGGTCACAAATACTTGTGACTGTCTCAAATCTCCAGTTCCTCGGAAAGAGACCAGAGCAAGCCAATGATCTGGATCAGACGAGTGAAAATGAGCCACCAGAGGAAATCAACGTTGGCACTGAAACAGAGAGTGACAGTGGAGATGATAAATCGAAAGATGAATCAAAATTAGTTACCTCTGGAAATGGCTCCAGGAAACGCAAGAAGTAACATCATATTCGGTAGAGGGGCAGGTATTTATGAAAGCGGTTAAAGTTGCACAACTTGTGTGTATTCTGCTTCTGTCAGGAGCAGTTGATACGCTGGCAGCAAGCCAATCCGACCGTTGGCGGCTTAAGATACAACTTAATGGAGGCGCATTTCAGACAACCGGCGTGATACGCACCAAGTATACAGACGGAAGTTACTCCCCGGCGTACTCCGTTACCTACTTCATAAACCTGCCCCAGCCCTACAGTGACGGAGTTGTGAAGGTTGAACGCTCCAAGCGCGGGCTCTTTGGTACATGGGGCTCGTGGCAAGTTGTAGGGTTTTGCTATTTGCCTGGTTATGAGAGTACGCATAGCCGATTGTCACTTGAAGTGGTTGGCTCAAATCCGAGCCCTACAGAAAAAGTGCTCTTCACCGGGGAGGCGGATTACGAAGGGTATAGTGATTACCCACAGCCGTCCTGCGGCGCGGTGACAGTGCATAACCAGGACACAGGTAGTTCATGGGAATGGACGCGTGAGCAACTTGAGTCAGGCAGGACAAGAACATTGAATCAAGGACATCACCGGCTGGCAATGGATTTCAAAGTAATGCTCATAGATGGCATCCAGGTTTACCTGAGGAATAATGGCAAGATACTGGTGGACTTATGGATAGATACCGAAGACCCGTATTTCTCAAGTGTGAATCTGTGCGGCTACAATATGAAAACCCGTTATGGGAAAGTCATACCAGTTGAAGACAGAGTCTTCTACTTACCTTATATTAATGTACCGGTAACTCTATGTCTTATGGACAACATGACTCAGTGGCCTTTAGAAGAAGTTGTAGCGCTGGTTACGCATCATGGTGTTACGGATGCAACTACACTGGGAAAGAACGTAGGTTTTGGAACTACATTTCACGCTACAGTTCCTTTGTCGGAAGGAGAGCTTAACCGGGTATGTCTTGATGCAAGGGAGCGCTCGGGCCGCACTTGCCAACCCCCGCCAGTATTCACAATTGAGCCGGACATAAACATACCTATAGTTACCATAACCGGCGGTGGAGTGGTTTCCGCTTCTTATTTTTCTGTATATGGGAAAGCCGAGCAGGATGCAAGGATTTCAATATTGTGTGGGACAGTCACTTTATCTGGGGACATTTCTTGTGACTACAACTTACTTGAGGAGCCACAAACCTGGTTCTCTCAACCAACAGCAGATGTACAGGGGGAGTGGACAATTATGCTTCCGCTAACTGGAAAAAACGGGCTCACTAAAATCCTTGGCGTGGATGGAATTGAAGAATTGCCGGATGAGCTTCAAGTCGTTGCAGTTGCACTTGATAGAGCTTCAAACAGAGGAATTTCAGAGCAACAAATAATCCAAATTGATACCTCATACCCTGAGATTTTTATAAGCACCCCATCATATAGCAAGGATATGATAATTTATACCTCAAGCGATTCAGTTGCAATCAAAGGTTACGCTGTAGATATTGATTCAGGTGTAATCAGGGTGTGGTACGTAACAGGCGATTCTCTTGAACCAGAGATATTATATGATGGCGAGCCATTACAAAGAGTTGATTTTAGTTTTTCTCTGGACTTGAGGGTTCTATCTGAAGACGAGCGCCTTCTGCTTGCCTTTCACTGCATAGACGAGTCCGGCTGGCCGGAACAAAGAGCGGTTTCAGTTTGTTTTGTAAGAGATACTGTGCCGCCGGAAATTCCAGACCTATTATATCCTCCAGAAATCAACGGTGATAGAGTAATACTGCGTGGCAACGGAGAGAGTGGGACAACCGTTGAAGTTATTGAAGTAGACACTGTAAAAGTCGCAGGCAGTGCACCTGTATACGATGATGGCCTTGGTGGAGGCACTTGGGTTGCGAAGATAGATAATCTCAGATGCGGGACACATTATTTTTATCTTGCTGCACGCGATAATGCAAACAATACGTCCGTTAACGAAAGTCCAATGGAAAACGGCCCGATAGTAGTCACTATCAAAAGCGGCTTGCCAGCTGTTCCGGTAATCACAAAGCCGCGGCAGGGCGATATTGTTGAGGATACCTGGTACCCTGAGATTACAGGCAATGCTTTTATGGGTACTCAGGTAGAGATATTCTATGACAACGTTCTAACAGGTGTCGCTGATTGTTCAGATACAGGTGAATTCAGTTTTACTCCAGAGTATCCACTTGAAGAAGGCGACCATTATTTAAGTGCACGGACAGTGAACAAGTCGGGAGCGCGTAGTGCACTTGAAGATTTCCAGCCGGTATACTGGAAACTGAGAGTTAGAGAGTTTGTTGGCAAGCAGAACCTTCATCTGGAGTGCCCTCAAAAAGTAAGAGAGTATTCTACGTTTAGCGTCCAGGTGAAGACAATAAATTCGGATACGGGTGTACCGGCAAACAGGGTTTGGTTTCTTGGTAAATGGTACGATACGGACACAGACGGACGTGTGATTGACAATAACGGAAACCCCGGGATTCATATTGATTCGCTCTCTCAGGTTTCCAACGAACAGCGCGGGCCTGCATTCTGGCGGAATGGAGGTAATCCGGGCCGCCTTGCAACTATCTATGCAGAATATGACGATAACGGAGTTTTGTTTTCCTGTGATATGGACGTGGAAATTTTGCCTCAAGCAAAATGGTTAATATTTTCGCCTAATTCAGATGGCATAAATGACGGAATTCGCTGGGATGATTGTGATTATCCTGTAGTCATATTGGATTGGTCAGGCAGAAAAGTGGTAGAGCTTACTCATGTTGGAACATGGCTTGGAAATAACGAAATGGGACTGGAAAGTGGAATATACGTCTATCGCACAGGACAAAATGAGTATGGCACAATTATGGTTGGACGATAAAGTGACAGGTGAAAAAACATCATAGTTGGATCAATTTGATTATCACATTAATCATCCAGATAAATCTTTTTGCAGCAGTTAGCTGGATTCCATATTCGCAAGATAAGTGGGACGGCTATCAAAATCATGGGAATTGGTATTCATACTCAAACCATGCAGTTGTGCAAAAACAGGAACTTGATGCGGGTCTGCTGAAGTTCAAGAAAAATCTCCAGACATCACCAAAGGCAACACTCAAAAATATAACGAATGATTTAGCAGGTTCTATCCAATCGCTTGATGCGCAGAGTGTTCTTGAAGTGCGTGGACGTGAGCTGTCGCGCTTGAGAAAGATTGAACACGAGTCAATTATTGACCAATTAAAGGTAAAAAAACATAGAGAAAGTGCTGGAGCAGTGGAATATCTTACAGCGCTTGGATTAAGTATGTGCGGTCTGGTGCCGGTTGGTATAACACTTTGCTCGGCAACACTAAACCAACTCAGCCAAAAATACTCCGGTTTGGTCGGCAGCAAGGCGGAAAGGAATATCCAGGGTGCATTAATGCTTGCTAATGCCGTTGGATATACCACGTCTGCAATGTCATCATTTGCGAACGCTTCGTTAGCATTGGAGAATGGCTGCCTGGTCAGTGGGTATGTCAGCATGATAAAAGGAACGGATAATCTGATTGCCGCATGCGGTGGTTCTATGTCCCCGGCCTGGGAAGGCATCAATGCATTGAGCGGGCTTTACTATGAAATAGACCGTGCCGCATATGTTCCAGACAGTCGTTTTCTTCCGGCGAATCCGATGCTCTACCCGGAAAGTGCCATATCACTTGCAAGTGTTGCACATAATGTTGAACGTCTATCATCCGCATTCGGTGGCGAACGCAGATTCGGTGAGACAGGACTTACGATTGTTGATGCGGTTCAGCGAATACTTACTGTAAAAATAGGGGAATCATTGTACTCAAATGCAGCAGTCAGAATGAATGAAGAGTTATGCGGTAAAAAACTCGCGAGCGTTACCGAATCCCGCTGTGTGACTACAACAATAGAGTCTCCTGAATCTATAGAAACGCTTGAGCAAACACTTGTTTCGAATCACTATGCTGGAATCGCCGGAATTGGTAACGGATATACCGTGGCGCGGGATAAGTATGGACTTGCAAATTCTCTGGTAAAGGCGGTGGAGCAATGCATGCGTGAACAAACAGTAATATCAGGAGAATTACGCGGAGTCCAGTTTGATGGCTTGGTGTCTGGTAAAGACGTAATAGTTCAAGACCACTTTAGTCGGCTTGATGTTATTTCTGAATTTTCGATAAACAACGGGTTACTCAGCCATCACAAAGTTACTAGTTCGGATGCTTCACCGGCAGTGATAGTTGCACCCTCAAAAGAAGAGGCAATCACGCTTGAATACGGGAATTTAGAAGAGGTACTTAAGACAAATGAGTGTGACATAGTAAATTATAACCTTACAGGATTTGAGCAAGACGGCAATAGATGGCGGGTAACAGCGTTCGCCAGCGGCGAAGGCGTAAACTTGTTCTCGCAGGGTGTATACTCCCGGGTTGATGATGTGTCTGAAGAAAACAGTCAATCAGGCAGATGGAGTTTTTCTCATGCTCATCACGGAGCTATTTTGCCTTCCGGTAGCGGTGGCTTTATATATCCGGATAATGAGAGATTCTTTCTCCAACTCTCCAAGACATTTCAGCCTACAAATCTGGATGTGCTGGATGCGAACCGTCTTGGCAAATTTGATGGCAACTTACCTGATATATCATTCGAAATACCTATAGTTATAGATGAGCAGGTACGTCCAAACGATACCTCCGTTACCGGGCTCGCACTGGAGTACAATCCCTGGTTACAGGAATTTGACATGCGTGGAGGAAAGGTAGATTACATAAGAGATGGACTTGGAAGATGGCAGTGTATCAATCAGTCCGACGAACCTCTGGAGTTTGCCGGCTATGATGTCTGGGGTAATTCTGCACGCATTGGTGCAAACCAAATTAAGGGTAGCGATTCTCATAATTCTCTTTACCGTGGCGTGCTAAACAAGGATGGCAGGACTTACTTTGAACGGATGGATTATCAAAAACGTATCTGGGAATCAACGAGTATGTTGCCGGATTTTAACAGTTTGTACGCAGGAGAATCCTGGCATGGACAGGAAGTTAAACGTATATCCCAATCTGAAGAGCAAAACAATTCCATGATACAGGCAAACCAGGGCAAGGATGCGCTTGCAAGTTTTCTTGGTAGCGGCATTTTTGGAGAAGAAACCACATCAGTGTTTGAAGGTGCTGATTTCACAAGGGAATTTTCATCTGCAATGAAACACGAAAGAATCCTGGCTACGTTCAATGGAGCGGAAGAGAGAATTGCGGGCATGGTATGGGTAACGAATAACAAGACCATTGTTTCACGGGTGCTTCTGGCACAGAGTGAAATGGATAAGCATATTCTCTGGATGAATGAATTCTCCCGTGGATTAAATTTAGGGAGCACGCTTGAACGACGCAGCCATAACATAGATGTGGAAATAAAAAAAGCGTTGTCATCCACTGACGAACTGACGAAAGATGCCCATCGTGCTGTTATCGCGTATCATACCCGGGAATTATTGGAAAGCGGGCAAGGTCTCGTTGATGTTTGCTTTGTAGACCAGCGCGTGTGGGCAGAAGCGCGCGGTTATCTTTTTGACAAATACAGAGCAATAGCAGAATGGCAGACAGGAGAGGGTGATATCGTACGCATGGTTAAATCAGATACATGGGGGATTGACGAGAAATGGTTAAACCAGTTGGGCTGGATGGCAGCAAATCCGGAGCAGGACGCAAACCAGCAGTTTGAGCAGGTATCTCGTGAAATAGGAATCACGACAGATTATCTCAACAGCAGTGAGGAATCAATCAGTTGCTTTATTAATGGTATCTGGGCTAAAAAAGCAGAGGCAGAAGAATGGTGCCGTATGTTAGAACCAGAGTTTGGCACAGTACATCTGGTCTATAACGAGACCTCGGGAAAAGGCAACCCGGTTGATATTATTGAGTGCGTTGCTGACAAATTTGGAGTGCAGGATGAGTGTACGGTATCTGCATCTGACTTTATATCTGCTTCACTTGCAAATGGTAAAAAAGTTCAGCTTATCGCGCATAGTCAGGGAGCACTTAAAGCAGCAAATGCAGTCAGAGAAGTTATATCGCGGGAATATTACGTATCTCCGCAAACAGTTCATGTGATAACTCTCGGTGGAGCCGCAATGCGTTTTTCAGATGGACCAGAATATCAACACTACGTCAATTTGCCTGATGCAGTACCGCTTTTCTTCGGGCAGGGTAATCCAATATCAAAGTTATTTGAGCCAGACAATTCAACAGTGATTTGGTGTCCAAACTGGTCAGCAGGCGCTGTTTCACACTTAATAGACTATTACATTCCAGAAATGCAGATTTCAAATGAAGAAAAATAGTCCATCGATTATTCTTGTATGTATTGCTGTTTTTTCTATACTACACCCCACCAGCGTACACGCGCTTTTCAGGCAGGACGAGTTTAGCACGATAGATGCATCCCTTCCGGACTCCTGTTTTTCTACGAGGGGCCCAACACCTGAATCCCTCTGGCAAATCCCCGCAGTCCTCGGATTGGTTACTTCACCACGACTATCGTTTTCTGCTCAATCCCCTTATGTACAAATCCCTGATGCAAGAATGTGTGGTGCAAGTGCAACTTTTGCATGTCCATCGTTTGAAGGGGTATCGTTTGCTCTAGGCACACGCGTATTCTCTCATTCTAATGAATGCTGGGAATGGAGAGAGACAGAGACAGGGCTTTTCTTTGGCACAAAATTGCTTTCCACAGAGTCACGTTTTATGCCGGACATAAGCGTGGCAATAGGTGCAAAATTATTTGCGGTTGCAGCCAGACCAGAAGACAAAGAGCAGGAAGATGTATCTGACCCCATACTTGAAAACAGGACTGCGCCGAGTATCGATTCCGGTTTCCTTTTTGAGTGGACAAAATTTCATCTTGCATTGTCCGGGTTAAACCTGTTGTCAGCAAACCTCGGCGTAGTTGTACGTGACGTAGTTCCATTGAGTTTGCGCGCAGATGCGCAAGTTAGGTTGTCCCGGCGGATTTGTTGTGCTGCAGGAATTATCTGGCGCACTCGTCTGAGCGGCTACGCTGGTTTGTCATTTGCATCAGAGAAGGGACATGGTATCACGTTATCTTCTGACGTTGATACAATTTCCTGTCTTTGTCAGCTGGCGCTCCCTTTTGCGACTACCGTGCATGGTGCTGTTGGGATTGGATGTAGGGTCTGTCCGAAGAGCTCAATCTGGACTCCAGAACTAATTACAACGTGGAGGTGGAAGTGAAAAGAATGAAAAATGACGAGAGATTGGTACCAGTGTCAGTACCTGTTCTTTGTGTAATTTGCTGTGCAGGGATGTTTTGTCTGCACAGCACAGTTGCAGCCCAGGGGACGGACCGACAAATTGCAATTGTAGACCCTGCGAGGATGAAGGTTACCGTTCAGCCATTGGATGTGTTATTGATAATGTCTGATGAAGCGAGTGTTCTGTCAGTCGTCCAGCCGGACGGTAGCGCAATACTGCCTGAAATTGGCAGTCGTGACGTAAAAGGGATGAAGCCAGAAGAAATTGAAGAGATGATTTTTGCGTCTAGCGGCTCATACCGGACTGTCCGTATCGCTACGTTGCCTGAGGGAGATAATGCATACCCGTTACCAGTTGGTGTAGCGGTATCCGGTTCCGTCAGCCAACCAGGCGTAGTACGGCCTGGCCGGCTGACGCAAGTGGTCAGCGATGCAGGTGGATATCTCCCTGTGTTTGGCGGAACTATCTCTCTTCTCCATCGCGGAGAACTTACCAGGCATAATTATTTCCGGATTCTAACAGGTAAAGAATGCGATGTGATTTGTCAGGCAGGCGATGTCGTTACATTGGAAAAGCATTATGGTGCACGATTAATAGGTGGTATCCGTCCATGGCTTGATATTATGCGCGATGTTGCATTGGTTATGATTGCTGCGATAGAAGTAAATAATACAGGTCACACTCAGGGGTGGTGGTAATGTCTCCAGAAGAACATGACTTTATCGTGCCAGAGGTGCTTGAAAGTTGTGAACAGTTTGATAAAGAGGAGAGCGACAAAATAGAGAGTCCCGCATTTAAACGCAGGTTACTCTGGATGATATTTCTTTCCGGTTTAGCGATAACCGTTGCTTTTCCTATATTTCCTGGGATAATCCATTGCGTTGGTAATTTGAATTCAGAAGAGATTGTTTATGTTGCTCTTCCTTCCCCAGGTTACATAGAGGAATACTTCGTCAATGAAGGACAAGGAGCTTCAAAAGGAGATACGCTCGCAAAATGTTACATGCCGGCATTTGAAAGTTCCAGGATTCAGGCGCTTGTGGACCTTGAGTCCTCTCGTGGGACAAAGGATATCCTGACGAAGGTTATCACACCATTTGCTAAAATCCTGAAAGATATACAACCTAGCGTGACAAGTGGAGGGATTTCTCAGGTCAAGTATTACGAATACGGGCAGTTGGCCGAGAGATTGAACCTTGAAATGTCTCTTGCTGAAGTGCGAGAGACCGGAGCGAGAAGAGTACTCAAATTTATGGATGACACAACTTACCTGCGTGCGCCATGCACAGGTATGGTAATGCTCTTCAACAACCGTAATACTCCTGACCTGGGTTGGTCTGTTCCAGGACAGGCGATTTGCGCCATTGCATCTGGTGAGAGAGTAGTAGATGCAACAGTGTCAGAGCGATATGCGCTGCGTATCTCCACAGGCCAAAGCGCAGTCATTATATGCCACCTTGCAGACGGACGAATAAGATTCAAAGGAAAAGTAGTTGCCGTTGCCCGGCATATTGATAAAAAACCCAGCGATTTACAGGAACTTATCATGGGAGAAAAACGGCGAAGTAAACGAGGCCTTGCCATTACCGTTCTCCCCGAAACCGATAACCATCTTATGAGGATTCCTCTTGGTATGAAGCTGAGTGTATCAATAAAGTACGGCAGGTCTGCGCTGTGGACGGTAATCGTTGATCGCTTGAGTGATTTTTTTACATAGGAGGAGGGTAGACAATGATTGCAGTGATGTTGGCTGGTGGATATGGCAAGCGGCTGTGGCCTCTCACATGGTCAGTTCCCAAGGCATTATTACCAATAGCAAGACGTCCGGTGCTGAGATATCTTCTGGAAAAAGTCAACACAATTGAAAAGGTAACAGGCACATGGGTGCTTACGAACAAGCGGTTTGCACATCAGTTCGAGTTATGGCTTGTTCAATACAGACAGTTCGTTACAAAGCCAGTTGCAGTGATGGTTGAAGACTCGTGTAATGAAGGTAATAAACCAGGTGCAGTCACAGCGATTGCGGACATAATCAGAAAGACCAGTCCAGAAGAAGATCTTATTGTGCTCGCAACCGATATTTATTTTGAAGACGGCCTCAGTGATTTCATAGCTGAGGCGGACAAGCGTGGAGAATCCTTTGCTATAGCGAGTGCGCTTGTGAAATCACCGAGAGAGGCATCCAATTTTGGTGCGCTGCTTGCGGACAGCGACGGTAAAGTATATGAGTTTCAGGAGAAAGCAAGCCAACCGGTGAGTAATCGTGTATTTGCCGGAATGCAGATTATCCCGAGAAAATATTTCCATCTTGTAGATGAGTATCTGGAAAAGTATCCTTCCCGGTCAGACCGGCTTGGGGATTTCATTGGTTGGCTTCCCGGGCGTGGTAATCTCTGGTGTTACGAATTAAAAGGACAGTGGCGGGACATTGGCAGTTCTCCGTTAGCGTATAGAGAAGTTTCACGACTGATTTCTGCCAGCGTCAGGAGCAGGTGAGTAAACCTCAGAGTGATGAAAGTAGCGAGAGGGCAGACGCCACGGATTTAGCGATGTCCGCTCCTTTTGAAAGGTCTTCTTCCACGAATGGCTCTTTGCTTGTTGTGCGCTTCAGGTTAAGTATACCAATAAGCTTGTTTGCATGTATGATTGGTAAGCTCATACCAGATGTGATATCTTCATATTTCAGTAGCTGTGCGAAGCGCCTGTCATTGTGAATGTCACCTACTATAAGGATTGGTTCTCTCGTCTGAGCTGCGCGACCAGAGATGCGTTCTCCGACCATGACGATTTTTCCCAATATCTGATGCCTATTCTCTCCAGCTGCCGCTACGTTGCATAGTGCATTTGATGACTGGTCAAGGATTTGGAGCGTACCACCGTCTGCATCAAGCGCAGAACACGCAATTTTCAACACGACTTCTGTAATAGCGCGCTGCGCAGCACTCGTTAACCGCTCTGTATCAATCGAAATTTCTAACAATACCTTATTCCTTTTACGCATATAACTCCCACTAACATTCTATATTTTATTTCTGCTCAAATCAAGTGCCTGTACTGGTTTCAAATACATCTATTGACAGCAGAGATGGTTACAGGTAAAATTGTTCTTTAATGAAGCCGCTTAGTTATTCGTCAATCTCCACTTACGAAACCTGCCCTCACCGGTACAAACTCATATACGTTCAGGGTATGCCCACCGCCGAGAAATACTATTTCAGTTTCGGCCGCTCTATTCATGATGCACTGCGATATCTGTATGATGTCAAAGTTCCGCCGCCACCAACCCTTGAAGAACTTCTTGCATTCTACAGGGAACACTGGGTCTCTGTGGGTTATGAGTCAGAGGAGCAGAAGCAGCGCTATTTTGACTTCGGGATTGATATGCTCTCTGAATACTACAGGAAACATCTCCCTTATCGTAAACTTCCGCTTGCAGTTGAGTGTGAGTTTACTATCCGGATTAATGGTGTTTCAGTACGTGGATATATGGACAGAATCGACAAACTGGATGACGAAACTATTGAAGTCGTAGATTACAAGACATCAAAAGCGCTTACGCTTGAGGACACACGCTCAAGCGACCAGCTGAAAATTTATCAGTTCGCTGCAGAGGAATTATTCGGTCTCCCCGTTAGCAAACTGACGCTATACCACATGGTATCCCAGACGCCGTTTTCTATCGGGCGTCATAGTGAGGAAGCATTGTCTGGGGTAAAGCAGAAAATAGAGAAAACCGCTGGCTTGATACAGGCAGGGGATTTTCAGCCGCGGCGCTCCTGGGAGTGCAAATATTGCGAATTCCAGCGCTATTGTCCGCTGTTTGCATTTGAATATCTCAAGCCGGAAGAAAAACAGTCAAAATTGCATCCGGAAGTGAACATAGAAAAAGCAGCAGATGAGTACGGTAAACTTTCCATTGAGAAGAAAGCGCTCGGCGTGCGTGCCGAAGAACTTCAGCATTTGCTCGTTGATTATCTGAAGGAAAAAGGATTAAGTGTAGTCTCAGGGCAGGAATTTCAGGTAGAGATGCGTATCAATCACCGTTCTACGTATGATGAAGACGAACTCCGCAAGTTGCTAGAGCCGCTCGGGTTATGGGAAGGAGTCAGGAAAGAAACAGTAGATTATGGGCGCTTGAAGGAGTTATTAAGTAGTTCTTCGCTGGATAAATCAGTCCGCCAGAAAGTCAGCGGTATTGTCCAGGTAAAGGAATCCCGGGTTTTATACTCAAAATCACTAGCTCCGGATACTGAAGACGATTAAGATGAATCGGATTAAAACGCCTGTATCAGTTAGAGCCCTTAACACCGCTATTACAGCAGCGCGCAAGGCAGGAAATGCAATCATAGGATTACTTGGCAAGCTGAAGAGCGTCCGTCATAAAGGTGAGATTGACCTTGTTACCGAGGCAGACCACAAAGCAGAGGCGATAATTATTAGCGCAATCCAGAAAGTGTTTCCTCGTCATGGAATATTGAGTGAGGAAGCGGGTAAGAAGCGAATGAGCTCAAGTTATCGCTGGTTGATAGACCCGCTTGATGGGACCACGAATTTTGCGCACGGTTTCCCTTTTTTCTCAATTTCAATCGCACTTGAGCACAAAGGTGAACTGTTACTCGGAGTTGTTTTTGACCCGCTAAGAAAAGAAATGTTTGTTGCAGGCCGCGGAGCCGGTGCGTATTTAAACGGGCGTCCAATTCGCGCTTCCTCTGTCACGACTCTTAAGGACAGTTTACTCGTAACGGGTTTTTCGTATGACATAAAGAAGCTGAAAGATAATAACGTCCAGCACTTCTCTGATTTTCTATTCAGAACACAGGGGGTACGCAGGATTGGCTCAGCTGCGCTTGATATGTGTTACGTTGCATCCGGACGGTTAGACGGATTCTGGGAACTTAACCTGAACCCCTGGGATACCGCAGCCGCAACACTTATCGTCCGAGAATCCGGCGGGATTGTAAGTAAACTTGATGGCGGCAAGTTCACCCCTTATGACAGAAATATCGTTGCATCCAATGGTCTCCTCCACAAGCAAATGCTCCAGGTTCTAAATAAAAAGCAAAGCTGCAAAAGGACTTAAAATTTTACTTTGAAACGCTACATGTTTTTGATATAATAACGAGCACCAGCAACATAAAACGAATTCACAGTATGCTATATATTATCCTTCCTGTTTACAATGAGGAACCAAACCTTAATGATTTACTGAAAGGTTTGAAGCAAATCTCTGAAAGCGCACCTCTCTACGTTATACCTGTTGATGATGGCTCTTGCGACAGTAGTTTAAGTATCCTCACCAATTGGCGTGGATTACTTCCAATGAAAATTATACGACATACAAGGAATCGTGGCCTTGGTAGAGCACTTCGGTCTGGAATTCAAACTATAGCTCCGAATCTAAAGGAAGAGGACGTCGTGGTTACTATGGATGCCGATGGTTCACATCCGCCAGAGACAATAAACAAGTTAGTTCACGGGATATCCGATGGATTTGACATAGTGATTGCTTCAAGATTTGTTCCTGGAGGATTGCAAACAGAAGTTCCCCTGTTCCGTAAGATACTAAGCAGGATAGTCAGCGTGACTACGAGGATATGTACTGGTATTAGGATAAGAGACATCACATCTGGATTCCGTGCATATTCCGGCCGAGTTCTCCTCTCTGGATTAGACAAATGGGGTGACGAACTTTTGACAGAGGATGGATTTGTTGCAACACCAGAGCTGTTGTTAAAACTATACCAGCTTACTGCTTATACAAAGGAGATACCATTTCATCTCCACTACGAACGTAAGAAGAGTAAAAGTAAAATGAGAGTATTTCATGAAGGCGTGAGATATCTATGTTTCCTGGTTCGGTATTGCTTTAGGGTAGGGCTAGTTGGTTCTCCAAGTTGACAGAACGATTTGGAATGAATGCATGATAGTGAAAAGTTTATCTATTGGTGGAAAGAAATCTACAGCGTCTACTGATGGGTATAACATATGGCACAACAAACCAGAGAACGCATATTTCGTTTTGGCTGACTGCGTAGCTAAGTTACGAAACAAGTTGGGTTCTTGGGCAAGGTCTCATATTGTAACGGAGAGTGGGATTGGGTATAGGATAGAGGATAGTGAGTGAACATCGTAAGCTTGCTGCCTAAGGAAGAAAATCAAGACATACTGTTATCCATAGGCGTTGGATTCCTCAGAACCGGAGGAGCTGTGTTTCCATCACTATTGTTGCGGTGGGGTATACGAAAGGACCAACGAGGCCACAGGTGAGGATAGCATGAAAATAACTACCGGTGACATGAAACATAAGCGTGCACTTTGGTCATGCTTTGGAAATTGTGATTGGTGGCCAATAATCGTTTTTTTTGTAGCGTTCGGATATCGACTATTTTTCATTATTCAAATACGTAACGCTTTTCTATTCACAGAACCACTTCTAGATGCTCAATTCTACCATAATTTTGCAATGGGACTTATCAAAGGGGAAACGACGAGTGCAGTCTTCTTCATGAATCCTGGCTACCCATTCTTTTTGTATTTGTTGTACAACTTGCTACCTCCGCTGTCACTAACCGTTGCTATTGTGCAATCATTGCTCAGCGCATTCATGTGCGCGCTAATATACAAGATCTGTCGCGGGGCATTTGACTACTGGGCTGCTATATTTTCTGGGATACTTGCGGCCTTTTATGGCCCGGGGGTATTCTATGATTCAATGAGGCTCTCGGCGTCTTTAATTACAGTATTAAACACGGTGATGCTGTTTTATATATATCGTTTCTCCATGTACAGAAGGAGATACGATATGTTCATCGCTGGGCTAGTTTTCGGCTTCTCGGTGCTGTGTAGACCCAACATTGCATTGTTTGGGGTTCCTTTGTTAGCTTACCTATACGTACTACAACGTTCTACAAAACCGAGGAAGGAGTTCCTGCGGACTATTGCCATTTTCGTTTGTGCAACCTTTATTGTAATATTTCCGGTTGCTCTCCGGAACTATCTGGTTGGGGGAGGGCTGTTATTACAGTCTCAAGTGGAGGGATAAACTTCTACATAGGCAATAGTGATATTGCAAGAACAGGAGCGTTTGGACAGGCGCCATTTGCTTCAGCTAATCCATCTATGCTAGCCGAAGAATACCGAAGCGAGGCATCGCGTAGGCTTGGGGAAGATGTTTCTCTTGAAGATAGTTCCGGGTATTGGTTTCGCCAGAGTGTCCAGTTCATTAAACGAGAACCACAAGAATGGGTAAGATTGCTATGCAAAAAATTCGTGCTTTTCTGGAATAAGATGGAAATACCATCAAACACGGACTTCGGGTTTTACTTGGAACGTTTTCATACCCAGTATCTCAAAACTATTAGTTTTGGTTTGGTCGCTCCATTAGGGATTATCGGAATGATTTGGTGTTACAGGCGCAGCTTTATGACTCGGGTAATTGGCTCATATGTACTTACCTATATGGTTGCTGTTGTGTTATTCTTCGTTCTTTCAGAATATCGTCTTGCAATTATGCCAGCACTATTTATATTTGCTGGTGGTGCTATATCGAAGGTGCTGGTGATGGTACGAAAACAACGCCGGGTTCAACTTGCAGTTAGCTTGTTGCTACTTACTGGGGCGTGTACTTTTGTGGACCTACCTCAATTTCAATCTGATAGGGCCGTTTGGTACTATAACCTTGGCAATAGGTACAGAGATACTGGAATGATAGAAAAAGCAGAAGACATGTATCGGTCAGCGCTGCGAATAAATCCTAAGCACGCAGATACGAGATACAATCTTGCAATGCTGTTCATTCGACGAGGTCAAAAACAAGAAGCAATGAAATTGCTTACTTCACTTATGAAAGAAGATGCCAAAGACCCTATGGTAAGAGCAAACCTAGCCTGGATTTATTACGAACAGGGTCGGTACAAAGACGCTATAACGCTATTGGAGCAGATACGAGATTACGAAATGGAGCACCAGGCTATGGTCTGGTATTACTTGGGGCGTTGCTACCAGAAGGTCAATCGCCTTGAGGATGCTGCTCGTGATTTCCAAGGAGCCATTGACAAGGGCGAAAAAGGGTGGCAAGGCTACTATCATCTGGGCGAGGTATTAGCTGAATTGGGTAACTCGCAAGGTGCGATTAATGCTCTGGAACATGCGGAGACGTTAGCGCCCCGCGACGCTAAGAATCTCCTATCTCAAGAACTTTCTGTTCTGTACAAGAGACGAAGCCAGCAGTGAGTGAGGTGGAGATAAAAGTAAATAGCGCGGTCTCCAAAAGTTGAATAAAGGGTAAAGTCTGTATCGATTTCACCGAGCGTAATTCTAGTCACCCTCCCGTACCTGTTGTGATGGGGAAGGATGGGTTGTATGCAGTTGGTGAGCCAAAAGCCACGAACTTCACAAGGGGGGGGCTAGGGGGAAAATTGGGCAGCCCCAATACTGAAAGTGCATAGAATAGGCGTTTATTCTCGGATAGTGACGCCGTACCGTTCCTAAGGAATGGAAGAGTAAGGAGGGTACCGACGACTGTGAGTGGTTTTCAAAAACACAGGACAATTCAGAACATGCCGAGAGGCTGGTTGCTGCCATTAGTCGTATTTGCTGTGGCTTTTCTCATACGCTTTCTATATTTCTTTGAGATAAGTGGCGATTCGTTCCTCTCAAACCCTGTTTTGGATGCTGATTTTTACTACCATTGGGCGTGGAGGATTGTAACAATCGGTGGAGGAAAGGAGCCCTTCCTCTTAAACCCTGGGTATGCCTACCTTTTGAGTTTGATCTACAGACTTTTTGGTACCGATACATGGATCATTTCGGTGGTGCAATTCATGGTTGGCGCCTTATCCGCGGTCTTGGTATACAGCATAGGCACCCGGGTTTTTGACAGGAAAGTGGGCCTCTTGGCTGGAGTGATTTGTGCTGGATTTGGACCGTTCGTTTTCTATGAAGGGCTTCTGGTGAATTTTGCCTGGATAAATCTCTTCAATCTTCTCGCATTACTGCTTCTCATCAAAGCAGTTGATACGAATTCGTTCTATATCTGTCTTTTCAGCGGCGGTCTCATTGGACTATCCGCACTGTTTCGTCCGAATATTTTGCTTTTTGCGGGCCTCGTGGGGCTCTATATTATCTTTGCAAGACGTCAGTGGCTTCATCTCCTGACATCGCTTGTGACAGGCGTACTTATCGCGCTCTCTCCATGTCTAATCCGAAACTGCATAATGTTGAGCAGACCTGTGATTTCTAGTGTTAGTAGTGGAATAAACTTTTACATCGGCAACCATCCATCTGGCGATGGGAGCAATGGTGCCATGTCTGCAATAGGAGTGCAGTCACAGCATCCGAAGTACATGCTTGCATCTTTTAAGCGGCAAGCAGAGAACGAACTCGGCCGGAATATCTCTTACACCGAGATGGATAGGTATTGGCTCAAGACAGGATTAACTTTTGTTGTATCTCATCCATGGCGCTCGTGTACGATTCTATCCAAGAAGGTACTGTTGTTTTTTGCGCCAAAAGAAATAGCTAGTAACTATAGCTATGAGTTGGTCAGGGACAATTCTTCAAGGGTACTACGAACCACTCCAGACCTTCGGATTATTATGCCTGTGGGTATTCTATCATTATTCTGGGTTCTCTTCGTCAAGAGGAAAGACAAATATGCGTATCTCCTTACTTTCCTTTTCCTCACGTATTTCTTGACAGTGGTGATATTCTTTATGCTTTCCGAGTATCGTCTCCCAGCTATACCTGTGCTAATCATATTTGCCTCATGGGGTCTCGTGCGCATGTGGCAATATTTGAGACAAGGGAAACTGAGACATGTAAGTCTGTTCATAACGGGGCTGGTCACACTATTTGTGCTTCAAATTTTACCTAAGCCGTTTATGACTAAATCCTCCTATGACTATTTTTACTGGCGAGGAGAGCTCCTAATGCATTCTAACCGTCTTGAAGAGGCAGAGGGGTGTTTTCAAAAAGTAATACAAAATGACCCCTCAAGTATCGCCTCATATCAACAACTTGCACAAATCGCATCGTATCGGGGTAAGTACGAAGACGCTCTTACCTGGTACCAAAAGGCCCTCAACGTATTCCCGACAGCACTTACTTACACTGATATGGGGAATATCCTATTCAGAATGGGAAAGTATGACTCCGCGAGGGACTATTACGCTAAAGCGATAGCGGTAGACGAGTTTGAGCCAAATGCCTGGACAGGGCTTGGGTCGGCAGAGTACAAGATCGGTAATGAGAGCGCTGCGTATGAAGCCTGGGCCACATACCTCCGACTGGAACCTAGTCGTGAAAAAAGAAAGAAAATTGAAAAGAACTTGAAAATCCTTTCTGAACGAAGCAACAAGAAGTTACCGGGGGAGTATCCAAACTCATGAAAGGTATCTTACAGAATCTATTGTCCTAAACCGTCTTCTTTTCTCTATCACAAAGGAGCGACTTTTATTGACGGAGAGGGTGAACAAAAACAAGCCAAAGATTTACATTATATGTATTTCATATTAAGATACGCCCCTAATATAGATAGTATTTTTGAAGAAGTAATTGGATACAAAAACAGTGGTTATTTTCCAAACATATCAATTGACCTCAATAAATATTTTGAGAGAAAATCAAGCCAGGGTTGTCCACAAACCCACCTGCTTGCAAGTTGACCGGATAGGTTTTTTTTGATAGAATCTCACCTGAAGAATGAACCTCG
>CAZUQH010000006.1:0-39294 GCA_964622465.1 uncultured bacterium | reverse complement strand
CTCTTACCAAAACTCCCGAGAGTATACATACCTTCGCAATCCATCTCTTTAATCATATCCAAAATTTCATTGCCAAATTTAAGGAATTTCCCTCCACTCCTACTACTGCCCCTCTCAAATTTTACCGGTTTCCCAAACCGCACGATGGGCCTTGCAAATTTACTTATACGGTCGCTGTTGTAAATAAAACATGGAACTACAGGTGCCTGTGAATAGGCAGCAACGAGGCCGATGCCACTCCTGGAATGCCTCATGTGTGAACGCCGTCCACGTGCACCCTCAGGAAACATAAGAATTGCATTGCCATTTTTGAGGAGGTCAAGTGCTTTTCTGAACGCACCGATGTCTGCACGAGACCTCGCAACTTCAAAAGCACCTACTGACTTCAGGACCTGAGCCAAAACCGGCTTTGCAAAAAGTTCCTTTTTTGCCATATAAAAGAGTGGCCGATGCAATGCAGAACCGGCGAGTGGAGGGTCCCAGTAAGAAACGTGATTCGGGGCAATAATCACTGCACCCCTTTTTGGTACATTTTCCAGTTCTTCCACCCGAAAACCAAGGAGCCGGAAAAAAACATTGAAAAGAATGTATCCAACCAGATACAGCGACCTAACCATTTTCTACCCTACTAACAATTATATCTACAACCTGTGCCTGTGAAAGCAGAGTAGAATCAATTACATAAGCATTCTCTGGCACCCTCAGGGGACATAATCCGCGTTTTGTATCTCTTTCGTCACGCTTTGCGATTGCCTGTTTTATTTCCTCTATATCCACCTCTCTGCCAGATGCCTTCAAATCCTTCCAGCGTCTCTTTGCGCGTTCCGTTATACTGGCATCTAAGTAAAATTTAAACTTCACGCGTGGAAAAACCATTGTCCCTATATCCCGTCCTTCAACTACCATACGACCGCCTCCGGCCAACTGGCGCTGCGTACTTCTGAGAATTTTTCTGACACCATCAACTGCCGCGACAATACTGGCATTCTCAGTTACCCGCGGAGACCTTATCTTTTCGGTTATATCTTCGCTATTCACCAATATTCGCAGGTTACTTTTGACTGTTCTGACGTCAAACTTTATAGAGCGCGCTATCGATACAAGACGGCGTTTGTCGTCAAGGTTAATTTTATCTTTTAGCGCACGATAAGTAATTGCGCGATACAAAGCACCGGTATCTAAATAATTCCACCCAAGACGGTGCGCAACCTCACGCGCAACGCTCGTCTTGCCAGCGCCTGCCGGCCCATCAATAGTAATTATGTTATTCTGGTATTCCTGCATAGATAAGATATGATTTATCTGCCCGGAGATTAGCAATCTGTTTACTTTTTAAAGAAAGACAAGGTATCAAAGAAGTTAGGAAAAGATATCGATACGCATTCCGGTTTTTCTATTATTGTCTCTCCATCTGCAATAAGACCTGCAACAGCGAGAGCCATTGCGATGCGATGGTCACTCTGTGAACTTACGGTCGCCCCTTTCAGGGAAACTGGCCCTTCTATTACCAGCCCGTCTTGTAATTCTTCTATCTTTGCGCCCATCTTCGTTAATTCCACGGTGATTGTTTTAAGCCGGTCACTCTCTTTTACGCGCAACTCCCCTGCCCCGGTAATCCGCGTTGTGCCAATTGCCTGCGTAGCCAATACCGCGAGTGCTGGAATTTCATCTATAAGAGATGGTATTTGCTCTCGACCTACGGTTATTGCTTTTAACTTTGAATATCTGGCGACAATATCGCTAACTGGCTCGCCACAAACTTCACGCTTATTCTCCAGTTCAACCCGTGCTCCCATACTCTTCAATATCTTGAAAAAACCTGTTCTCGTAGGATTGACCCCGACGTTCTTTATTTTGATTAAAGACCCCTCACACAATAATGCGCAGGAAATCAGAAAAGCAGCACTTGAAAAATCACCCGGCACAGAAATGTCATGCGGTTGTAACCGTTGGAACCCTTCAAGTGCAACCGTATGACGGTTATCATTATATTTTTCATCCAGATTTATGCCAAGATATTTCATCATCCGTTCTGTATGGTCACGTGAGACAGGTGATTCTGTGACTATGGTACGGCCACGAGCGCGCAGTCCTGCGAGCATAATACATGACTTTACCTGCGCACTCGCAACCGGCAATTGCCACTCAATAGCACTAAGATTACCACCTTGAATTTCCAGCGGTGCAGTCCCTTTCTGGGTACCAGAAATAACTGCGCCCATAGAAGAAAGCGGCTCTATAATCCTTTTCATTGGTCTCTGCTGGAGCGACTCGTCTCCGATAAGACGCGTCTTTATGGGCCAGCCGGCAAGAACACCGGCGACGAGACGCATTGTGGTACCAGAATTTTGTGCATCCAGAGGAGCGTTTGGCTGGACAGGGCCACGCGCGCCAAATCCTCGGACAATTATCCCATTACCAGCACGCTCAAATTGTCCACCGAGTGCTTGTAAAACTGCTACAGTAGACCACACATCTTCTGACTGAGAAAAATTGCGCACCTTTGCCTGTCCATCTGAGAGACACAAAAGAATTGCGGCACGGTGGGAAATTGATTTGTCGCCAGGAAGGAGTACTTCTCCACGCAAGGCGCACTTTCCGGTTATTTTCTCAACGTCGGACAACAGGCTATTTCCTCTAACTTACGTCTGAATTCACTCGCTCTTTTAAACTTTCTTTTCAAATTTGCAACTTTTCCACGGCCGATATCTTCCATCCAACCGTTTAACTCGTCTATCGTAGATTTCAAAACTCTGACAAGTTCTATTGAATTAGCATTAAATAATTCAGCCCACAATTCTGGATCAGAAGCTGCTATCCTGGTCATATCCTTTAACGATGGTGTTAAAAAAGACCTGTGTTGAGGATTTTTTGTTATGTCTTCGGAAACCTTGGACATAAGTAGCGCCGCAAACAGATGTGGAAGCTGACTGAAAAGCGCTATCTGGCGGTCGTGCTCCTGAGGCGTGGTGATACTAACGCTGGCTCCAACCGAGTCCCACAATTTTTTCACTTTGTTAAGCGCCATCTTGTTAGTCCGCGAGTTCTGCACCAGAAGGACGTTATGTCCCTCAAAAAGGTCCTGGCTTGCGTACTTCACGCCACTTTTCTCTGACCCGGCGAGCGGATGAGACCCAACAAACAGAATATTCCGTGAAGAAAGTATTTTCTCACACTCGCATAGCGGCTTAACCTTTACTCCGGTCACGTCCGTTACAATCGTTCCTGGCTTTACAACAATTGAAACCTGCTTGACTATCCCGGGCAACGGGGAAGGAGGAATACACAACAGGACAAGGTCAGAATTTTTGAGCCCCTTAGAAATATCAACTGTCCATGAATCTATTGCGCCCAGACGCTGTGCAAGCTTGAGCTTTTCGGGATGCCGCCCTATGCCAATCACCTTTCGTGCTAATCCACGCTTCCTGATTGACATACCAATAGACCCGCCAATAAGACCAACGCCAATAATGGAAACGCATTCAAACATGGAAGGAGCCACTAAACTTCGCGACCGAGGCATTCTGCAATCGCTCTGATTCTCTCTATTGTTTCTTTCAGCGTCTCTGGATAGATTGATTGTTTGCCATCGGAAAGCGCGCGATTCGGTTCAGTATGCACTTCTATCAGCAGTCCATCTGCACCTGCTGCAACCGCCGCGCCAGCCATAACCGGCACAAGACTTCTTACTCCCGTACCATGTGATGGGTCAACGATAACCGGCAGATGACTTTGTCTCTTTATAACTGGTATTGCGTTCAGGTCAAGCGTAAACCTTGTTGACGTCTCGAACGTGCGAATACCTCTTTCGCAAAGGACCACGTTTTTGTTGCCTTGGGAAAGAATATACTCAGCTGACATGAGTAATTCTTCTACTGTTGCTGACATACCGCGCTTCAGAAGTACTGGTTTTTCCGCCTGGCCAACTTCTTTTAATAAGTCATAGTTTTGCATGTTTCTGGCACCAATCTGGAGCATATCCGCGTAACGTGATACAAGCTCTACCTGCGACGGACTCATCGCCTCAGTAACAATCTTCAAACCCGTCTCAGAACGCGCATCAGCAAGCATCTTTAAGCCATCTTCTCCAAGTCCCTGAAAACTGTACGGCGAAGTCCTCGGTTTGAATGCACCGCCACGCAGTATAGTTGCACCTGCTTTTTTTACGGCTTTTGCTATCTGAAGCAGTATTTCGGAATTCTCAACCGCGCAGGGACCAGCAACTACGACTATTCTTTTAGCGCCAATTTCCAGTCCGTCCACAGAAACTACCGTGTCTGATTTTTTCCATTCTCTGCTCGCAAGTTTATACGGCTTTGAAATCAGCGTAATTGACTCTATCCAGTCGTAACCTTCAAACACCTCTCTATAGCTGGCTGCGTTCTGTCCTATTACGCCAAGCGTAACGCGCTGCGCACCTCTGGATGTATGCGCCTTGAAGCCAAGTTCCTCTATTTTTGTTATCGTCTCCTGTATCTGTTTTTCTGTCACATCCAGTTTAAGCGTAAGTATCATAGTATCCCCCTAACAGTATCCCCCCTTGAGTGCACGCACCAATCTTCTATTCTCTTCCGGCTTTCCAATCGTAATACGTAAATATTCATCCAATCCATAATCTGGCAACGGACGCACGATAATCCCGCGAGAAAGCAACTCTTCATTTATCCTGGCAGCACGTGGACCAAATTTTACGAGTATGAAATTGCACTGTGACGGAACTGTCTCAAGACCAAGTTTATGAAACTCGCCTTCCAGGTATTTCATTCCTTGCCTGTTGAGTTTACTACACTTTCTGATATGCGCATAATCATCAAGTGCTGCACATGCTGCTGCCTGAGCCACAATAGAAGTATTAAATGGAGGTCTAATGCGGTCTATTATCTCCACTATTGAAGAAGGAGCAAGTGCATAACCAATTCTTAAACCCGCAAGACCATAAATTTTAGAAAGTGTTCTCAGTATTACAATACGTTTACCATGACGCAAATATTCTATCATGTTAGGATAATCCTTCGCCGTGACATACTCTGTATATGCTTCATCAAAAACAACAACCATATCTTTTGGTATAGAACTCATAAAACGCGAAACCTCACGCGCATTGACATATGTGCCGGTAGGATTATTCGGATTTGCAACAAAACAGAGCTTTGTCCGTTTCGTAATCGCTTTAGCAAATGCACCCAGGTCATGAGTAAGCGAACGCATTGGAACCTCTTTAATTTTGCACCCCATTAACTCGCCTGCCATGCGGTAACGAATGAATGCATGCTGCGATATAACAATTTCATCTTCCGGGTTCAAGAATGCTTTTGCGACAAGTTCTATAAGTTCATCTGTTCCATTTCCAAGAGTAACCTGACTTTTAGGAATCCGCCAATGGCTTGCAATGCGTTTACAAAGATAATAACCACCCGGGTCAGGATAGCGGTTTATTTGCCTTAGAATTTTTTGCGCACTTTTGAGAGCGAGCGGTGACGGTCCAAACGCATTCTCGTTTGACGCAAGTTTTATTACGTCCGAAAGATGCCGCTGCCGTTTAAGTTCGTCGATAGGTTTCCCTGCCTGATACGGCTTGAAACCCCTGACTTCCTTGCGCGCCATCTGATAAATAGTTTTACCCATGCTTATACTTCTCTCGCGGATAAGACCCCAGGATTTTCACAAATTCGCATTGAGACTGAAGTTCCTTGAGCGCAATCCGAATTTTCTGGTCATTCTGGTGCCCGATAAAATCTACAAAAAATACGTATTCCCACACTTTATGGCCAGTCGGGCGGGATTCGATTTTAGTAAGGTTGACATTATGTTTCCTGAATGGTTTCAACATGTCATATAGCGCGCCAACCCTGTCTTTGATGGAAAAAAGGATTGATGTTTTGTCATCCCCGCTGGCAGCTGGTGATTGACGTCCTATTACAAGGAACCTTGTTATATTATCCCTTGTATCTTCAATCCCCTGCGCAAGAACGTTCAAATCATAAGTTGTCGCGGCTTCACGTGAGGCAATCGCAGCCGCACCAGTTTCAAGTTGCGCTCTCCTGGCTGATTCACTCGTGGACGCAACTTCTATAACAGGCACGTTTGGAAGGTGACTTGAAACCCACTCACGGCACTGTGCGTACGCTTGCGAATTTGCATATAATTTCTTTATTTTGGTTACTGTCGACGACCTGGACAATAAACAATGTGATACTTTAAGTATTATTTCTGCGCAAATCTTCAAATCCGAATCCATAAGCATGTCCAGCGTGTGCGTAACCATTCCTTCCGCAGAATTTTCAACAGGGACGACTCCATAGTCGGCAAGCGTCTTTTCCACTTCGCGAAAGACATCTGTAATAGATGGCTCCGGTACCAATTCGGCGCGACGCCCGAATTTCACAATTGCTGCGGAATGCGTGAAAGTT
The DNA here is from genome assembly GCA_964622465.1 of uncultured bacterium. Lineage (GTDB taxonomy): Bacteria > CG03 > CAZUQH01 > CAZUQH01 > CAZUQH01 > CAZUQH01. The sequence continues at coordinate 32,884 of CAZUQH010000006.1, read as the reverse complement.
GCGGGTGGCCCTAAATATGCGACTTTGATACGCTTCTGAAGATTCCTAGAGACATTTAATATCTCCCGGAATATATCCATAAGCGCTTCTCTGGGTAACGGACCTTTGTTAAGCCGTTCCAGCCGCCGGATTATCGTGCTCTCACGCTCCGGCAAAAAAACGCTCTTGCCATGCGTAGATTTATGGCGGCCTATACTCACAGAAAGATGCAAACGTTCATTCAAGAGTTTCAGCAATTCAGTATCTATCTTATCGATTTTGTGACGCATCTCATTTATATCCATCATTCACCCCTCTGCTCCTGCGCTTCCTCTAAACGCGGCATCTCCGAAAGGTCATTCAACCCAAAAGTCCTCAGGAAATGTTCTGTGGTAGCGTAAACCAACGGTCTGCCTGGCGCGCGCTTACGTCCCGCAATCCTGATAAGTTTTCTTTCCATAAGCGTCCTCAGGCACCCGCTTGCATCAACTCCACGCACCGACTCAATCGCAGCGCGAGTAACTGGCTGATTGTAAGCGGTTATAGCGAGAGTTTCGAGCGCCGAGCGCGACAGTGTAAGGGTTGTTTCTTCCTTGAACAGCTTTTTAATATATGAAGAATATTCAGGTCTCGTGCCCAACTCATAGCCGCCAGCAACCTTATTGACCGTAAGCGCATGTCCGTTTTTATCCAACAATTCACGCAGCCCATCAACCGCCTGTACAATCTGTTCTTCAGTCGCCCCGGTAACCTGTCCGAGCTTACTGACAGATACTGGCAGGGCTTGAGCAAAAAGCAGCGCTTCTATTACTCTAATTAATTCCTGCTTTTCCATTTGCGTAATTTGCGTATAGCCGGATATCCCCGAATAATTTTAGTTGACGTGCAAATATTTTGCCTACCTTTATAAGCTCCAGAATTGCGAGAAATGTAACAATAAGCTCCTGCCGGCTGGCACGCTCTCCAAAAACGGAAGAAAAATGGACGTACCTTCTGCCTGAAAAAGCTTTTAAAATGTACTTTATCCTGTCCTGTACAGTTATCTCGTCAACAATTATTTCTTTTGGGGACGGCTCCTCAGTACGGTTTGTAAGTACCTGCTGGAATGCTGCCACAAGGTCAAACAGCCCTACATCCAATACGTAATCATCATCTGTAAATTTAGGCACAGGCCTTGTAAAAATCTGAGAACGCCAGAGTTGCCTCTGTTTGAGCAATTCACACAAATCAACAAACTGGCGATATGCACGTTCTCTGTGTATATCCAGTTCTGGTTTTAACTCTGCCTCTTCTTCTGTATTTTCCTGTTGCGGCAATAAGAGTACTGACTTAAGCCAGATAAGAGAAGAGGCGCCATCCAGGAATTCGATTCCTGCTGTTATTGACTTTGCCTGGCGCTCCCATTCTTCAAGAAACCATCCTGTTAGTTCCGCAAGAATCACCCTGCCTATTTCTATATCTTCTCTTTTGATAAGTTCAATCAAAAGATTTAGCGGACCCTGAAAATATGAAGTATTGACTTCCAGAGGACTATTCATAACTACCACATCTTTATTAATTCATTCGCCTCTGCTAACGTCTCAGAAGCGATTTTACGCGCCTTCATAGAACCATCTTCAAGTATCTCTCTTACCAGATTCTTTTGTTTTTCGTATTCATGCCTCTTTTCCTGATAAGGCCTGAGCGTAGTAATCACAATTTCGGCAAGTTCTTTCTTACACGCAACGCAACCAACCTTGCCATGTTTACACTGCGGCTCAATTTCAGATGCGCGCTCTGGCGCAAACGCCTTCCAATACTGGTAAGCAACACATGCATCCGGGTGGCCGGCGTCATTTGCATGAATCCTTTCTGGGTCGGTTATCATATTTTTTATCTTTCTTTCAATCTCTTTTTCTGAATCAGAAAGAAGAATGCTGTTCCCGTATGATTTACTCATCTTACGGCCGTCGGTACCAGGAAGACGGCTTGACTTTGTGAGCAACGCCTGCGGTTCCGGAAATAGAGGACCGTAAAAATAATTGAACCTCCGTGCAATTTCACGGGTTAACTCAAGATGGGGCAACTGGTCTTCACCTACCGGAACACGCGTTGCCTTGTAAATAAGAATATCCACTGCCTGCAGCACCGGATATCCGAGAAACCCATGGGTACGAATCTCGCGGTCAGATAGTTCTTGCAACTGTTGCTTGTACGTAGGGCAGCGCTCAAGCCACGAAACAGGGGTAATCGTTGAAAATATGATATTAAGCACAGCGTGTTCCGGGACGTGCGACTGAATGAACAGGCATGAACGCTTCGGGTCCAGCCCAAAAGCGAGCCAGTCCAGAACCATCTCTTCCGTATTCTCACGAAGCTTGTCCGTATTTGCATATTCCGTATCAAGTGCATGCCAGTCAGCAACCATGTAAAAGCATTCGTATTTATCCTGCAGTGCTACCCAGTTCGTAAGTGCGCCAACGAAGTGTCCGAGATGGAGCTTACCCGTGGGTCTCATGCCGCTCAGTATTCTTTCTTTCATCACATTAATCCGGGCCCAAACAGAATATGCATAAAGAAATTAAGCACTGGCCCAAGTAAATACCAGAGCACGCCGGTAAACAACAGTATAAATATTATAAAGAACCCCATTGGCGTAATCCTCTCGTATGTCATAGCAGCATGTGGCGGCAACAATCCCGATACGATTCGCGAACCATCAAGTGGTGGAATAGGTACAAGGTTGAACACCGCGAGCAAAATATTTATGAAACCCATAAACAAAAGCGTATTCATCCATAACTGTGTAGAAATATTATAACCTACGAGTGCATTTGTAAGCCAGAATAACCCCGATGCAACCAGAGCAAGAGCTAAATTTGAACCTGGCCCGCCAAAAGCAACTTTCATCATATCCCTGCGTGGATTTACAAAGTTATAAGGATTTATCGGCACCGGTTTTGCCCATCCAAACAATATCGGTGAGTGGGTAATAATCAAAATAAGTGGTAAAAGGATCGTGCCCATTATGTCAATATGAGGTAATGGATTCAGGGTAAGCCGTCCACTCAATCGTGCTGTTGGGTCACCTAGCTGGTTCGCTACCCAGCCATGACTGCACTCATGCACTACTATGGAAAAAAACAGGATTATAAGTTGAATCCACAGCGGAATCTGTGTCATTTTGTTATTATCACATTAGTGTCTTCTACCAGTTTCTTTACTTCGTTTTCGAAATATTTCTTTACATCTTCCCATGTTGCTTTTTTTAACATCCTGGGCATCGCAGTTGCTTCAGCATCCATAAAATAAACTAAACTCTTTTGGATATGAATAACGTTGGAAGCTAAAGTGCCGTATTTACGGTCATAAAACGACAATATTTCACTTAAGGATATCCCCTTTTGGCATATAAAATAAAGATCTATAAAATCTCTCCTAATGCCCCTTGTGCTGATAGCGTCTATTTTCATGGCCGCAATATCTCGTAAATCAAGAATATTCATATCGAATATGGATTTAAAAGGGAATAAAACAGGATATTTGTAAACAAAGATGCTAAACTTTATCCCTTCTAAAGTACCTAAGATAGTTCCCCAACTTTGTTTCTCTGCTTTAAACTTACCGACTTTTTTCAAAGAGCGGCTCAGCTCTTTAGCATCAAATTCCTTTGGGGTGAAGAAATCTAAATCTACAGAAATCCTGTGCCCTATTTGTAAGGCGCAGGCTGTACCGCCTGCCAAATAGGTGTTATCCAGCAGATGCGATTTGCCTAATACGGCCAATGCCTTCTTCGCATCTCCAAATAAGGTTTTTGTAAACACAAAATTTCCTTTTTATCGATATCAAAAATTAACGCCCAAAAATTTGCGCTCTGCGGTGAAACGCTGCGATAATGAAATAAAACATCTTCAATCTGATCTTTGGTAAAATTTCTCTTCATCCAACTAATCGCCTTTTTATCACCATGCTCAAGCAATCTCGCCAATATGTCCCGGGAATACGCTTCCGCATCTAATTTTTCAAACTCTACATCCCAAAAATATTTTTTTAAAAAACCAGGTAATTTTTTCATAATATCATCTGCATGGTCAATTACTGCTGCGTTTCCCATCACCAGCCCCATGCCTTTTTTGTGAGTGATACCTTGACAACTCTCTATCGCTAAAGCGAGGGGGAGTTACGGCGTTGTCTGGTAAACTGCAAGTATATTATATCAATTTTGTGCGGGAAATCAACTGTGGTATGTTATAGCATTTTAGCTATTAGACGACAGGACAAATTGTTTTGCCTGGCGACGGTTAGATATCTTACCGTCTATCTGTGCCAGTCGGAGCTCAGTCAGGATTTTCTGAAACCCGGGTCCTGGTTCCAAACCCATCTTTTTTAAGTCGTTACCGTTAAGCAGTGGCTTTCTCTTTTTCCAGTCGTTAACGTAACGCATAACTTGGTTTTTTGCGCGTCTTGATGTTACAACAAGAAACAGTATAGCAAGTGCATATTCACCGCAACCATCAAGTGCAGTTGTAATTGCAGATGCACTTGTATCCCTTTTGTAAATTATTCTTTGCGCTTTCCTGATTTGCACTTCTGAGTTGATAAGCGCCTGCGATTGCCGCTTATCCAACCCCAGATGTTTTGCGATTTCTCTTTTGAGAAGCAACGATTTTTCTCCCGTGCTATTACGGGAAGCGCCCCAGCATATCGCAATCAACAAGCATAACCATCTATCAACAGGAACACCTAAATCCAGCTTACGCAATGATTCCCATCCGGTAATTATCCGTTGAATATAACGCTTTTTTGCAGTGGTCATAGTCAATTCTGGCCATACGGAACTAAAAACACCATATTTGAAGAGACGGAGAATGCCCTCATAAGCAGTGCGTTCTTTCAAATTGAGCACAAGTTCATCCCGAAAGCGCTCGCCCGGTATATGTGCAATATGACCGGCATTAATCGCATTTTTCATCCGGGTCAGAGTGTCCTGCGTCATACGGAAGCCGAGCCGCACTTCATAGCGGATAGCTCTTATAATTCTGGTCGGGTCTTCCCTGAAACTGTCCTTCTTTAGAACCCGTATGCGCTTATGTAGAATGTCCTCAATACCATCATAAGCATCTATAATTTGCAGATAGTTTTCTGGATTGAGTGAAACAGCAATAGCATTCATAGCAAAATCGCGGCGTCCCAAATCTTCTTCAAGCGTCGTTGGCGCTACTCGTGGAAGTGAGCCAGGCTTGATATACGATTCCCTGCGAGTATGAGTAATATTAACTTCGTACTTATTTTTTTCTGTCTGAATGGTAAAATGTCCTCCAAGAAATTGTGGAAAAAAAGTTGGTTTTGCTCCGAATTTTCTTGCAAGTCCGCTTGTAAATCTTCTCCAGTCGCCACAAACAACAAGGTCAATATCAACATTGTCATTGCGAGACCGCGTATACAATCCCGTACCAGTAATGAGATTGCTTCGGTCAGCTACGCTGACCTCGCAATGACATATAATATCTCGTACCGCACCCCCGACAAGCCATACTGGACAGTCCGTCAACTGTCTTGCGTATTCTATCTCCCTTAAAATACCACCAAAAATCCGTTGACATTTCCTGGCAATTCTGCTATATAATACATCTATGTCTTGCTTGGGAGCGTTCGTTGTTTTATTCATTATCGTGGTACTTGCGCTGGTTTTCCGGCGCCAGGTGGAAACGATAGGACGTGCCATTATAGCAATACCACACCTGATGTTTCTATCTTTCCCTCTTTCTCCTCATATCAAATCAAAAAACATTCAAATTCCTTACGGAGAAAGCGACCTCCGTGGAACTTTGTATTACATACCATCTCTAAAACCACGTCCCGCTCTATTGCTTGTACATGGAGCAAATCCAGATGGCATGGATAACCCTTTCTTAAATCACGTGGCAAAGGTTTTCGCTGCAAGCGGGTTCACGACTATGCTCGCTGATTTCACCTTTGCGCGACAGATGAAAATAAGACCGGAAACCACTGACCAGGTAGAACGTGCATTCCAAACGCTGGTAAACCGTCCTGACGTTGACGAACGTGCAGCAGGGATTATGGGAATTTCATTTAGTGGCCCTGCTTCGATTATCGCTGCTACCAGGCCATCAATCAGTTCGAGAGTCAAATTCGTAATATCATTTGGCGGATACTACGACTCGTACGCCCTTGTGCTTCACCATTTGTCGGGAAAATATCCATACGCCCAAACTCTACCATCACCAGCGGATGGAAGATGGGTTTTTCTGGAAAAGAATACCGACTTTGTAACAAATCCTCATGACCAGGAAATACTACTTAAAATCGCGCAGCAGAAAAAGAAAGACTTTGCAGCTGACATAAACAATATGGAAAAATGCCTTTCCCGTGAAGGGCGTCAGTTCCTTTCTTTAATAACCTGTAAAGATCACTTGCGCACTTTAACCCTTCTTTCCCCATATCAAAGAAGGATTCTGGAATCGCAATCAACCGATAGATTTCTCGAGCATTTCTCTAGCCATCTTATTATTTTACACTCCAGGAATGACAGTTTATCGCCGTATTTTGAAAGTATACGCCTCGCAAAAGCTACAAAAGATATGCATATTTCGCATAAGTTCTTTCTTATAGACCTGTTCAGTCATGTGCATTTTTCCTGGCGACAATCAGGCGTACTTGCTCTTTACACCTTTCATATTCCTGAAATAATAAAACTGTTTTCCTGCGCCTGCGAAATCCTGCGACAGCGTTACCCAGCCACCAAGAAATAATTTCTGAAGGGAAATATTTTTTAGAACTAAGCGGTTGTTATCTTATTTCTCCCATCATTTCAACTATCTTGTCACCAAATCTCTTAGCTGCCTGTGGCCCATTTGCAGTTATTATCCGGCCATCTACCTCCAAGTCAGCGCCCGTATACTTAACACCCGTGACGCTCGAGAGCTGGTTTTTCTCACCAGCCCAAACAGTGGCGCGGCGCCCCTTAAGTACACCTGCCCTTGCAAGCGTAACTGGTGCAATACATATCGCTGCAAGTATTTTACCATGTTGGTGCGCTTCGCGGCATAACCTGTGTGCATCTGAATTATCCCAATACACGCTGGAACCATTTCCGCCAATAAATACCACTGCGTCAAAATCGCCAGCGTTGATATCAGAAATCGAGCGTTCTGCTTCTGCACGCGCACCATAGGTTCCAGAGCAGATACCTGGTTTAATTGAAGCAACTGTAACGTTAATACCTGCACCTTCAATAATCTGCCGCGGTTCCAGATATTCCTCGTCACGGAAGTTTGTAGGAGCAATAATCATCACAGCATTCTTAACAGCCATTTCATTCCCTCCCTCTGTTTGCGTTCTTATATTTTTCTTGTCAGGATTGCATCCAACCCACAGAATACCCAGGCAAATTACAACTGTAGTAACAAATCCTATCACGCTTGGGCCCGAGAATTGTTTTTCAAGTGAAAAGGTTCTACCCGAAGGGCAGGTTCTTATTTTGTTATAAACTCGCATTACTGCCTCACTACGAACAAGCCATCGCCTGCCGACAATGGCTCGGAACAATCAATAATTTTTGCATAGGATGTATGTTTATGTACTTCAATAACTTTGAGGATTGCCGCTTCTGCATATTCCGGACCTGCTGAAGCTCCTGTTATTGGATGACGAATTGTACGGTGCTGCACGTAGCCGCGCAGGTATGTCCCTGGTCGGACATCACCTTCGGTATGAATGTCGGTAAGTACGGTATCATACAGCGCTGCTTGAGAGAATGCGCTTTCTGATTTTACAACATACCCATCAAAATCAGGGACGCCACCAAGAATGCGGTCAACACCCACCTTTGGGGTTTGTTTCTCTTTCGCTGTTTCAGCTGTCTGCTCCACGGTCTCAACTTTTGCTGCTGGCTCTTCAATAATCTCTTCATAGGTTGGAATTATGAGTTCTTCTCCTGGAAAAATCCAGTGCGGATTTTTGATATACCTGTTGTAGCCGTATACTTCACGCCATTTATCTGCATTTCCAAGATACTCGGATGCAATATTACAAAAAGTATCTCCTTGCTGTACAGTATGCACTTTCATTACCAGCGCTTCTTTTGCTAACACATTACTCCCTGCCCAAATTATCGGACAAACTACGGCTACAGTAGTAAGCAGAAAAACCTTTTGTTTTCTCATCCAATTGCACCTCCATAAGCATTTGAAAATATTTTACCCTCTTACTCTGAAACTGTCAAGCATCTAACTATCTAAAGAAGCATTGCCAGGGCGATTACGGCTAGTACTAAAGCTACGAGTATGAGTATTACCCATAATCCTGTGAAGGGGATTTTACGCCTTAAGCCCTGTTGCCGGGTCATAAACCGCTCGATGTCTTCTGCAAGTGCTTCCATATTCCGATAGCGCATTTGTGGTTTCTGCTGGAGACACTTCTTCACAATTTTAACAAGCGTGGGTGGAAGCACTGGCCATCTTCCCGTCACAAAGGTATGCCCCGTCAGCATCTCAAGTAAGGTCTTGCCTAGTGAATACACATCTGTCTCGGGGGTTGATATCCCCTGTCTACGTTCCGGTGCCGAATACTCAGGGCTGCCTCCAAAATTGTCACCTGCTGAGCCACCAGGTAGTGACTCCGTTTTTGCAACCCCAAGGTCTAGTAATTTGATTTCACCAGTACGTAAAATGAAAATGTTGGCAGGTTTTACGTCGTTATGAACAACGTATCTTGAGTGAAGATATTGAAGTATCCTGGAACACTCAAGAGCAATCGCTGCTGCACGGGTAGGACTAAGACGTTTATGCCTTGAAAGAAAATCAGAAAGTGGCTCTCCGTCCAGATATTCCATCACGACAAATGGTTCAGAAACGCCTCCGTGCTCATATACTTTGGCAATTCCAGGTGACTCAAGTGAACTGGAGAGCACCGCAATCTGCCTGAATTTCTCCAGCGAGGTAGATTTAGAAGGAAATTTCAAAGCAACTGTCATATTATCTTCTATTCGCCTGGCCTGATAGATTACCCCCATATTCCCATGGTTTATTTCTTTCTCAATCTCATATTTTCCCTGGATTATTTTGCCAATAACATCCTCTTGCATTTCTACTTTCCGGTCTCCAGCCGATGGACTAAAAATTCAGGCAAACCTGCCTTGAGCATATCTTTTTGTGTCCTTGAAATATCATATTTCAGGCGGACTATCGTAAAAGTACTCTTATCACTATCCCAGAGCGCAAAGGATAAACGTGGATCGCCATCGCGCGGCTGACCTATACTACCTGGATTGAGAGCATAATAGTTGCCAGGGGCAAGTTGTATCGAATCTCCATCCAAAAGCAAAGAGTGAGACGCGGGGCCGCCTTTCTGTCTAACAAAAAGCAGAGGGTAATGACTGTGCCCTACAAAACAAACTTTCGGAATATCTGGCATTTCCGTGCATCTGACAAATTTTATGTCGTCCGTAAGATATTCGTTTAGCGGATCGCGCGGTGAACCATGAACCAAGAGTATACCACTTAATTGAGCGCGTTCTGGCAGATTTCTCAAATAGTTGATATTGCCTGGTAAAAGATGAGACCTGGTCCACAGAATTGCCTCTTTTGCGTATGGATTAAAATCATCCAGAGGAATATCTTCGGATGAAGCATAATCATGATTACCTTTAATCAGAATAGCTGGAGATAACTTTTGTATTGCCTCTATACATTCGTTTGGATGTGGTCCGTAACCGACAATGTCACCAAGAACAATATATTGAATGGTTCCTTTGTTCTCTAACCATGAAATTGCCGTTTTCAGTGCAGGTAGGTTACTATGGATATCGGCAAGAATAGCGTATATCAATCAACACCTCTGTACTCTAACTGTCAACATAAACTCATCAAGTACACGAGCAGCAAACATAGCGAGTCCGAACTGACGCACCAATCGGGTAGGTTCTATCAACAGACGCCAGAGCCATTCCAGTCCTATATTGCGAATAATCACTGGCGCACGCTTGAGACGGCCTGCAAGGACGTCAAGCGAACCACCAATGCCAATAAACACTGCAGAGGGCAGGTTTTTCCTGTTATCAAGAAACCATTTTTCCTGCCAGCCACCGCCAAGACCAACAAATACGATATCCGGTTTGCTCAAGCGTATTTCTTCTATGAGCGACGCTTTAGATACCTGCTCCATATATCCATGTTTATACCCTACAATTTTCATCAATGGATATTTTTGTGTCAGTATTTGCACTGTTTTTTCGTTGACTCGAGGACGTCCACCAAATACAAAAATCCTCCAATTGTGACGTTCTGCTTCTTCGCATAGAGCTGCCATTAGCTCAATACCGGGTATACGCTGTAGACGCTTTCTCTTTAATAACCGGGCAGCCCAAACTAATCCGATACCATCAGTTACTATTATAGATGCGCAGTTCAACGCTTTTTTTAACCCTGCATCTGTCCAGGAATCCCTCACCATAAGGGAATTAGCAGTGACTACGAGATGCTGTTTGTGGGTAGCTACGAGAGTTGCTATGAACTTGACTGCACCGTTGATATCGGTACACTCAAGTCGAACGCCAAGTAGTTTTATTTGCACGGTTTTACGCCACGAGCTGTTGGGTGCCCTCACGATGCAAACGTACAGAAATCAGTTTGGAAACACCGAATTCTTCCATCGTAATTCCAAACATTCTATCTGCCGCCTCCATCGTGCTCTTGTTGTGCGTAACTACCAGGAATTGTGTCTGGTCGGAAAATTGGTCCAGCAAATTCGCAAAACGGCGGATATTAGAATCGTCAAGCGGGGAATCTATTTCGTCCAGGACAGAAAATGGTGAGGGCTTTGCCATAAAAAAAGCAAACAAAAGCGCAATTGCACATAGTGTCTGCTCGCCTGCCGACAACAGCGTTATACTTTGCAGTCTCTTTCCAGGTGGCTGTGCGATAATCTCAACGCCAGCAGATAGAGGGTCTTCAGCTTGAGTTAATATTAGATCGCTTGTGCCACCCTCAAACAGGTCATTGAAAACCTTCTGAAAATTGCGCCTTACCTTTTCAAACGACTCCACAAATTTTGTCCTCGCTGTCCTGTCAAGTTCGGCGATGAGTTTTTCAAGGTCTACAATTGCCTGTTCTACGTCTTTATGCTGCGTCTGGAGAAACTTTTCTCTCTCATTCAGGGTTTCATATTCTTCTGGTGCCGCCATATTTATCGGCCCAAGATTTTCTATCCTTCGTTGGAGCCGTGCAATCGCACGGTCATCAAACGGTGGTTCATTTTCTTTCTCTGGATATTTCTTTAAGGCCTCTTCAAGCGATATCTCAAACTCCTGTGTCAATCTCTGATTGAGCTCGTTAATCTTCATGCTTACTTCGCTGTGGTTTAACTGGCATCTGGACAACTCTATGGCAGAAGTATCATACTGTCCACGCATTCTTTCTACCAGAGTTTGCTTTTCATGCATTTTTTCTTGCGCCTCAATTCTATCATCTCTTAATTTTTCTATTGTTTTTGATAATTTGTCACGTTCTGCTTCCAATGCAACGGACTTCCCTTCCTCATCTATATGATTCTGCTTATGTCCACGTATCTTTTCCTGTATCTCTTCCATATTATTGGAAATATTTGAAAGCATAACATCTGCATGTTGTATTTCGCCTGTCAGGGTTTCCAGCGTCCGTTGTCTTTCAGCGATTGCCATCTTCAATCCATCTAATTTGAATTTAAGTATTACCACTTGCTCATGTAACTTATTGTCTTTCGAAATACATTCGGATAACATTTCTTCACATTCCTTGACTTTAGATTGCTGTTCCTTAATCTCACGTTCCAGAACCGTTTTACCTGTTTGCAGTCCCTGTGTTTTTTGCTGCTGGACGTCTATTTCTTTTTCTGCATCCTCTTTCTCCCGCCTTAACTGTTTGCATTCTTTTTCCAACCTGGACGTTATAGTTTCAACTTGCGAAATCTCGGTATTCGCCTCCACACGGCGCACCTCAAGCGTGTGAAGTCCTTCATCAATTTCCCTTAGCGTGCCTTCAAACCGGGATAATTCCTCTCCAAGGGACTCCTTTTCCTGTCTGAGGTGCTCTCTTGTAAGCTCACCTTCACTTACGCCGCCACCAATCCCGCCGCGCATCCGCACTCTACCCGTATCATCCACCAGAATTGCCTGTCCCACTGTCCCATCCGAAACAGACGGAACTAATCTTATGCCACTAAATGCGGTTTGGACTGCATTTGACCAGTACCTATCAAAATTCAGACGGTCAACAATTGAAACGCCTGCGGCTTCTTCCTGAACACCCTCTCCGGCGGCAGTGGTACATTCTTCAAGTATGAGAAAAAAGGCGTAGCCACGATTTCCTTCTCTCAGGTAGTTAATTGACTTTTCGGCTTCATCTCTTGTCTCACATATTATCCAGAACAGGCGGTCGCCAAGCAGGCGCCCAACAACCCACCTCAAGTCCCTGGGTACCTCAACAAGGTCGATTAAGCGGCTGCCGTTTTTGATTATATTTGCCTGATGAAGTGCCTCAAAAATTGCATAACTTGGATGAGATTTCCTTTCCTCTTCCCAGACAGCCATTCCTCTCAAGCTGCCATCAATATATTTTATACGCGTACTACACTCTTTGATGGAAGCTTCGCACTTGTGCCTGCTGTCAGTTGCACTATCATATTCCTTATCAAGTCCATTTACTTTCATTTTCAATTCTGCTGACGTCTCTTTGATTTCCGCCATCTCTCTCTGGTATCCTTCGGTCCTCATGTCAATAAGCCCGACTTTTTGTCTCGCTACCTCGGCTGCAAACTCGCAGGTACGTATTTCATTATCAATATCGTTTATCTGGCTTCTGATTGCAGATTCCTTTTCTTTTTCATGAGTAATTTTTTCCTTATAGGACTCAATGTCCTTGTTTTCAGACTCCTCCTCATTAGATGCAAATTTCAGTTGTTCACCGAGTTCTTTCTGCTGGTTTTCAAGATTCTTCAGTTCACTGGAAAATTGCTCATAAGTCCTGCCAAAGTTTTCTTTTCGTTCTGTCCACTGCTCCTTTGCTTGAGCAGAATTAGAAAAAAGTGTTTCTAATTCCTGTCCTCTCTGCTCATAATTCCTTGAATGGTCCTCTATTCTGGCAACCTCACCAGCAATCTGTACCATCTTTGACTGAAATTCAAGCAGCTCGGAATCTCGTGACTCAGATTCATGGCGCTCTTTCTCAAGTTGCTCTTGAACGTTATCAAGGTCTTTTTTCAGTTTGTCGGTCTGTTGCTTCTTTAAGGCCATTTCAGCCGAAACGGACGGCAGGTCCTTACTGCAACTTCTATAATCGCAGAGTAACCGTTGTATTTTAAGCCCTGCCAAACGCTCTGTATATCTCTCATATATCTTTGCCTTACGAACCTGATATCCTATCGTTTTTGCCTGGCGGCTTACTTCTACCAGTACGTCATCCAGGCGTGAGAGATTCAGTTTTGTTTTATCCAATCGTCTCACTGCTTCCTCGCGACGATACTGGTAGCGCCCAATTTCAGCGGCATCCTCAAAAAGTTCTCTTCTTTCTTCAGGACGACTGTGAAGAATAAATTTAATGCGTGCTTCTTCCAGAACAGCGTACGACCCGGCACCAAGACCACTGTCAAGGAACAAATCTATAATGTCCTTGAGACGTACTTTCTGTTTGTTTATCAAATATTCGCTTTCTCCGGAACGGTATAAACGGCGTGTAACTGCGACCTCGGGATAGTCGAGAGAGAGTGAGGAATCGGAATTATCTATGGTAAGTAAGACCTCTGCGTAATTTGATGGTTTTCTACTCTGTGAGCCATTAAAGATAAGGTCTTCCATTTTGCTCGCCCTCAACTCACGGGGACTTTGAGAACCAAGCACCCACCGGATTGCGTCAACTACGTTTGTCTTCCCGCAACCATTCGGACCGACTACTGCTGAAATACCCGGCTCAAACTCAAATTTCGTCCTGTCGGCAAACGATTTAAAACCACATATTTCTAATTTCTTAAAATACATGAAACTATTTACCCTTAATTTCTTTTACCCTGCGTGTTAACACAGGCACGATTTCAAAGAGGTCGCCTATGATACCGTAGTTTGCGACCTTAAATATCGGGGCATACATGTCACGGTTTATGGCAATGATAATATCCGATGATTGCATTCCGACCAGATGCTGAATTTGTCCGGATATGCCACACGCAATGTATATTTTTGGACATACCGTTTTACCCGTCTGCCCGACCTGATGCGAATAAGGAATCCATCCGGCATCAACCGCGGCACGCGAAGACCCGACTGCTCCGCCAAGAGCGTCTGCTAATTCCCTTATAATCTTGAAATTTTCCGGCCCACCCAGACCACGCCCGCCGGACACGATTATTTCTGCATCCTGAAGGTTGACTTGAAGCGTCGGGTCCCCAACCACCTCAAGCACGCGTGTCCAAATGTCTTTTTCAGAAACCGTTACTTCTTCCCTCACCACATCCCCTTTTCTTCCAACGTCCATGTCAAGCGGTTTCATTACTCTCGGCCGGACAGTTGCCATTTGCGGGCGGTTGTCCGGGCAAATAATCGTTGCCATTATGTTTCCACCAAATGCAGGCCTGGTCTGAAGGAGAATGTGTCTTTCTGTATCAATATTAAGACCAGTGCAATCGGCAGTCAAACCGGTTTCGAGTGATGCAGCAAGTTTTGGTAAAAGAGAACGCCCCGTTGAAGTTGCACTACCGAGAATAATCTCAGGATGATATTTTTCCACCAATTTTTTCAAAACGCTGGAATATACTTCTGGCCGGAAAAACTTGAGTTGGGGGTCTTCAACGACAATAACTCTGTCTGCGCCATAGCGCACCAATTCCTTTGCAGCATTATCTTCAACTTTTTCACCAAGCAATATCGCCACCTGCTCAACGCCAAGTTTATCAGCAAGCGTCCTGCCGGCGCCAAGCAATTCGTATGCCGTACTATCTACTGTTCCATTATGCTCCTCAGCAAATATCCATACGTTCTTATAGACGCCTACCTGCTGTTTTGGTTTTTCTGGTTCACACTCAAGGACAAGCGCTTCTTCTGGACAACCATCGATACACGCTCCACACAGAGTGCATGCCGGTCCAACTACGGCCTTTTTGTCTATAATTTCTATTGCTGCGAAAGGACAGTACTGAATGCATAACCCGCAACCAGTACAACGCTCAGCTATTATCTTGATACCCACTAAATAAGCCCCCGCTCCTTAAGTTCGCTGGTTAATTTTTCGACAACGGTATCGGGTTCGCCTTCAAATATTTTACCTGTAGGCCTTGGTGGAGGGGTAAAAATTGTAACAACCTGAGTTGGCGAACCCTTCAACCCGAGACAGGATGGGTCAACATCAAGGTCACTGGCGCCAAAAACGTTGATCTGTGCTTTCGCTGCTTTCATTTTGCCGCGCAGTGACTCCATTCGCGGTTCATTTATTTCTTTTACCACTGTTATGAGGGCAGGCAATTTTGTCTCGACTGTCTCGTAGCCTGTTTCTACCATTCTTTCTACCCTCAGATATCCGGGACGGATTTCCTCTATTTTCTTTACGAAAGTAACAAATGGTATGCCGAGCCGGTGCGCAAGCTGTGGGCCTACCTGTGCAGTATCGCCATCTGCTGCCTGTTTTCCACAGATAATGAGGTCAAACTCTCCTAATTTACGGACACCAGCTGCAAGCGTATATCCGGTTACCAGAGTATCAGCACCTGCAAACTCATGGTCACTCAGAAGTACGGCGTCATCAACGCCGAGAGCAAGCGTAGAACGCAATGCATCTTCTGCCTGCGGTGGCCCCATAGTTATAACCGTAACCCTGCCACCACACTTTTCCCTGATTCTCAAGGATTCTTCTATCGCGTACATGTCAAACGGATTAATAATACTCGCTACCCCCTCTCGCACAAGAGTGTTCGTCTGGGGGTTTATTTTTACCTCAGTTGTATCCGGCACCTGTTTAATTGATACGATTACATTCATTACTTCTTCCCTTTGCTGCGCTTTATCAACCCAAGCGCGATAACGTTGCGCTGAATTTGATTAGTCCCTTCATATATCTGAGTTATCTTTGCATCGCGCATCATCTTTTCAACAGGGTAATCCTTCATATATCCATAACCACCGAATATCTGAACGGCGTCAACCGTAACTTTCATAGCAACGTCGGAAGCAAACGTTTTTGCCATCGCGCTATAAATTGAAACGTTTTTTGCACCAGAATCAATGAGACGCGCTGCGTTATACACAAGACCACGCGCTGCTTCTATCTGGATAGCCATATCTGCAAGTGTGTGCTGAATCACCTGGAAAGATGCAATCGTCTGGCCAAACTGTTTGCGTTGAATAGCATACTCCAGTGCCGCATCAAGTGCTCCCTGTGCTATGCCAACTGCCTGTGCGCCGATTCCAGGCCTGGTCGTATCAAAAACTTTCATTGCAACCATGAAACCCATCCCCGGACGGCCAACTATGTTCTCTTTCGGAACAGAAACGTTTTCGAATACGAGTTCCCGCGTCGCTGAAGCGCGGATACCAAGTTTATCTTCTTTCTTGCCAAAACTGAAACCTGGCGTACCTTTTTCGAGAAGAAAAGCAGTTGCACCTCTTGCTCCACGTGATTTATCCGTCATCGCGATAATCGTATACAGGTCAGCTTCACCACCATTAGTACAGAATATTTTCGTGCCGTTCAATACATAATTATCGCCATCTTCACGTGCAGTCGTCTCTATTGCTGCTGCGTCACTGCCGGCATTCGGCTCCGTCAAGCCATAAGCGCACAAAATTTCCCCGCTCGCAACACGTGGCAGATATTTTTTCTTCTGTTCCTCTGTCCCGAATAAAAGCAACGGGAAAGCGCCGAGAGCGCTTGCTGCATAACTGACCGCTACCCCTGCGCAGGTACGGCTTAGTTCCTCGGTAGCAATGCTCATTTCCAGACAACCTCCGCCAAGACCGTCGTATTCCTCGGGGATAAATACACGAAACAAATCTGCCTGAGCAAATTCTTTTATTAACTCGCGCGGAAATTCACTTTTCTCGTCAAGCTCCTGTCTTTTTGGAAGCACTTTTTCCTGAGCAATTTTTCGCGCCAGGTCACGAATCATTATCTGTTCTTCACTAAACCCATAATTCATATCGTCCATACTTTACCTCCTGAGACTGTCATCATGAGGGCGAAGTCTGAAGGATCTCGTAACAGAAATGGGATCCTTCGCTGACGCTCAGGATGGCTGCTTTGCAGTCATTTTTCTGAGCGCTTTCCTCGCAGCATCTATCTCTGCTTCTTTCTTACTCCAGCCAGTAGAGAGCGCTATTGTTTTACCATCAATAATTACTGCAACACGGAATTTCTGCCTGTGCGGCGGCCCAAAAACCTTTAGCACCTCATACTTCGGCGGTTCGTGATACCGCTGTTGAACTATGGTCTGCAGCCGGTTTTTGTACTCGGTTATTCTAATCCGCGTCAGTGAATCAAAATAACTAAGTGCAAATTTGGCCGATGCTTCGTAGCCCTTGTCCAGGAATACTGCGCCAGCGACTGCTTCTATTGTGCTCGCAATCACCCGTTTTTTCTTCCTTCCACCGCTCTTTTCTTCACCTGCGCCAAGTAATATAAACTTGGCAATACCTATTTTCCTGGCCCAGCGGTAGAGACCATCACGACTGATAAGAACGCCCCTTAGTTGAGAGAGTTCACCTTCCTGTTTGTCTGGATACTTCTTATACAAGTACACTGCAGCAACCAGATTAAGTACGCCATCGCCCAAGAATTCGAGACGCTCGTTGTTATAGTCAGCAGGCAGGCCTTGCTCCAGGGCATAGGAACGATGGGTAAGTGCGAGGGCAAGTAACGATTTGTCCTGAAAATTTAAACCGAGCGTTTTTTCTGCAGCGAGGATATCATTCTGCATAACGACATACTACCAATGTAGCATTATGTCCACCAAAACCGAGCGAATTTGATATTAAGGAATTAACTTCCATTTCTCTTGGATTATTTGGTACGTAATCCAGGTCGCAATCAGGGTCGGGCGTCTGGTAATTTACTGTTGCATGTACCATCCCTTTATTCATACAAAGGACTGATGCAATTATTTCTACTGCTCCAGCAGCACCAAGCATATGACCAAGCATTGATTTTGTGGATGATACCGCGAGTTTACGTGCATGTTCGCCAAAGGCCTTCTTTATTGCAAGCGTTTCTGATTTGTCATTAAGTGGAGTTGAGGTGCCGTGTGCATTCACGTAATCAATATCCTCGGGGCTTAATCCGGCATCATTGATAGCCATCTTCATGCTGCCAGCTGGCGCCTCACCGGATGGGTCTGGCGCAGTAATGTGATATGCATCGTCAGTTGCTCCATATCCAGCGAGTTCTGCAAAAATACGAGCACCCCGGCTACGAGCATGTTCCAGTTCTTCTATAACAAGAATCCCGGCACCTTCAGACATAATAAAACCATCGCGGTCTTTATCAAACGGACGTGATGCGTGTTCCGGGTCGTCGTTTCTCGTTGAAAGCGCCTTCATAGAGCAAAAACCAGCAAGCCCGACAGGTGTAATAGCCGCTTCTGACCCACCAGAAATGATAACATCTACCTTATTATCCCGGATAAGCCGGAGTGCATCGCCAAGGGCATGTGAACTTGAAGCGCAGGCACTTGAGACCGAATAGTTAGGACCTTTAAATCCGTACATTATCGCAATTTCGCCTGGCGAAATATTTGTAATAAGCATAGGGATAAAGAACGGACTAACGCGTAACGGACCCTTTGATAGTAAAACGCCAACTTCTCGCTCCAGCGTCTTCAGGCCGCCGATTCCGGTGCCGCAAACTACGCCGATACGGTATGGGTCTTCTTTTGATATGTCCAGACCCGAGTTCTCAATTGCCTGCGCCGCTGCTGCAACGGCAAACTGTGCAAACCTATCCATCCGTGGGATGCACTTTCTGTCAATATATTTAACCGGGTCAAAATTCTTAACTTCACCTGCTATTCTTGAAGAATATTGACTCGCATCAAAAAGAGAAATCTGACCGATACCCGACTTTCCAGCGAGCAGGCCTTCGCAATACTCGTCAAGAGTATTGCCAATTGGCGTAATAACGCCCATTCCTGTTATAACCGCACGTCTTCTTGCCACAACTTTTGTCCTTTACCTGTTATTGCGAGCCGCGGTAGCCGCCAAGCTGTAGCCGCAACCTTCAGGTTGCGTAGGTTGCGTAAGCAATCCCGTAACACTAATGGAATTGCCCGCCGTCTCCTAAAAGATACCTCGCAACGGCAACTCAGGCCTTTTCTTCCTGGTGCTGTTTTATGTAACCAATAGCCTTGCCAACTGTATCAAGTTTTTCTGCTTCCTCGTCAGGGATTTCCAGATCGAACTTTTC
This sequence comes from uncultured bacterium, assembly GCA_964622465.1. Taxonomy (GTDB): domain Bacteria; phylum CG03; class CAZUQH01; order CAZUQH01; family CAZUQH01; genus CAZUQH01. The sequence goes on along the minus strand of CAZUQH010000006.1, from coordinate 13,493 downwards.
CTCAAGAGCCATTACCAGCTCGACGGTATCCAGAGAATCTGCTCCCAGGTCATTGACAAACGATGCCTCTGGTGTTACCTGTCCAATGTCAACACCGAGATGCTCACTGATAATCTGCTTGACATCTTCTTCTACTGACATACCAACACCTCCATTTTTAATATATCGCGTATTAAATCGCCATCCCGCCATCAACCCGGATCACTTCACCGGTGATGTAGTCGGATTCAGAACCCGCCAGGAATAAACATAGATTTGCTACATCTTCAGGAAGACCAATGCGACCAAGCGGGATTTGTTTTTCAAGTTCCTGTTTCTGCGTGTCTGAAAGTACATTGGTCATTCTCGTCTTTATGAAACCAGGTGCTATTGCGTTTACTGTTATGTTGCGGCTTGCAAGTTCTCTTGCGCAACTTTTTGTCAAAGCAATCAATCCACCTTTGGAACTAGCGTAATTTGCCTGTCCCGGATTTCCTATAATACCTATTATAGAGGACATATTTATTATTTTTCCGTACCGCTGTTTCATCATTTGCCTGGTACATGCACGAATCATATTGAAGCTACCCTTAAGATTCACGGCAAGTACTTTGTCCCACTCATCGTCGCTCATTCTGATAACCAAATTATCCTTAGTTATACCTGCATTGTTCACCAGTATATCTATCCTGCCAAGCTTGTCAATAGTCCTGGCAACAAAACTCTCGCAACTCTTTATATCAGTCACATCCAGCAGGTAACCTGCAATGTTTTCTTCAGCATACTCCTTATCACTCTTTGATAGTTCTCTTGCCGCTTTCTCTACTTCGGGCAAGTTGATGTCACCTATCGCTACACAAGCACCAGCGCGCAGGAGCTTGCCTGTAATCGCATAACCAATTCCCTGTGCTCCGCCGGTTACTATCGCAACCTTGTCTTTCAAATCCATACATATATCCTTTTTCTCACAATCTTACGAGTGCTGAACCCCAGGTAAAGCCGCCACCAAAAGCAACAAGTAATATAAGGTCACCCTGTTTTACGCGACCACTCTGCACGGCTTCATCCAGAGCAACGGCTACAGTTGCTGCCGACATATTCCCATACCTGTCTATATTTACTGCAACCCGGGCCATTGGAATAGTCAGTTTCTTCGCCAACCCACGAATAATCCTCAAGTTTGCCTGGTGTGGTATTACCAGAGCGATGTCTTCTGGTTTTACCTTATGCTTATCAAGCAATGATTCCGCTGAATCGGCCATGCTATTTATAGATACCTTGAAAACTTCGTTACCTTTCATCTGGATAGTATGCTGCCTTGCGTTAACTGTTTCGTGGCTTGCAGGCAGGCGCGAACCACCAGCTGGTTGATATAACAGGTCACCGTATTTACCATCTGCATGCAAATCAAACCCGATAAAACCAGCATTATCATCATCTGGCTTCAAAACACAGGCACCTGCACCATCTCCAAACAATACGCAACTCGACCTGTCCTGCCAATCAGTAATCCTCGTAAGTGTCTCACTTGCTATCACCAGAGCGCATTTATAACCACCGGAATTTATGAGTGTATCAGCGGTTGCAAGTGAATAAATAAAACCAGCACATGCGGCGCTCAGGTCAAAAGCAGCAATTTGCTTCAGGCCAAGTTTATGCTGGACTATACACGCAGTAGATGGGAATAACATATCCGGTGTAATTGTAGCGATTATAAGGAGGTCGACTTCTTCTTTAGAGCAACCTGCCCTTTCAATCGCCTGCCTCCCTGCCTCTATAGCAAGGTCGCTTGTCGCCTGTTCAGCCGACGCAATCCGGCGTTCTTTTATTCCTGTCCTGGTCATAATCCATTCATTAGAAGTATCGACCATTTTCTCCAGGTCAAAATTTGTAAGAATCTTTTCTGGAACATAAGAACCAGTGGAAACAATTCTAGACATGAATTTGTCTCGCAAATGCATCAGTAATTCTGTTAATCAGGTTACTTTTCACCGTTTCCGAAGCAGCTCGAATAGCATATGCAATTGCACGTTCACTTGATGAACCATGAGCTATTATGCAAACGCCATTCAATCCAAGCAACGGCAAGCCGCCATATTTCTCATAGTTCAGTTTTTCATCTACGCTTGTAAACCGGTCCCGAACATATTTTTTACTCTTAGATTTGGAACTCTCGTCAAACATTTCAGTTCTTATCCAATTGGTTATACCTTCATACACCTTAACGATAACGTTACCGACAAAGCCGTCGCACACAATTACATCTACCACGTCATTACTTATGTCAAAACCTTCTATATTTCCATAGAAATTAAGATTACTTGCTTCAAGAAGTTTGTATGTACTAATAGTAAGTCTATTTCCTTTACCTTTCTCAGTGCCTATATTTAACAATCCGATACTTGGGTTTTTCTTGCCAAATATTACCTGTGCGTAAGCAGAACCTAACCTTGCAAACTGTAAAAGATGTTCTGCACAACAGTCAACATTAGCACCTACATCCAATATTATAGCCCTGCCATGACCAACAGGAAAAAGTGACGCAATCGCTGGTCTTGAAATGCCAGGAATACACCCAAGAATCATATATCCTGCTGTCATTACTGCTCCTGAATTGCCAGCAGATACAAATCCAGACGCATGGCCATCTTTGAGATATTTTAAACCAACCATAATAGACGAATTTGGTTTTTTTCTACAGGCAATGACAGGGCTTTCATCCATCTGTATGGTCTGACTCGCGTGCAAAATCTCTGCCTTTAAACCAGGTGATGGGAGTTGTGCTATCAGGGTTTTTAGACGTGCTTCGTCTCCAACTAAGACAAGACTACTGATTCCCATTTGTGCTTGAGCTAGATATGCACCCTGAATAACGACCTTTGGTGCAAAATCGCCACCCATTGCATCAACCACAATCTTATCAGGCATTTTGTATTACTTTTTCGGCTCCGCCACTGTGATTATATGCTTGCCATTATAATAACCACAATGCGGACAGACCATATGTGATAGTTTTGGCTGGTGACATTGAGGGCACAAAGAGGTATTAGCAGCTTCCGCCTTCCAGTTGGCTCGGCGCTTATCCCTTCTCGATTTTGAATGCCTTCTCTTTGGATTTGCCATTTTCAGCGTAAATGATAATAAATTGACCTGCTACTGTCAAGGATTATTTGTTACTTCGCTACAAGTTTTGCTGCAGCCCTGGCAATCAGAATGCCTTCATTTGTTGGGACAACAAGAATTTTGACCTTAGAAGCACGCGAACTTATCATCCGTTCTATTCCTTCTACGGCCAGCTGATTACTTCTTTTATCCAGTTTAACTCCAAGCCAGTCCATCCCCTGACAAATGAGCTCACGAACCAAGGGAGCATTTTCTCCAATACCTGCTGTAAATACGATAGCATCTACACCATTAAGTATAGATACATAAGCACCTATGTATTTTTTCACACGGTACACGAATATCTCTATCGCAAGGCGTGCACGCTTGTCGCCTTCAGAAGTATGTTCAATCAAATCTCTCATGTCCCTTGAAATTCCCGAAATCCCAAGCAGGCCACTCTGACTATTCAACAGATGGTCAACACTAGATGGAGTCATGTCTTCCTTGCCAAGCAAAAAAGCTACTATTGAAGGGTCTATGTCTCCACAACGTGTGCCCATAACAAGTCCTTCAAGAGGAGTAAACCCCATAGAAGTATCAATTACTTTTCCCCTGTCAATCGCAGTAATGCTACAGCCATTTCCAAGATGGCAGGTTATCAACCGTAACTGACGTAACGGTTTCTTGAGCAGTTTAGCCGTGTGTTCGCTTACGTACTCGTGAGAAGTGCCGTGAAATCCATAACGGCGAATCTTATATTTAACGTAAAATTCATAAGGTAATGCGTATGTATAAGCATAGGCGGGCATTGTCTGGTGGAAAGCAGTATCAAATACTGCGGCCTGTGGAATACCTGGAAATTCCTTTTCACAAGCAATTATCCCGGTCAAATTGTGTGGATTATGCAGAGGAGCAAGAGGAATGCATTTACGTATATCTTCTTTTACTTCTTCGTTTATGAGTACCGGTTCGGTAAATTTCTCTCCACCATGAACCACCCTATGCCCTATTACTGTTATTTCCTTTTTGTCCGAAATGACGCCTATTTCGCCGTCAAGAAGAAGTTCAGTAATCCATGAAATTCCACCCGCATGAGTCGTAACTGGACGTACCAACGTAATCTGACGCTCTTTCTTCGCTTCCAGAAAACTATGGTGCAAAACAGAATCATGCATCCCGATTCTGTCCAGTAACCCATGCGCTAACATTTTTTCTGTACCCATTTTTAGGAGTTGATACTTAATTGAAGACGAACCACAGTTCAAAACCAGTACTTTCATTTCCGATACTCCTTTTCGCTCCATTGGTAAATTTCTTTTTCTTTGAAGAAAAAACTGATTTCGCGAGACGCTGTCGCTGGCGAGTCAGAAGCATGGATAACGTTATGCCTGTTATCCCTTGCAAACTGCCGGCGTATTGTACCATCTTTCGCTTCTACCGGGTCAGTCGCACCAGCAATCTCCCGGACCCGGTCTATCACGTTTTCTCCCTCCCAAACCATTACAAGACAGGGATTGGAACTCATAAACTTCACGAGTGGTTCATAGAAATCTTTTCCTTTATGACACGAATAGAATTCAGACGCCTGATTTTCTGACATTAATACCAGCCGTGCGGCAATCAGACGTAGTCCGTCCTGCTCAAGACGAGACACAACGTTCCCGACTATCCTTTGGCACAGAGCATCTGGCTTTATAATTACCAGCGTCCTGTCCGTCATCGCGAACCAACCAACTTCTCCAGGATAGCATTCCCCATCTCTACGGTACCGACAGCGGTAAAATCGTCCGGCGTCGGTTTGAAATCATAGGTCACTGATTTACCCTCTCTGATTACCTCTGCAACAGCTCGCTCCAGCGCTTGAGCCGCCTTGTTTTCTCCGATGTACTCCAGCATCATTTTTGCTGAAAGTATCATTGCAGTAGGATTTACCCTGTTTTTTCCTGCATACTTCGGCGCACTCCCATGAGTCGTTTCAAATACCGCAATGTCAGTACCTATATTCGCACCCGGTGCTACTCCAAGACCACCTACCAGGCCAGCGCAAAGGTCGCTAAGTATATCGCCATACAGATTTGGTAAAACAAGCACGTCGTAGAGATGCGGTTTTTGTACAAGCTGCATACACATATTGTCAACAATTTTGTCTTCTGATTCAATGTCGGGATAATCTTTCGCTATGTCGCGAAAGACCTCGAGAAAAAGCCCATCCGAGTGCTTCATTATGTTTGCTTTGTGTACTGCAGTGACTTTCCTGCGGCCGTGCTGCCGTGCATATTCAAAAGCGAAATTAACTATTCTGACTGTTGCAGTAACCGAAATCGGCTTTATGCTTATTCCAGAGTCCCTCCGCACCTTTGCACCGTGTTTCCCAAGCCAGTTAATCAACTCGAGAGTTTCTTTCTGGTCTTTCTTAAATTCGATACCTGCATACAGGTCCTCGGTATTCTCACGTACGATAACAAGGTCGACTCCCTCGTATTTTGACTGAACCCCGGGATACGTTTTATAAGGCCGCAAACATACGTACAGGTCGAGCTTTTGCCGCAATGCTACGTTTACGCTTCTAAAACCGGTCCCAACCGGCGTAGTTATAGGCCCTTTAAGTGCCACCTTGTTTCGTTTTATTGACTCAAGCACTAAATCTGGCAGCGGGGTACCATATTTTTCCATTATGTTAATACCTGCTTCCTGAATGTCCCATTCTATTGGAATGCCGAGGGCATCCACCAGTTGACGCGTAACGTCCACGATTTCCGGTCCAATTCCGTCACCCGGTATCAAGGTTATCTTGCGAGGGTCGTCCTGTATGTTATCATTCTTTTTATGCTTTGAACTTGCCATATTTTTTTATGTACGGAACCACCCCGCCTTCATCAAGTATTTTTTTAACAATACCAGCCGGTGGTGTAAATTTTATCTCTTTCTCGCTAGTTACGTCTTTCACTATACCGTGTTCAATGTCTATCTCTATGTCATCCCCTGCCTGTATTTTATCCGTATCCAACTCTATTGGGATAATCCCCAGGTTAACTGCATTACGAAAGAAAATTCTTGCAAATGACTTTGCCAGAATATACTTAATCCCGAGTTCCTTTAAAACAGCTGCAGCGTGCTCCCGCGAGGAACCCAGGCCAAAATTCTTGCCGCAAACTAATACATCACCTGGTTTTACGCTCGAAGCAAACTCCGGATTTATATCCTCAAGTGTATGTTTTGCCAACTCTGGAATGTTTTGCCGAAGATGAAAATAGCGTCCTGGCGCAAGCAAGTCAGTGTTTATGTTATCTCCAAATTTATGTATTTTCATTCTATATCACATTGTCATTGCGAGCCCGAAGGGCGAAGCAATCCCTTACCAGCCAAAAACTATCCACCTATGATAATTCCTGCGGGTCAGCAATGTATCCCTTGATAGCTGAGCATGCAGCAACTGCAGCCGAAGATAGATATACCTCTGAATTTGGGTTACCCATTCGTCCGCGGAAGTTCCGATTCTGGGTCGCAAGACACTTCTCTCCGTCAGCAAGAATACCAAGATGCACTCCAGAGCAGGGACCGCAACCAGGCGCCGTTACCAAACCGCCTGCGCTCACGAACTGCTCCAGTATCCCCTCTTTGAGCGCCTTTTCATACGTTGCCTGAGAAGCAGGTGTTATTATAAGACGCGTATTCGTTGCTCTCTTTTTTCCTTTCAGAATTTGCGCAGCAATCCTCAAATCTTCAATTCTCCCGCCTGTGCAAGAACCAATGAATACCTGGTCAATATGAACTTTCTCTTTCGCAATTTCGCTAACTGGCTGGACATTATCAACGGTATGAGGTTGTGCAACCATAGGTTTCAGGGTCTCTGCAGATATTTCAATTGTACGTTCGTATCGAGCATCGGAATCAGAAGACATCTCTTTCCAATCCTGCTCGCGCCCCTGTTCTCTGAGATAATTTTTAGTCATTTCATCTGATGAGACAATGCCTGTCTTTGCACCTGCCTCTACTGCCATGTTACAGAGTACCTGCCGTTCAGGCACTAGCATTTTCTCTACTGTCTTCCCGGCAAACTCAAGTGCTTTGTATGTCCCGCCATCAGCGCCAATCATTCCAATAAGGTAAAGCATGATATCCTTCGCAGTTACCCATCGGTTAAGTTCTCCTTCAATTTTTATGAGCCAGGAGGCAGGCACTCTAAGCCACTGTTCTCCAAGTCCCACAGCAATAGCGGCATCCGTTGACCCGACCCCGCATGCAAAAGCACCAAGCGCACCTGAAGTACAAGTATGGGAATCAGAGCCAAGGATAAGTTCACCCGGATGAACAAACGTTTCTATCATCCGCTGATGGCAGATGCCACATTCAATATCGCTCAAGGTGATTCCATATTCGCGCGCACGCTCTCTTAGCAACTTATGACAATTTGCAAGCTCCTGCCTTGGAGAGGGGGAAGCGTGGTCCAAAAAAGATACTATTGATTCTGGTTTTGCCGGCCCATGAAGACCAAGTTCATCAAAGCGACTCCAGGCAAGCGGGCCGGTTCCATCTTGCAATAACACTCTGTCGACATGCACAACCACAAGTTCACCAGGCATTACTTTGCGTCCCGGATTTTCAGTCAGGTGCACGCTGATTATTTTCTCTGAAATCGTCATCCAGTTGTCATTGCGAGCCCGAAGGGCGAAGCAATCTCATAACTCTTCATACAAATCCCGCCATCTTGGATTAAATCCATTTACCAGTACAAGTTTCTTATCCCGTGAGCCCGCCTTAATTTGCTTTTCTCGGGTAATCGCCGTCAGGGCATCACTAAACAACTCATAATACACCAATTTGCTTACATTGTACTTGTTGGTGAAACCCTTTATTATCTTTTCCTTGTGTTCAAATACTCTCTTACGAAGGCTACTGGTTATACCAGTATACAGGACTGTATTTCTTTCATTCGCCATTATGTAGACAGTATATATTTTATTCACTGGTACGAGATTGCTTCGTCAAGTGCTTACGCACTTTCCTCGCAATGACAGTTGTATAAAGTTCATCCAGCTGACGCGTCATTTCATCTATATCGTATTGGGGGTAAACGCGCCTCTTCCCATAGGCGCCAAAACGCCCTCTTTCGTCTGGATTGTCCAGTAACCGTAGCACATAATCACTCATTTTGTCAACATCGTGCGGAGCTACAAGATACCCGTTTATCCCATGTAGCACCGCTTCCCGCGCTCCATCAACCCAGGTAGCAACAATTGGCTTGCCAGCAGCCATTGCCTCCGGAAAAACACGTGGCAGTCCTTCCCATAAAGAAGTGAGAACGAGAATATCAAATAACGCGACACAGGAGGAAACATCACGCCTCCAACCCGTAAGAATTAACTTATCCTTCAGATTCAGGCGTTCTATCTCTTTTTCTATTTGAGGACGTAACAAACCATCACCAATCAATACAAATTGCACATCAGTACGTTTGTCTGAAACTTTCTTCGCGAGATAAACAAAATCCAGTGGCGCCTTCTGTGGTTTGAAACAACCGACCATCCCTATAACAGGAATACCTTTCTTAATACCAATCTGTTTCCTTGTGTTTTCTATTTTGTCCTCTGGAACCGCTGCAAAGTCACTCACCTTTATACCGCTATGAATAACAAGGTATTGTTCTCGTTTCCCTATGCCCGCTAATAGCCCTTTCTGGATATTTTCGCTTGACACGGCTACGAGGGCAGTAGTTATAGGTGCCGTGAGACATTCGGTAAACTGTAAGATGCATCTTACAGGGAGTGGCTGAAAATCGTTAAAACCAAATCCGTGATAGGTATGAATAAGGACAGGCACACCTGCAAAGAAAGCAGCCCACCGTCCTATTATCCCCGCCTTTGAAGAATGGGTGTGAATAATATCAGGTCTAATCAATATACACAAGAGCCAGATGTGCGCCAGAGTAATAAAGTCATGAAATGGAGATATCCGGCGTCCAAGCGATGGAATAAATCTGGTTTCATATCCCACTGCACTGGAGGCCTCATCATCCAGAATACCCCCACGGCCGGAAAACAGATACCCTCTGTAACGCTTTGGGTCAAGATGATTAAGCGTATAGAGCGTATTCTGTTGTGCACCGCCAAGTTCCAGCTTCGTTATTACATGTGCTATTTTTGTTCTTCTTCTTGTTCTTTTAGGAACCATTCTAATTCTTTCTTCAGCCCTGCGCGTAAATCTGTACCAGGGACAAACCCAAGAATATCACGGGCGCGTTTGTTATCGGCAAGTGTCTCATGCATCTCCCCCGGTTGAGAAGGACAAAATTCTATCCTGACTTCCCTTCCAGCGATGTCCTCCAGTAAAGACACAGCGTCACGAACGGTTATCTCTGTCCCGCCACCAATATTGTATATATCACCGGGAATACCTTTTTCCGCCGCTTTCAAAGTTGATTCAACCGCATCATCAATATAGGTAAAATCTCTCTTCTGGCTCCCATCGCCATATACAACAATCGGCTCTCCATTTAAGAGTCCGTCTATGAATTTGTAGAAAGCCATATCCGGCCTCTGTCTTGGGCCATACACAGTAAAATATCGAAGAGTAACAACCGGCAATCCGAATTGCTTGAAATAGAGACGTCCGAGATTCTCACATGCAACTTTTGTTATTCCGTACGGAGAAACAGGTTTTGGCAACTGTTCCTCTTTCATCGGTACGGGGTTATCTCCGTATATGGAACTCGAAGATGCAAGAATGACTTTTTTTACCTTAGAATTTACTTCCCTGATTGCTTTAAGGAGACGGTGTGTTGCGATTATGTTACGCTGCACGTAGACCTCAAAATCATCACCCCATCCATTGCGGACGCCTGGCTGCGCAGCCAGATGAAAAACGTAATCTGTATCCTGTACCGCATCAGTTAACTTATCAGTTGACATCTCTCGCTTGAGCAATTTAAACCTTTTGTTACCTATAAAGTTCTTCAGGTTTTGTTCTTTTCTTCCCTGCGAATAGTAGTCAGTAAAACAATCTATACCCGTAATTACACAGTTATCACGCAGTAGCGATTCGCAAAGATGTGAACCAATAAATCCAGCACAACCTGTAACGAGACATTTACCTGTCATTTTCTCTCTAGTATTTAGCGACATTACGTGCTGCTGATGCAGCCGCTTCTCTTCCCTGCAATATTGCATCCTCCATAGTAGAATACTCCCATCTACCATACCGTCCAATTGAGATTATTCCCGTGTGTTTAAGCCAATCAAGAATAACTCTCCTTGACCGCTTCCAATGATGGTCATAAAGGACGTAGCCGTAATCCAACACAAGGGTTTTCTGAACGATTGGTTCTGCATCTCGTTTTGCAAATCCGCATTTATACAAGTCCCTGAGTACGCTATCTTCAAATCCATGAAGCCGTTTACGGGACATTCCAACTGGGGCTTGAGAAACTTCGGTTGAGACCGAGTACGTGCCACGTGGTACCATACTGGATGACAGCGCACCAGGAAAACCAACGCGGTAAAACCTGTATTTCTTTTCCGGCACATACAACCAATGCCAGTTACCGGGAGGGCTTCCGCGAAAGCCAAAATTAACGTTTATCACACTGTTCCACCTCAATCTACGAGCTGCCTGGCGTACGGAATCCGGGACATCTTCAATTCTTTTCACTAATTCCACCAGAGGAATCGTAGAAATTAGAACGTCATATTTTACAGAGTGTACACCAGTAGCGTCACGCAGCAAGACAACCTTTTTCTTATTATTTACCCTCAGTACCTCAACACCTGTTTTTAACTCACCCGAGTTACCCACAGGGTTAACAAACCCATCGACTAATGACTGGATACCACCGACTTGGGGATAGTAGAATTGCGCATTATAACCGATACCGGTTTTGGTCGCTCCAAGTGCACCTGCTATAACCTCATCTATGTCTGGCTGTGGGACATACCTCCCGACCCACTCACAACTTAGTTCTTCAAGTGGGACTCGCCACACCTTTGTGTTGTACGGCTTCATAAAACAGCGGGTAATTCCGTGACCAAAAGTATCCTCTGTCCAGTTAGCAAAATTATCTCTCCTCTGACGATGGTTATATACCTCAATAAAACCATTTACGCATTGCCGAACAACGGCTGGCGGTAAACCATGGAGGTTAACCTGAAATGGGTAAGGAATTACTGTGCCCAGAGTATAGATGCTCGCCCTACGTCTGTGCCGGACAAGTTTCGCTGTGGCTATCTTCCGAAGCAAAGCAAGAGACGCTGGTTTGCGAAGATGAAGCAAATGGCCGGTATAATCAAAGAGAAAACCGTCTGTTTTTTCGGTCCGACATAGTCCGCCAGGTACGGGAGAACGCTCGAAAATAAGAAATTCATTTCCCGGATGGATTTTGTGGAGGTGGTAAGCAGTGCTCAAGCCAGCAAGGCCAGCGCCAACAAGGACAATCACTACTCCTTTACCTCCACTGAACTCAGAGCATTAAATGCAAATGCACCGACAGCGACGACAACACCGAGCACAAGTGCGGCGTATTCAAACTTCAAGATAGTTATCAGAAACGCAGCTATTGAAAGACAGGCAGAAACAAGCAATGTTGTTTGAACCACCCGTTTTCTTCTGATTCCCATCGCTTCCATTCGCAGTGCAAAATGGTCTTTAGACCCCTCAAAAATTGATTTCCCGCGGCGCATTCTATGAAAACTCACAAGCACTGTGTCATAGAGTGGGATACCGAGAACAAGTATAGGTGCAAACAGAGCGATATTATTCACTGTCGTATAACTTTCACCAAGCGAGAGAGCTGCAAGGCTAAATCCAATGAATAAACTTCCTGCGTCACCGAGAAAAATTCTTGCCGGCTGCCAGTTATAGTGCAGAAAACCAAGTAATGCTCCAGCGAGTGCAACGGAAGCAAAATTAACGTAAATTGCCTCCGTAGGTAGAGCAATAAAGAAGAGGGCAAGCGCTGCAACGAAACCAGTCCCTGCACAAAGTCCATCCATTATATCAATTATATTCAGAGAATTTGTAATGCCAACTACCCACAGAACCGTCAGAGGAATAGCTACCCATGGATTACTTATGAAGTGGATTCTGATACCAAAAGAAATAAGTATAAGTGCTGCAATCACTTCGACGAGGAGCTTGAAACGATAATCCAACCCTCTGACATCATCCCATACGCCAAGCAACATTATTGTAGTGCCACCAAACAAAAGTCCACGAAGGTTATATAGTGTGCCTGTAGGGAAATGCGTAAGAAAACGCAACAATATCATGCTCAGTACAAAAGAACCCCAGATAGCAACTCCGCCAAGATATGGAACTGGGAGTTTGTGGGTTTTGACAGGCGAATTAGGAACGTCCAGTATATGCCACTTAGTCGCCAACCATATTGAGACAGGCGTCATTCCAAGAGCAAGCAATGCAGAGACCACGAATGTGGAAACGTAAAGGATTGCAGGAGACCATATCATTGGTTTTTATCTCCTCTCTTTTTTTTCTTATCCTCGGGGTGAGTGCTTGAGTCCTGCGCTTTTATAATAACACTCCTCACATCGGATGGTCCGGATGTGATATCTTGAGAAACTTTTGTGCGAGCGATCTGCGTCCAGATGCTATCCGGATAGTTTCCAAGTATAAGGTCGTATGAAACGCGAGCTTTTTCTAAGTTCCCGAGCGCTTCGTATGACTGTGCGATATAGTATTGAGCATAGTCAGGATTGCCATCGCGCGAATAGTGCTTTATGTGGTCCCAGAATACGTTTATCGCTTCATGCCAGCGTTCAAGCTTCTGAAGACAAGTCCCTGATTTTAAGGATGCAGATGCCGCTGACCTATGTTCAGGGTAGTCACGCACAAGATGCGAGTAAGTAGCATATCCACGATGATAATCATGATACTTATAAAGGTAGATGTCCCCGATGAAATACAAAGCATCACCAGCAAGAGAAATATGCGGGTATTCCGTTATCAGTTCCTCAAGGTGTCGAATTGCAGCTGGAAAATCCTGTCTTTCAAAATGTCTTTCCGCGAGTATGTAAAAGTACAGGGGTTTAGGAAACGCCATATTTTCCTCAATCAAACGGCACCTGTCCTCTACGACCCTCTTCCATCTTGTATTTGGAAATTCACTTATCAATTGCTGATAGGCGGCTAATGCCAGTTCAAGTTCGTTTCTATAAAGAAAATACTGGTTAGAGAGGTTGAATAAAGCGTCTTCCTTTATACGCGAGGTCGTCGCAATCTTTGCGAGACGGCTCAATGCATCCACGCTTAGATTAAGATACTCCGGGGAATCCGTAAGATGCGTAAGATAGAAATTTGCAATCAGATGTAGCGCGCTTTCCCGGAGTATGAGGTCGTGCGTAGTTGCAACTATGCGCTCGTAGCTGACGACTGAGTGAGGGTTAGAGTCCTCCTGTCCG
>CAZUQH010000005.1:0-43799 GCA_964622465.1 uncultured bacterium | reverse complement strand
ATTGACGTAGACCTGGAGGATATGGTAAAATAAATATAGATAAGATGGTGAATTGCAGAACCAGCGAAAGAGAAGGAGGTGGTCGAAATGTTTAATTCTAATAAAGTTAGATTTGAAAAAGTTGTTTTACTCCACTTGTTGGTGTTTTTTATCGGAGCGATGACAGAAAATATGTATGCTGCGACGGCTTTACAGATTGATGGAAGTGGTGAGAGTTACATCACAGGAAATACTACCTTAAAAAGTAATGCAAGAGTAGTAGATAACTTTTACCTTGGTGCATCACAAACTTCTCGCTACATAAGTGATGATAATTCCAATTATGCAACCAAGTTCTCTTCACATGTCTATGTTGCTGGTGCGTATCTTGGTACTAATCCGCCTGTCACTTGCGTGCCTCTATATAAGGGTAGCTCTAACCAGACAACAACCAGTGGTTCCGCTACGGCTGTCCCCTGGAGTCACTGTATAGTCAATGGAACTGATATCTCTCCAGGGGGTAGAATCCAGGTGAAAATTGTTGTATGGGGTAATAATAATACATCTGGGGAAACCACATCCTACAATTGGAAGAATGTAACAAATGACGAATGGGGTACTTGGATCTCAATAACCAGCACAGACGAGACTTATGCAGAAGGTTCCTGGCAAAATGTTACATGGGACGGTGTCAAGAAGATAGAAACATATTATTATACAAGTAACGGCAGCGTAGGAATGTGTAATGTAAGTGTTCTGTATATACGGCCGAGATACTGAGGTGACTTTGACAGACGTATTTTTAAGCAGAGTTATTAATATCTTTGTACGTGGTCTTGCCACGGATATTGCTCGTGCAATAGAATTGTTACACCTATTCTGGGTGAAATTTTCTCGCAATCTTTCTTCAGTTTGGCAACCATAAGTAAATGAGAAGAATTCGGAATCGCTGCTATATTCTCTCCAGTCTGGCTACTCTCCTTGTATGCACCGCAACTGCATTTTCTGCAACTGACGCTCTTCATTATGTAAACCACTGGCACCTTCATCAGCCGATATACTGGCCGATGCCAAGCAGGGCAGGGATTCAAAGATGGGAACTCGCACCAGAATCAATTGACTACAAGAATACTAATCCCTGGGCTGGTCATCCTGCAAATGACCTTGGTGCTATTTTTGGCAAAGATGACCGGGTTGCTGCGTACCAGTCAAGACCACGTGACGCACTGAGTACCATAACTTCCTATCCTGAAGCTGGCTTCACTGTTTCCTACACCGGCGCTCTTGCCATGAATGTGAAGGCACTTGGTGACCAGTACCGCCTTGGTTATTCTCCTGACTGGAAAACTCCGTGGCGGGAGGCGCGCGGATGGACTACAGTTGGTGGTAAGTCAAGAATGAACATAGTCCTCACCGGATTTCACCATCCGTTCTTCCCGCTCCTTCCAGATGACACAGTTGCGCGGCGCTACATACAGTTGTACAAAGCAATATATGGAGAGGCATGGGGTACAGCAGTTCCAATGTCAACTGGCTTCTGGCCACTTGAACTCGCATTTTCAGAGCGGATGATTCCAATACTCAAAAGCGAAGGAATTAACTGGACCTATGTTGCGAATTCACATCTGTCGCGCTGTCTCTCAAACTGGCCAGCAACTCCTGGCAATGGAATGAATACAGAACCACCGAACAAGGCAGGCCAGTCAAATGGAACCGGCTCAGTGTGGCGAAATGCATCAATTGATGGAAGGCCAACCACAAACGAGCTCCGTTTCTCCTATAGGCCGCATTACGCACAATATATTGACCCTGAAACCGGAACTCCAAGCAAGATAATTGTTGTTCCGTGTGCTGACTACGAAGGTTATGTTGATGGCTATAGTGCATTTCCGGTTGACCTTTTTGATGCAATTGCTCAGGCGGCTGAGGTTGGGAAACCACCACTTGTTGTTCTTGCACATGATGGTGACAATGCGTGGGGTGGCGGTTATGATTCGTATATGACAAACACGCCAAATAAGGCATCTGGCGCCTCAGCAAGGGGTTATGTGCCAAGCACAACAGAAGAGTATCTGGCTAACTTTCCAGTAGATGTTAACGATATTGTCCATGTAGAAGACGGTTCGTGGGTGAATGCTGATTCTGATTTTGGCTCGCCGACATTTTCTAACTGGAACTGGCCATGGGTCAAGAATAATTATCCAGATAAACCAACATTTGACCCGGTCAACTCCTGGGATGATAATTCACAGTACTGGGCTATAATGACCGCGGTTTCAAACAGGGTTCTTACTGCTGAATCTTATGTTGGTGCCCCAAACATCAATAATATCTTGCATCCAGAAGTCACCTCAAATAATGTTGAGAAGGCCTGGCACTATCTTCTGGGTTTTGCAGATTCCGGTCACATCTACTATGGAACATCTTCTGATTTCACTTTCATACCGATTGTTGCTGGAAACAAGGCCTGTGACTTTGCTGATGCGGTCATAGGCGAAGGTGAACTTTCTGCCGGTGCCTCCGATACCGTTCCGCCAACTGTCTGGGTTCCACAACGCTTTCCATATAACCCTGGCTCACTCAATTACGGTGTTGCGTATAACTGGAAGTCATGGACATATCCCTGTGATTTTGATGTTTTCACTTTCGTATATGACGCATCCGGACTTTCTTCAGTGAAATTGAAGTACCGCACCGCAACTGGTGCAAACACCACGCCAATAGCTCCCGACAACTACACATATTCTGGCGGGACAGCAGTTAGTGCCTGGCAGGAAATTACAATGTCGTCCGGCACATGGCCGGTAAAGGTTTACTTGAATGAAACTCTTCAAGACCCCCCACCTTGCACACCAAAATATCTTCCGCTTAGATACTGGGCGCATGTAAATGTAGGGACAAATAAACTTGTTGACTACTACATTGAAGCAGTTGACAAGAAAGGAAATGTGAGAAAGACCGCAATCCAGCATGTCTGGGTTGGGGATGCAAGTTTTGAAGAAACAAGCGGGCTCTGGACTCCACAAAATCCAACCAGTGACCAGCAGGTCACAATCTTTGGTTCTCAACTTGGCAAACCAGGGAAACTTCACTGGGGCGTGAACGGCTGGACCCATCCGTCCTCAGAATACTGGCCAACTAACTCAACTACAACCGTGTATGATTCACTTTCAGTTGAAACTCAGCTTCTATTCAACGGCACATCGTACTACATAACTCTCGGACCTTTTATGGGCAGTCAACCGGTATCAGAGATAAATTTCTGTTTCCACTGGGACGACAACACCTGGGACAATAATGGCGGTGCGGACTGGAAAATAATTGTTTCGCCTGCGGATACAAATCCTCCGCCTGCTCCACAGCGACTCACTCCGACTGCAAAAAATCAGGCGATTGACCTTTCCTGGGAGCAGGTTACGGGTGTGTCACTCGCGGGATACAATATCTACGAATGGAATGTCGCGGGTTCCACCTATGTGAAGCTCGCCTCCCTTGTGACCTGGACTACCGGCTATACTGTTACTGTTTCAACTCCTTCGGGAAATCCACTTGTAAACGGAACGACCTACACATATGCAGTAACATCTCAAAAGTCAACTGGACTTAATGTGGAAAGCGCATATTCCTCTCCTGTTACAACCGCGCCTGTTGCAACGGATAACATTCCGCCACAAACCCCAGAAGGAATTGTTGGCTGGGGCGGGGTGGAAAAAGTGAACCTTTCCTGGACTAAGAATCTGGAGACAGACCTCGCTTCATACAGGATATATCGTTCTACATATTCTTGTCCGTTTGGCGAAAAAACGTTTGTCGCAAGTATCCTTCCTCCAGGAACAACACACCAGGATACGGGTCTTACCGGTGGTTGCACATACTACTATCAACTAACCAGCATGGACAATAACATCAATGAAAGCCCAGCTGCTTCTGAGCTTGCGGTTGTTGCTCAAGTTGTTCCGCCACCTTCTCAGCCGCAGGGGCTAAAGGCAGTTGCTGGTAACCAGAAGATAGACCTTTCCTGGAATGCAAACAGTGAAGCAGACCTCGCTGGTTACAATCTCTGGTGTTCAACAACTGCTGGTTATTTTCTTGTAAATACAGGTCTCATAACCTCAACCACATATTGCCATACAAGTTTAGTCAACGGTGTCACGCATTATTATAAACTCACAGCAGTAAATGATAGCGGAGGCGAAAGTGCGTATTCTTCCGTTGTCTGGGCAGTTCCACAATCGCTGATTGAGGTTGTTTTTCAAGTAGATATGAGAGGTGTGGCAGGTGTAAGTTCTGTCGCAATTGCACAGAATGTTCTTGCACCAACCTGGAGCACAACATATTACGCTATGACTGAACAGACGGGAAATCTTACAGGCGTATGGAAGATTACTTTGAGCCTCGCGCCAGGTGTTGAATTGCAGTATAAGTATGTTATGAACGGAACCACCCGGGAGAGCGACTTTGGGACAGCGCCAGACAACAACCGAAAGATTACAATTGCAGCAAACAACGGACCAAAAATGTATGTCTCAAACAAGTGGAATGTCGCCGGTGACCCAATTCCACTTGTACCTGTCAATCTGCGCGCAACCGACAACGCATCCGGAGTGCTTCTTAACTGGGACCCGAATATTGAATACGACCTCGAAAAATACAATATCTACAGGAGCACTTTTGACCCAAATCTAAACTACTCTTATCTTGCTTCAGCAACTTCTACATCATGGCAGGTTACAGGTCTTGTTACGGGGCAAACATACTATTTCAAGATAGATGCTCAGGACCTTGCTGGCCAGAAATCAGGACTCATCGGACCGGTTCAGGCAATAGCAGGTGAAGACCTTGCGCCACAGGCGCCAACCGGCTTGGCACTCAGTGCAAAGAATCAGGCAATTGAGGTCAGATGGAATGCAAATACAGAGCCGGACCTTGCCGGATACTTTGTCAGACATGGCACTGCTACAGGCGAATATCCATACTCAAGTTCTCTCATAGCTCCAACTACGACATTTTATGTCATCTCTGGATTGACGAACTGGACAACATATTATGTGGTTGTTAGAGCATCGGATACTGCGGGAAACATCTCTGCTCCATCCACCGAAAAGAGCGCAACGCCTTATGAAGCCCCAACATTTGAGGAAAGAACAATTGACGGAAATTTCCTTGACTGGAAATTCAGTGATGTGCGTGCTCTTGACCCATACGAAGATACTTACAACTTCGGTGACGGTTATGATACTTCGCGCGATATAGTTGCTCTCTATTCCCGCGAAGGACAAAACAATTACTACTTCAGGGTTGATTTTCACGAACTCGGGATTTATGCGGAAAACGGCTACCTTGATTTGTACATACTGATTGACTGTGCCCCTGGCGGACAGAACTGGCTTCCTGATTTCACAGACACTCAGACGGACTTGCTATGGGAAGTCGCAATATGCCTTTATGACGCTACAAACTACAATGTGTATAACTCCACAGGGGGAGTGTTCAATGATGCATTCCAGGGTGCGTCTTTTAGAAGTGACCTTGACAGTGTTGGACTCGCTATAAGAAAGTCAGTTCTGGAGAATGCAGGGTGGTCGCCTGGCTCGGCTTTGAATATTCAGTGCTTTACGACCAAAGACGGTACAGAAAACGGGCCTGGCGAGATAACCGGCTCGGATGTAGTAGATGCTATTGGCGCAACGATTGACCGTGCAGGTGGTTTTCTATATGGAGGTGTTTCATCAACTGCTACTACCGGCCGTGCGAAGTATGCTTTCATTTATCATGGGAATCAATCCTTGAACAAAGCAAAAGACATAAGGGACTGGATATACCGGGAGGAAACCAATCATACGCCGACCGGCTATTCCCGTGGTCTTGACGCGGTAGAGAACTATGGCGTGAAAGCAAACATACATGTTTCAGGCACGCTCGCTTCGGCAATTGAATGGGCACAGCCATTGTTCAATGACCGGATTCCTGACCTTGCTGCGCAAGGTCGAGTCGCAATCATAGGCGGGGTTCTCGCAGAACATATCATGCCGTATTTTGAAGATAACGCGGCAGCGGGCCTTTTTGTAAACTCTAAAGCAATTCAAGATGGCACGTCCGTTCTTATGTCTATTTATGACCTTACAACCCAGCCAGAGGTTTTCTGGATTCCTGAGAGAGTTGTGCGCGGACAAACCTTTGCTGATATACTTACCAACCATGAAACTGGAAACCCGACCGGCTATACAGCAACTGTTCTTGATGACAGATACCATATGAAGGACTGGTTCGGAATGCCTGATTCACAGCGGTTCAAACTCCACAAGATAAACGGCGTGTATGTATTCTTGATAAACGGGATTGATGCACGGCTTGGCCTACCGCCTGGGGGTGACCAGGAGCCGGATGGAACCAAGTTCTGGAATCAGGATAGCGGGTTGCATATAGAGACACGCAAACTCTTGAACCGTCTCGCGCGCGACCAGGACCAGCAGCAACTTGTTCTTGTATTTGATGACTGGGAAGCGTATAGTGGCCGGTCTTTCACATCCGAACTTCCAAATGATAACGCGGACAACTGGGATAAGACAGTCAAATGGCTCGCAAGTCATCAGTGGATAGAGACGGTTACGCTTGAAGATATCCTTTCGCGGGGCTGGACTGCAATTGACCACGGGACAAACATAAGCCTGCCGGTGAAAACATACGACTGGCTCACACACGCCTGCGAAGGTTCGTACGACAACTGGTACTGGGGTTCGTCGTTTGAACAGTCATTCGCAAACAGAGTTCCAGTTGTCAGAAGTGGTGTCCCATTACCATCTGGCAAGACCTATGGGCACATAAACAGTGCTGGCACACTCTTGAGAGATACCTGGAACTCAATCAAAAATGCGCCATCAAATCAGTTGAAAGATTATGCAGGAATGGTGTTCAATACCCTCACTTATGAGACAGCATGGCATGACGAAGATAGCACGGATAAGTTTGGTCCAGCAGACACTACTTATGATGCTATATCCGGCTGGGCTCTTGCACTCCACGGCCACATTCGCTACGCAGTAATTATTTCATCAGCAGCAAGATGGGCACAGGAAGTTTCGGATGGTCAGTGGAATTCTGTTCTTGCCTGTTCAGTGGATATTGACCTTGATGGAGAACCAGAATATGTCCTCAAGAATAATAAGGTATTTGCCGTATTCGGACGAAAATAACGATGGACTGATTGACAACATCGGTCGTTCAGTTGGAGAGAAAACACTGGTGATGTACACCCTTAGTGATGAAAGTCAGTCCTGGCAAAAGGTTGAGGATTGCTGGGTTGAGGTAACAGAGAATCTTGTTCGTGGGCGAATCTGGCACACATCAATCTACGGATTGATGGCTCAAGCACCTGCAGAGAATCTGGATAATATGATTGTCTATCCGAATCCATATCATCCGGGCAGTGGCGGTTCGCAGGACGCACCTTACATAATTTTCAAGTACTTGACTGATAGCACCAAAATAAGGATATTTACTGTTGCTGGCGATTTTGTTAAAGAGATTACAAATACCGGCTACGATAACTTTGAAGAGTGGCCTGCAGAAAACGACGCCGGCCGGCCTGTTGCAAGTGGCGTGTACATATACTATGCGTTTGACGAAGACAACCACCGCAAAACCGGTAAGTTAGTGATTATAAGGTGACGATGGTAGCGAAGTTTACTCGTGATGTGTTACAGGTGTCAAATTAAGGGGGATGGAGGCACAAAATGAAAAAGGCAATTTTTGTCTTGTTATTGCTTGCAGGTCTTCAACTGCTCGTCCGTGCTCAGCTGGCATTTGCGGAAGACGTAAAGGTGAAATTGACCACCGACGACGGTTCAACTTCATTTCAAGTGAGAGATAAGAATGAAGTTGTAGTTTCAAGTATAACCTCGGTTGGTGATGCAGCTTTCGGTGGAGATGTTAGAGTTAAAGGCAATGATATATTCTTTGGTACAAGCCAGACAGACAGGAAAATCTACGATGATTCGTCAAACTACGCAACAAGGTTTTCCTCCAATGTTTACATAGAGCAAGGTGCATTAAGAAACAGAACAGTTAAGAACGAGGATTTGGTTATTACCTCAACGTTCACCCTTGATACCGGCAATGTCACTACCAATTCAAATGCCTGGTCTGACATGCCCAACATGCGTGGGACATTGAATATTACTGCTGCACCTGCGACGATTTTCCTGTACTTTAACGGTACTGTATTCCGCACTATCAGTGAAAACCAATACCCCAAGGTTGCGGTAAGGTTCAATGTTGATGGTACATCAGTTGGATATGGTGAGTTTATGGCAGAACAGAATGGATTTCCGGGCAAGTGTCCTCTCGGTATGAACGCTGCCTATACCGTGAGTACTACTGGCAGCAAGGTGGTCAAAGTAGAATGGCGCAGTGGAGATGATGGCGCTGCCTATGGAACAGCAAATGCCTATGACCGGCACTTCAGTGCTTTCTGGTTTGGAGCGCCATAATAAGAAGGGATAATTGCACGGCTACCATAGTTTATCCGAGACAATGCAAAACTTGAAAATACTCAATTCCAAACCCTTAATTCTTGTTTTCTCAATCTCCGTTCTCCTGTTCTTCGCTTTTCCTGTTTCTGCTTCATTTATCATAGATGCTGGAACAGTTACACTTTCTAACTCCGTAACCATTGAGGTCTCAAGCGATGTTGTTATCTCAGGGAACGGAACTCTTGATGCAGGGGACGGGCATCTCAATGTAGGAAGAAGATTTGATAATAATGGAAGTTTTATCTGCGGGACATCAACAGTTACTCTTTACACAACAGTTGTAAGCACGCTAACAGGGAATACAACTTTTTACTGTTTGAGTTGCGAAACAGCAGGAAAATCACTTTACTTTGAGGCATCTTCAACACAAACCGTCAAGAGTGCCTTTACGTTAGAAGGAACCGCAGCAAATAGAATAAAATTACGTTCTACAATTGATGGAAACAAATGGTATATAAGGTTTTTGAGCTCGCAGACAGTACAATTCGTTGATGTACAGGACTCAGATGCTCTTGATTACCAAATAGAATGTTCGGAATCTGTTGATTCTGGAAACAACAACGAGAACTGGATATTCCTTGCACCGGATGTGTATGCCCCGTGTGCTATTTCTAACCTGACAGCTCTTACAGGTACAGAAAATGATGGCGATGTAAAGTTGTCCTGGACTGCTCCTGGAGATGATGGAACTTCTGGTGACCTTACTGATGGGCTGTACAGGTTAAAAGCATCTACTCATCCTATTACATCGGCTAATTTTGATTCAATAAGCAATAATCCTCTTTACACTTATTCTATTGATATTTCAACATCCTATACAACACAAGGAACTGGTCATTCTTACACGGTAACAGGTCTTAATCCCGGGACAACTTACTATTTCGCTATTAAAACAAGGGATGATGTAAACAATTGGTCAACCTGGTCAACAGATGGTGTCAATACAGAAAACAGTGACCAGGCACTTGACCTGAATCCAGACCCGCCTCCGAGTGTTTCAGCAATATCAAACAGTTCCACAACAATAAATGTCTCCTGGGAAAAACCAATACCAGAATATGTTGACGATATTGACAAATATTTCATTTACAGAGCGACATTCAGTTTTTCAGATATAGATACTCCGAATGTAGTTCATATCGCAACCGTTACACATCCTACTAATGTTCATCTGGACTCAGAGCTGACTACAGGTGTCACATACTACTACCGAGTGATTACTTATGATAAAGGCAACCAGGCGAACGGTCTCTTTAGCGAGGTACTGACTTCTACTTTATCTCAGGAAGCAAGTGCTTGCCCGAGTTTAATAAGTCCGGGTAAAGTAAAGGTGAGCGTTGTTTATGATAACAGAAGTAGTGATAACAAAAACAACTATGGCATTGTTGATGGAATTGAAGATGCGGATGGGACTGTTACCTGGGACTGGCCGTTTATTCCTGATGGTGGAGAAATCGTTAATTATTTCGTAGAAATTTCAACAGATGTAAACTTTGGTTTCTTTAGCTCTTCCGCTACTTTAGCAGGGACTGTTAGCACTTATACAGTAACAGGCCTCTCTCGTGGCTATTACCATTACGCAAGAGTGAAGGCAGAAAATAACGAAGGAACTGTCGGCGTATGGACTGTTTCCGATGGAATTCACATTAACCGGAAAACTATGGATTGCAATAACAATGACTGGACAGACAATTATGCAACTGTTGTAGATTCCATTGTTGTCTCAGGTGGTGACGCTCTCTGGCGTGACAGAATCGGAGACCAGAGAACAGACAGGGGAAGTTCGTCTCAACTTGATATATCTTCATTTTCAATTTCTTGTGATGAATTTAATCTTTATTTTTATTTTGCTTTTGCGTCTACCGTAACCGCTGGCTTTGATGGAAGGAATTTCGTTCAGATTATGATTGACAATGACTTTGCCTCAACTGAAAGAGTTTTCAGAGGAAGGGACAATCAATATGAGGATTCTTATGTATCCGGTGATGTCCCATGGGAGTGGATTATTGAAGTTGTGACAGGGAATGATATTACGCGTGCACAAAACTCGCTATTTACAGATACAAGATACGGCGCATATTCGGAAAACAATAACAATTATTTTTATGAAGTTGCGATGCCTCTTGAAAAACTCGGCGGGAAAGAGAAATTCCTTGGAAAGAGTGTGAATTTTACCGTGGCAACTTTCTGGAACGAAGGTGGAACTGATGGCTCTATTGGACAATGGGATGCGGACAATTCAAACATTGTTGATGTTATTACTTCTTCTGGAACGAACACCTGGACTGAGGTTCAGGACAAGGTTGTTGATTATTATCTTTCTGTAACATTTTCAACAAGAGGTGTAGTAACAGATGCAAGAGGAATAAAAGCGAATTTTACACCTCCTCCTGATGAGCCACAACCTCCAGAAGCAGGGATTTCTCCTGCTCCACCATCAGCACTTGATTATATTCTGTACAACATGTTCATTGACGCCTGGTATAACGGCGATACTTCAAATGACGATATAAATGATACCAATGATTATGGCGGCGATTTTCAAGGAGTAATTGATAAAGTTGGCTACTTAAATGACCTTGGAATAAACATGGCTTATTTTGGTCCTCCAACAGAATTCGGTGGAGGAATCTGGGGTTTTAATATTGATGATGCATATCAGAAGGAAACAAAGTTTGGCAGAACTTCTAAATATATTGAAATGGTAAAGACGCTCCATAATCATAATATAAAAGTTATGGTTGACTGGGTTTGCGGTCAGGTTGGAAGCAAGAACTCTCCGACAGCAAGAAAAAATCCTGATTTCTTCAGACAGGAGCAATTCGGATGGGGAACTATCCAGGAATTTGCAGAGGCACGTGCTTTCTGGTTGAATAATTTAATCTGGTATTTCTCAATGTGCGATGCAATCAGATACGATAATCCAAAATTCTGGAATGATACACCTCCTGAATATGGAAATGGTTTTGAGCACAAAGAATTTAACCTTGCACTTAGAAAGTTGACTGACCGCTGGGACCCTCAATTATTCATAATGGGCGAAATACCGGAAGGGGTTTACTGGAACAATTATTTCACAGGAGACAACGGACCAATGATACACGGCGGTGAGGACATGAAAAGCGGGGGTTATAAGAATGGAGGAGAGTACTGGATTAGTTCCTGGGCAATGCCAGGGACAGGTTATGACAGGGGGATAGGAGGTGGAGTCAGTACAATTGATTTAAGGAATGGTCTTGATAATGAACAGATAACAAACAAGAACCAGTGGTCAATAAATCCAATAATGATGGAAAACCACGATGAAAGAAGATTTATCAGCCGTGGTAGAGATGAGTCATCCAATTCGCCCTGGCATCAGCAGATTGGTTATATGACAGCTTTTACTGTCGGTGTTTCACCAATCTTTTTCTATGGTGGAGAACTTGGTCTGGAAGGACCGTATGATGGAAACCAGCCAGCAAAAATGGATAGAGATGGAAATGTCAGGCCTATGCCCTGGAGTCGTTTGAATGATTCTACCTGGTCCCAGGTTAGAGGCGCCTTAAAGAAAACAATTCACGGAAGAGCAAATTTTCCCGCTCTTCGTGGCGACCCTA
The DNA here is from genome assembly GCA_964622465.1 of uncultured bacterium. Lineage (GTDB taxonomy): Bacteria > CG03 > CAZUQH01 > CAZUQH01 > CAZUQH01 > CAZUQH01. The sequence goes on along the minus strand of CAZUQH010000005.1, from coordinate 31,690 downwards.
AAAAAGAAAGTCGTGGATGGTATAGCGGAGGGCAGTACGATGGGGATGTTGTTGTTTTCTCCAGGACCGGCTGGGGACAGAAAGCAATTGTTATGATGAATCGCTCAAACGGTAATGTAACTCTGAACGATGCTGGAACAGGTGATGAAAACACTACTTATAAGGACTGGCTTACTGACGAAACATTTAATACAGATGCTATTGGTAATATTTCTTCAATTCAGGTCAATTCTCATTATGGAAGAATCTTGATTAAAAACGGTTACAGCACTGGAACGGTCTCTGGTGTTGTAAATGTTCCAAATGCAATCGTTGATGTTGACGGAAAGAGTCACTGGACGACAACCGCAGATTCAGGCGGAAACTATTCAATAGAAAGGGTTCTCACTGGAGACCATTCAATAAAAGCATGGGCTCCTGGTTATGAGATATATAGGAAAAATGAAACAATTTCTCCTGGTGATAACACCGTTGATTTTACTCTTGCAGTTGACAACACTGCTCCTTCTGCACCAAAATCCTTAAGCGCCAAACCGAGGGACCAGGCGGTGATGTTATCATGGCAGGAAAATACTGAGGATGATATTCAAACATATCTGATTTACAGGAGCAGGCAACCAATTCCAGATTACTCTTACCCACAGCCAATTTTTGAGGTCTTCAAGCCGTTTTTTTACGATAATAACTTGGATGGCAAACTCGACTCAGATGGCAATGTCTATGACCGTCTTGAGAATGGTACGACCTACTACTATCGCGTTCGTGCGGTTGACAGAAATGGGAACAAGTCAGCACTTTCAAATGAAATTGTTGTTGTTCCACGAGCGATAAAAGTAACTTTCTGGCTTGATACGAGAGATAGCGGTTTAAGTGTAAGTTCAGTAACTATTGCTGGTGGTGCTTTAGCTTTCAGTAATGATTACTGGGGAAAGGTTCCACTTGAGGACAACGGTGACGGGACATTTCAGAGAACTTTTGAATTTGATGACACAACATTTCTTGAGTACAAATATCTAATAAACGATATATGGGAAGGAAGTGCTGGTTACGCATTTCTGGATGGTTCCTTGAGTGATTCAAGCCGTGGTGAACTCACAGACAATAGTGTCCCTGATGTAGAGATTATTGATGAAGGCAACGGCGAAATGTTATTAGCAAATGTCTGGAGATATTACAATGACAGGCCTCCAAGAACGCCAGGTGGCGTTGGAATAATTCCAGGACCAAACCAACTTACTGTTTTCTGGACAAAGAATGCAGAACCAGATTTGAGTTACTACACTATCCTCCGCTCCTCATACAGTTCATCTGAAGGTTTTGTAGAGATAGCGAGACGAGATAAAGAAGCAATAAATCTTGTTGATATTGGCCTGCTTAGTAACAACACCTACTATTACAAAATCAGCGCGACTGACAGAAGAGAAAAGAAAAGTTCTTACTCTTCCGTTGTTTCTGATTATCCGAGAGAAGAAGATACACAGGCACCTGAATCTCCTTCAGGGCTTGAGGTATTTGGTCTGGGGACGCATGGTCTTGATGGAATAAGAATTGAATGGGACCCGAATCCAGAGGGAGACATCGCTGGTTATAATCTGCACAGGTCCACTGTATCTGGTTTTAGCACTTCTGAATCAAACAAATTAAATGACACTCTTATATCACCTGTGGAATTATACTATGCTGACTCAGGTGCGTCTTTGGAGACAACCTATTATTACAAGTTAGTAGCGGTTGATTCGTCAGGGAATGCTTCTGGTGCAACACAGGTTTATGCAAGGTGCGTTCCGATTACATTCAAAGTTGATGTTGGAAATATCAACTCAGAAGATGTTGCGATTATTGGAAATACTAAACCGCTTTATTTAACCACTGGAAGTACGATGACACGGATAGGCGTGACAAATGTTTATAAGATTGAACTCGGTATGATTTCAGGGACAACAATACAATATAGATATGGATATAATTGCTTAGAAACAAAAGAGCAAAATTTTGATACGAATTCAGGGAGAAGGGAATATCTTATACCGACTTCGTCTACAACTGTTTCCGGAAACTGGGAAGAAAACCCGGATGAAGTATCAGGTGTTACCGTGTATCCAGGAGTAAGTAAAGCGTATCTTTACTGGGACAGGAACACAACTGCAGAAGACCTGGCTGGCTATAATATTTACAGGAACGATGGTACTGGGGACCCTGATATCAAGGTAAATTCAACTCCAGTCAGCTATTCACAACCATATACTGTTATGGGCCTAAATTCCAGCACAACCTATAGTTTCTTAATTCGTTCTTGCGATTCCGGAAGTCCTGAATTGGAAAGCACAACAGGTACAGTTGTTTCTGCGTATTTGGGTGAGCAGGTTTATGTCAATTTCGGTGTGCCATATTCGGCGGGTCTCTCAAGTTCTCCATGGGGCGATTCAAGCAAAATAAAACTATATCTTGCAGTTATGTCGTCAACACAGACATCTGTTTGGAGTTCAGGTGATAGAGCGAATGTTACAAACGGCAAGAAGGAAATGGATGCAAACAAGGACGATGGAACTTACCGCACAGTAGTTCCGCTTCTTAAGGGAGAATATTACAATTTCATATTTTTTGCAGAAACGACAAATACGCCACCTGAGGGTCTTAAGGCAAACTCGGAATATTATGATGTGGTTCCTGGCGATACTCACTGCTGCTTTAGTGTTTCTACATCCTCTACTTCTATTTCCGGTCCCCAGACAGGTTATTTTGACAGAGTGAGTGCAAACAGGGATTCACGCAGGGTCATTCAGGTTCCCTCATCTCTTCCGGATGGTTCAACCTGGTTTGTGTTTGCAAATTTTGCGTCAACTCCTACTGCACCGACTTACATCCAACCTGTCCCGGGAAACGAAAAAATCACTCTATATTGGTCTCAGCCGTATGGTAGAGAATGGACAACTGTTATTGACAATGTGCCTGTAAGTGCAGGCGAAGCAATGAAGGCAGCCGATGTCGTTTGTGGTGGCGTTTATCACATCTACATGACGACTTATACTCCAGGAGATTTTTCATCATACAAACTGACAGCGACAGTTTCTGGTTCTGTTCTTTCTAAAACATTTGATAGTCTTACAAATAGCGTGACCTACTATTTCCTCATGCGTTCCTCCGACACATTCAAGGGTCCGCCCGGTGGCATTTGCGATAATTATTATAGCGTTCTTTCTTCTACTGTAAGTGCATACCCCACCTCTTCGTATGTTGTCACAAAAATCCGTGTAAATAGCAATGCAAACGAAACCTGGCGAAGCGTTAGAAAATCCATCGCGTTTCAGGAGGGGAAGACCGTTTCTTCATGGGACGAAGAAGGAAGGTCAAATCTCACTCCCAGCGGTAGAGCCGTAAATATGGTCTCTCCCCCCGGAAATCCAGATGAGCTTGAATTTTCCGTAAATCTTATCCCTCAAACAACCTATAATTTTATCCTGTTTGCATATTCAACTTTTAGCATATCAGGGATCCAGACAGGAACGACTTATTATGACACAGTGCCGAATAGTGGTGATGAAGGGATGCTTGTGTCAACTTCTACGGTAAGTGTCACACAACCCGGAAAAGCATGGTTTGGAACGGTAGGTGGGACAGGAGACAGCAGGCGCCTCCTCTATGTTCCAGATAACTTGAGCAGTGGCACAACGCTGTATGTCTTGTGTAATTTTTCTGCAGCACCTCAAGAACCAGAGCTTTATGCAAATCCTATGAGTTCATATTCTGTCAGGATTGGCTGGGTTCCTTATGGCTACTGGGGAAAGCAAGGAGAGCAAAACAAAGCAATTGATGTTATTGCTGGTGGTGCTTATCATATCTGGCGCTCAAGTGTAAGCGAGGCAGGCCCATATGTACTGTGGGCTTCTACATCCGGCGTTTTTAAGTGGGTTGACGATGACCGGAACAATCCTGGCGATAATCTCGGCATGGTCAGAGGGCTGGAATACTTTTATGTTCTCGTTTCCTCAGATGCTTATTGCGGTGATTCAACGAAGATGCAAATACCGAATCTATACAGAACAGGAGAACCCGAGTTTTCTTTTTGTGATGCGAGCGCAACGCCCGAGGAAAAGAGACCTGTATATTTCAAAGTGGAATATATTGACGACAGAAAAATATTCGTTGCCTGCAATACTGCTCCCGGCCGAAGAATATATGGCACTGGGGTCAGTGTCAAGATATGGTAGGACTTGCTAATAGAAAGGAAAGGAGGTGACTGAAGTGAGTGAAACACAGAGTAACTGGAAAAATCCAGAAAGAAAGGGGGTGGTAATTATGAACAAACTACTGAGAGTTGCAGCATTTGGTCTGGCTGGAATTCTTGCGGCATCCACGAGCTTTGCGCTTGACGGTTCTGGCGCTGGCGGAGAGTATGGAGACCTGACCAAAAAAATCTGTATCCAGTCAGGGACGAGCATCAGCGCATGGAATGAGCCAGGTCGTGCCGATATGACAAATGACCAGATGGCAACAATGACACCGGTTGGTGACGGCACCTACCAGTACCAGATTGGCCTGGTACCAGGCGGAAAATACAACTTCATGTTCTTTGCAGTGTCACCTGATACATGGGCACCGACCGGCTTGTTGACCAAGACAACTTACTACGACTGTGTGCCAACAGAAGGCGGTGACCAGGCGTTTATCACATCCCAGTCATCAGTGACAGTAACTGACGACGGCAATGGTTCCTACATCAGCATAGGCGGAGACGCACGGAGGAAAGTGGAGATACCACAGGACATCAGTAAGTACTTTGTGTATTGCAACTGGGCATCAACTCCAATCGCACCGTCAAGTGTTGAAGCAGTTCCTCTGGCTACCAGTACTATACGGCTGTCATGGTCGTGGAACAGCGACTGGGGTACCATCAATGAAGCGTTCAAGCCGGTGGATGTAATCGCAGGCGGAAAGTACTATGTTTACAAGGCAACATCGCCGACTGACTACTATGAGATTGTCTACAGCACTGCCGGTTATGGTCAACAGTGGGATGACACCAACTTGATTCTCGGTAACACTTACTACTATGTGGTGACATCTTCTGACTGCTACAAGGGAACTACGAACGCAAATGTAGTGGACGCTAACCTTGCAATGGTAGGTCCATTGGCTACGGATTCACCTGATACCTATACCCAGATGGCATCTGGGAGGACAGCAGAGAAGATTCCGGTCTATTTCAAGGTTGAACATATGGACTGGGACTATGTTGCCGAGCACGGGCATCTGGTGTGGCTGACACCTGCGGACGAGGATGGCAGGGTATATCCATACAAAGTGCAGGGTAAGATAACACGGGTGTATTTACCCAGGACAGACGAAACATAAGGGGTCGCTGTCATTCTGAGACGAAGCCGAAGAATCTCGTACCAGAGGCACGTGCGGCGTTAAGAAAAATGTGTCTGGCGGCACATTTGTAGGCACGGGTTTGCCCGTGCTAAAGTGAGATGCTTCGCTCGTGTATTTGTTGTGCGACATTGAGAATGGAATGGGTGCGTATAAATTGAAACCACTCATCATACTATTTACTTGCGGGCTTGTAATGGGGTTGGTGCGCCCGCTCGCCGCAGGTGAGAAAGAACCATTCCGGTCTGTTCAGAAATACATCACCGGTGCAGGTAGCGACCTCGGCAACTGGGAAGTAACTGCCTGCCCTATGTCTCTCGGACCCGACAATCTTTACGAGGCGGTACGCTACCTTCAGCCCGGCTTGACATACTACTACAAATACACCGCCCAGTACACAACCGTAGCAGGAGAGACGAAGAAACTCTGGGAGCAGGTCACCTGGGTGCGCTCTGTCTATGTTCCCTATGGCGTAACTTCGCTTACGGTTAACGATAACTGGTCAGGCGTTCCGCGACCGCCGGCAAACCTGCGCGTGGTGCCTTCAAGCGCAACCTGTTCGCTTGAATGGACTGAGCCAACATTCGGTGGAGAAAAGATTCTTGATATTGCGGGTTACCTTATCTACCGTAGTACCAATGGTTCAAATTATCTCCTTGTAAATGGTACAACTACACTTGTTGGCGGCTCCATTTACAGTGACACAGGCCTCACAAACGGGACTACCTATTTCTACAAGATGAGGACTGTGGATGCGTACGATAATTTCCTTATGAGTGAATTTTCAAATGTCGCATGGGGTGTGCCTGGACCATATCTCACTGTGGTTTTTCATTTAACCAAGAAAAACGCCTCTCCGGAAGAGAAACTTTACTGGGAGCAAGACCCTCTAATGGGCGAGAAGAAGTTACTGCTTTCTGGTAGCGGTGGAGAGTATCAAACTATGCTGGTTCTTCCAATAAATGAGCATGAACCACTCCGCTACCACTACATAAGCGGAGAAACTCCGGAGCCAGACCCTCTTCCTGGACAACCATACAGAGAAGTGCTTGTCAGGGACAATGGTAAAGGGGTGCTCCATATGTATGATTTCTGGGGTGTGCCAACAGTAGATGAAATTCTACCGGAACAGATTCTTGTGTTCAAAGGTTCCGCATCAGACCAAACTGTCACCCTTACATGGGAACAAAATCCTTTCGTAACTCAAAGTAATTTTCTCATCTATAGAAGCAGTACGGCTCCTGATGAAAACTACGCGCTTGTTTATTCTACCGGTGGTTACCAATGGGTAAACGACGGTCTTACCAACAATGTCAGTTACTACTACAAAATTGCCTGTCTTTTAGATGGAACCACCACCGCACTCTCTAAACATATAATGTGTGTTCCACCGGATATTTCCGGTCGCCTGCCTGATTGGCAATTGCTTTCGGATGTGGCAGGTGTTGCTAACCTTGAAACATCTCCCGCAAATGAAACAGGGATGGTTGAACTTTGCTGGACTTCTCCTGGTTCTTCTCAGTCGCTTGGCCCCGCTCATCACTATGTTGTTCTAACCTCCACCTGTGAGGTGACCGCTGCAGGACAGGTGGAAGACATAACAAAATCGGGACGACTGCGTGCATCCTATCCCGGCACAAAGGAAGATTTCGTTTCAATCAATTATGGCGAAACATGTCCGTCTTTCTACTTCACCATAATGGCATTTTACGGGAACTGGACGAAAGCGACCATTTCAAAGTCAGCATTGGGTGTTGCGGGGTACAGGGCACAGGCGCATGAGAAGACGCTCTTAAGGAAGGGTTCGCGCGGAATTGGCGCACAGGATGAGAATACAGGAATTGAAGTGGATATTCCCGCGCAATCTCTGCCAACAGCTCAGGCAGTCGTTTCAATATGTAACCGCGTTGAAATATCTAAGCAAGAATCTCTTAGTGACACGAACAAGGCAATTGAAACCGCAAATTCCGGCGCATCAGGGATTCGTAAACTTGTGCTTCTCAAGGAAAATCAAGATGTGTCGGATATTTCAAACACTATAGTTTCGTTCTCAGCTACGGATGCAGGCAAAACAAGTATATACAGGGATGCAAATCGTGATGGCAAACCTGACCGGCTGAACAATGAGTTGTTCACAATATCAATACCTTTTGCGGACAAAAACAGGGACGGCATACTTGACTATTCCGAAGGAGATAAGCATCCTGTGAAAGTATCAAGGTTGAGGGTTTACCGCCTGAACGAAGAAAATTGTTACTGGGAAGAAGTTCGCGACGGAGGAATTAATGAGCCGGATATCAATACCGGCGTCGTCAGAGCCGAGGTCCGGTATCTTTCAATTTTTTGTCTCCTGGCACGCGGGCAAGCTGCAGACGACCTGTCAAATGTTGTAGTTTATCCCAACCCCTGGCGGCCGTATGATGGAAAGGATGAAACTGGCCGGCTATATTCTCCAGAGGACCCGCATTCAGGTATCATATTTACGAATCTGACCGAGAACACGCAGATATGCGTCTACAATATTGCAGGAGAACTTGTGCGATATAACCTTGAGGCAGACGATATAGGAGAGTTCCAGTGGTCTGCGACAAATGATAATAGTTATGCAGTTGCAAGCGGTCTCTATATTTTCGTTGCTAAGGACGACACTCTGACGAAAGGACAAAAGAGATTTATCGGAAAACTTGGAATAATAAGGTAGTGTCACGTCGGCGCACCGACCGCCTCCAGCGGCAAGGAGTGACGGTGCGTAAGGACTATTATGTTTAGACGCAAAGTGGTTGTAATCATGGTGCTAATGTTTATGATAGGCATAAGTGGAACAGCGCCTGCTGATGCAAAAGGTCCTGGCACTACTTCTGGCAGCTTCCTCAAAATCGGGACTGCTGCAAGGCCTGTTGCGCTCGGAGAAGCATTTGTTGGTATCGCTGATGACGCCGCAAGCGTGTTATTGAATCCTGCAGGTCTTGCCTATCTTGACAGAATTGAATTTTCCGCAATGCACATTGAATGGTTCCAGGATATTAAGTATCATTCACTTTGTTATGTCCAGCCAGTTTTGAACTGGTTTACTCTCGGGCTTAATATGAGTTACCTTCATACGGATGGTATTCCACGCACCATCATAGCGAATAATTATGACGGCTACCTGATTCTGGATGATAGGTGGGGCGCATGGGATAAGCTTGGGGTGCTTGCAGCAGGCAGGAAACTATCCACACAAGTTGGAGCAGGCGTATCTATTAAGTATATTGCTGAATCAATTGATGACGCTGAGGCAGATACGCTATCCAGCGATATAGGAATACTCGCAGAGGAGCCGATGCTTGGTGGAGTATGGCGAGCAGGCATTGCAGTGCAGAATATCGGCGGGTCGCTAAAATTTGACCGGATGCACGAATCCATCCCGTTAATTGTCCGGCTTGGAGCAAGTGGCTCATATTTCAGAGACGGATTGCTTCTTGCAATAGAGGCGGAACAGCCGATTGACAACAACCTTACTGTGAAAGCAGGTGCTGAATTGTGGCTCTGGGGACGCATTGCTTTGCGTGCAGGTTACAAGCAAAGAGTTGGCGGAAATGTGCTTGGCGCGCTATCTGGATTGACTTCCGGCTGCGGATTTAGAATCTATAACTACTATATTGACTATGCGTTTGTGCCGTATGGCGACCTTGGCTATACTCACCGGTTCTCATTTGGAGGCAAATTCTAGTGAGCAGAGCGCTATCTCTAATTAGCGCTTTTTTGTTTGCAATAGCAAGCACATCTTTTGGATTAACTCCACATACTATTCTAGTGGACGGGGATATAGGTGATTTCTCAAGTGACGAACTGATTTATGCCGACCTCCATTATGATTCACCCTGGGGCGACAAGAATGAACTTTATGACCTCTACTGTACATGGGATGCAAATAATCTTTATCTTGGGGTATCAGGCGCACAGGAGGGAAACGGAGTATGGGTCTATCTTGATATAGTGGACGATTGGGGATTTGGCGACATAACAGACGCTTCCGGTCTTGAATACTGGCACAGGAAAAATCATCTTTTCCCGGAATCGTTCAAGCCTGACTATCAATGGGAACTCTATGAAATGCAGGACAACCCATCTTTCAGGTTCTTTAGAATCACGACAACTGTACAAACCGATAACCTCTCAGGCCAAGCGAACGGAGCGAGTAAGGGGGGAGGCAGCGGCATTTCCGGTTCTGCAGAGCTCGGCATACCTTGGAGCGTTCTCTTCCCCGGGGTTCCAGGTGGCGTTCCGCAACACGCAATGTTGAAAATTATTGTGGCTCTCTCAGCAGGCGACGATGGGACTCTCATCGGAAGTGTCCATGAGGCAATTCCGAACCAGGAAGATGATTTCGGCGCTAACTGGTATGACCAGTTCAAGTTCAGCGCCTGGTGTGTAGTACCAGTAGACAGAGACGGCGATTGTGGCGCGGATTCGGGGGTTTCTCCGGGTGACGATTTTACTCCACCTCCGATTCCTAAAAATATTTCAGCAACTGCCGGAGATTGCTGTGTTAATTTACAGTGGCAGAAGGTTACATCTGCTTGCGACCTTGCAGGTTACTATGTATGGCAGAGCACTGTTCAAGGTTTGAAAGGAGACAGATTAAATTCCACGCCGCTTGCGAGCAATCAGTTTCAGGCGACAGGACTGTCAAACGAGACCACATACTATTTCTGTGTCACAAGTGTGGATACCAGCTGTAATGAAAGCGATACAAGCAGTCAGGTGTCAGCTACGCCATATTCTCCGCCAATGATTGGACATACTCCCGTGACAGCGTTTGCATATCCCGGCCGACCAATTGAAATTGTAGCGCAGTTTGAGCCGTCCGGCCAGATTCAAAGCGCAACTCTCTATTACAAGCGCAAGGAAGACACCACATATACATCTGTCAGTTTTTCATCAGGGAAAGCGGATATTCCGGCAAGCGTTACCGATGAAGGCACAATCTACTACTATATTCACGCAGTAAAGAACGATGGAAGAAGCGGCGACTTTCCCGGAAACGGCTCAGTAGTTACTCTAAAGATAGATGATACGCAGGAACTGACCTGCAATCTTGTGAACGGCGGTGAGGTTTCTTTGCCGGATTCAGGTGAAAGTTCAGGCAGAACATCTCTCCTGCTTGCTTCAAATTGTGGAAAGGGGACTGTGAGTATTTTCGGCGCATATCAAAGCCAGGGAATACTTGTAGCGGATAGCCAGGTGCCACTGGAAAATATTGGTATCACCTGCCGCATACCTGTTGCGGTGTACGATTTCTGGTGCGAAGATACGGCTGGAAACAAAATAGGTTTTACCTTTTCAAAACCGGTACAAATCCGGCTGAAGTATTTTGATAGCGATGTAAGCGCCCTTGAGGTTACGGAGCAGGCACTTTCAATGTGGTACTGGGATGGGGCGCGGTGGGTTCGCCTCAATTCGGAACTTGACATCTCGCGCAACACATTGATAGCAACAACTCAGCATCTTGGACGCTACGCCATTTTTGAATCCGAAGCACCGGCTGGTGATGAAACAGAACTGGCATCAGTTTCAAGACCTATGTTTGTGCCTGATAGAGGAGAATGTGTTAGTTTCAACTTCCGCGGTCAGTTAGAAAATATAGAGATTGTGATTTATGACCGGGCTGGACGAAAGGTCAAAACTCTAAAAGGCACTGACTGGGCAGGAGTTGATGAGCGCGACAACATTGTTGAGTGTGGACCTTATATCTACCAGATTAAGACAGGAAGTAAAGTAATCTCAGGAACAGTGGTGGTGGTCAGATGAGAAACTTAAACAGAATGTTCCTGATTGTTTGCGCCATGCTTATCTTAAACGGCGTGCGCTCGGGTGCTGTTTTCCAGGACCCTGAGCAGGCGCGGGTTGCTGGACTTGCAGGTGCGGCTGTAACGCTTGTCCGCAACGATTATGTTTCTCTCAAAAACCCTGCATTGATTGCTGTTCCGGGAAACATGATTCTCGTTGCCGATTCAGCGATATTATTCCGCGGACTTGGTGGGCCATCGCAACTCGTGCCTGGCTGGTATAACACCAGTTGGTCTCAGTGCACTGTCCTTGGCGTGTATCCGCTTGATATAGTAACGCTGGGGGCAGGATTCAGTTCCTTCTCTGCCAGTGAACTCTATAAAGAGAACATCGGTTCGCTTTATCTGGCAGGCAAGCTCTCCGGTTCTTTTGTGGGAGTTAGAATCAAGAGTCTCAGTCAGGAGTATGCACCGGATGAATATCTAAAAGGATTCTGTGAGAGCTACGGAAAAAAATCTTCCAAAATGACCTGTGACCTCGGGCTCTATTATCCATTTACATGGGGTTCACTTGGTATCTGTGCGTCAAATTTGGTCCCTGTTGAGGTTGGCGTTCTTGGCACTCAACATCTCCCACTCCAGTTAGAAGCAGGTGTAAGTTACAAACGGGACTGGTACAGGGTAATTATTGATTATTCGGTCAGGAGAAGTATAATAGAGAGTGACATTGCGTTTGGGCTGGAAATATCGCCCAATAAACAGCCGTTCACTCTACGCGCTGGCTACGACCTCAGGCGGTTTGGCTGCGGAGCAACCATCAGGGTTTCCAGTATTAGCATTGACTATGCGCTTACCGCAACTACCGGAATGCTGGACAACTCGCTTAGCCACTATTTAGGAATAACATGGTCTGGGGTAGTACCACGCAGGTAACTTTACACTGAGTCGGCTGCTGGCGCAGCGGACCGTGGATAACGGGAGTGTGATTATGAAAAGAACTGTGCGGCAGAACACCATGGTTTCGTATGTATTTCTTTTGCCTTTCTTGATTGTCTTCGGGATATTCCTTGCCTATCCAATTTTCTACTCTATGTGGCTGAGCGTGAACAGAGTATCGTGGACAACCGACCTGTTTAACTGTTTCACCACAATGAAGTTTGTTGGTTTTGGAAATTACCTGGAGTTATTGCAGGACCCCCGCTTCTGGTGGTCACTTTTAATGACATTCTACTACGCAGCGCTCTGCATTCCATTCAGTGTCTTGGGTTCTCTTTTGCTCGCAGTAGTTATGAATCAGAAACTGCAGGGAGTAAAATTCTTTAGAACCGCCTATTTTCTTCCAAATGTTCTTGACATGCTTGTAGTTGGAATTATCTGGGTTTTCATATACAGTCCACACTACGGCATTCTTGACAGGTTTCTCAGTTCTCTTGGAATAACTTATTTTTCGCAGACAGGCATACTGGGCAATCCAAGGACTGCAATGCTCGGTGTTGCATTCGCAGTGGTTCTCAAAGGGCTCGGATTCGGGATGATTTTGTTCCTTGCAGCAATACAAAATATTCCAACATCCGTGTACGAAGCGGCAGATATAGATGGTGCAAACGCTGGACAGAAATTCTGGCTGATTACTCTGCCGCTGGTTAAACCGATAGTATTGTTCCTGTCAATAACAGGAATGATTCAGGCATTGAATGCTTTTGCTGAATTCTTTGCAATGACAAGCGGCAGACCCTATGCAGTTGTCGGTGGTGTAACTCAGGGAATGACACGCGTGACAGGGTATTACCTTTTTGAGAACTGGCAGACAATGCGCTACGGTTACACAGCAGCCATATCTTTCGTTTTGCTTCTTGTCACGCTCGGGATTTCCTATGCGAATGCACGCGCACTGCGGACAAGATAAATTGCAGGGCACTGCCCGAGGAAACATGATAAGGTGAAAAGAGCTGAACCAGGACTTGAGGAAGAAGAAATAAACGAATCCCGTCTTGAAGAGTTGAAGAGAAGATTCCGCCGCGGAGCGCTCATGGTTGTCCTTGTAATTATGGCTGTAGCAATGCTGTTCCCGTTCTTCTGGATGCTGTGGGTTGCGCTCAAGGAAGAAGGGCACGCTTTTACATTTGATTTTTCGTGGGCAAAACCACTGTTCTCTAATTTTGCTTCCGTCTGGAAAAATCCCGACTATCCGTTCGGAAAGTTCTTTCTGAACAGTTTAGTAGTTGCGACCGCAGGTGGTGCAGTTACAGCATTGATGTGCAGTATGGGCGCATATGTTTTTGCGAAGAAGGATTTTGCCGGCAAAGAACCACTTTTCTGGACTCTTCTTGCAACAATGATGGTGCCAGGCATGGTCTATTTAGTACCGCAGTTCGCACTCGTCAGTACTTTTCGCTGGGTTAACACATATCAGGGAATGTTTGTTCCACATCTCGCAAGCGTATGGGGATTGTTCCTGTTGAGGCAGTATATGGAGACCTTGCCTGACTCTGTGATTGAACAGGCGAAAATAGATGGGGCAGGCGACTGGCGAATATTCTTTACATTTGTAGTGCCTCTGTCTATGCCGGCGATAGCAACGGTCTTTTTGATTACATTTCTCTTTCACTGGAATAACTTCTTGTGGCAACTTGTAGTAAATACCCCTGATTCACCTCTTCTGACATTGCCTGTTGGTCTTGCGCTCTTTCGTGGTCAATATACCACCGAATGGACAAAACTGATGGCTGCGAGTGCATTTTCCATTGTTCCGATTGCAATAATCTTTGGATTTGCCCAGAGATTCTTTATTCAGGGCATGACCGTTGGCGCGCTAAAGGAGTAAAGATGCTGGAATTTCAGAAACACAAGAAGAAAATTGCGCTGCTCTTAGTTGGTATGTGTGTGCTGATTGGCTGCGCAAAGGGTGAAAAAAAGGCAAGCGCCCCTGCAGAGGAAATTATTCTAACAATATGGGAGACCTACAACGAAGCAGAGCATAAGGTGTTTCTGAAGATAGCAGAAGAGTTTATGAGAAGAAATCCTGGCGTTCGTCTTCATGTGAAGCGTGTGCCGTGGGAAGGTCACGAAATGAAATATATGACCTCAATGGTTACCCATACAGCGCCTGACATAGCAAGAGTAGATGTTGCTTTCGTTCCCCGCCTTGTCCTGTCTAATTCCATAATTGACCTGAAGCAATTTGGTGCAGACAAAATAATTCACGAGTATGTCCCGGCTGCTATCAATTCAAACATATTGAAAGGTGGAATCTGGGGCATCCCTGACCAGACCACTGGCGTCGCGCTGTTTTACAACAAGAAACATTTCATGGAAGCAGGAATTACAGTACCTCCACGAAACTGGGATGAATTCATACAGGTCGCAAAGAAACTAACCCGTGACCTTGATAGAGACGGGCGCACGGACCGCTTTGGATTTGCAATGCACAATTCCCTGTGGTGGACTTTTCCGTTCTTCAACACTTTTGGCGTCAAATTCTTAAGCGAAGACGGGACGAAATGTCTTCTTGACAGCGATGAGGGAGTCGCTGCGTTCCAGCTCAAAGTAGACCTTTACCAGAAGCACCGTGTTGAGGTAGGTGCATGGCAGGCAGGTGCGATAGACCCTGATACCGGATTCAAGAACGGCATGTATTCAATGATTTTTAGCGGTCCCTGGAATGTCCAGCAGTTTAAAGACGCAGGGGTTGATTTTGGGGTTGCTCTAATTCCGGAGGGACCCCGCGGGACATCTACCAATGTCGGCGGTACCAACATTGTTGTCTTCAGGGAGTGTAAACATCCTGAGATGGCATACGAATTCCTGAGGTTTCTGACCTCGCCGGAAATACAGGCAAAATGGTGCAACACACTCGGTCAGATTCCTGTAAATCTCAATGCGTATCCACTGGTAGAATTCAAGGAATCGCCGGAACTAGAGGTGTTTATGAAACAGATGACGACTGCAATTGCACGTCCGCCGGTAATTGAATATTCCCGGCTTGAAGAGGTCGTGAACGCTGAGATGTACGCGTGCTTGAGTGGAAGGAAAACCGTGTATCAGGCGCTCTATGATGCATCAAGGCGCGTTGAAAGAGAGGTGCTGGTTGAGCGCTGAACAAGGACGTGACGAGCACGGGTGCGGCCGGACTGTTGGGAGAAGTACCTGGAGGATGAATAGAACCCGGCTCGGGATGATAATCACGGTTTGCGTTCTTTTCTCTGGCGGTGCAGTCCTGTCAGCGAGTTATCATGGAATCAAAGTAGATGGTGACCTTAGTAGTTTCTGTTCTGACGAGAACATTGCTGGCGAGGCGGGCGATAGCAAATGGAGTAAGGGCGCGATAGATGCGTTGTATGTTACATGGGACCAAAACAACCTTTACCTCGGGATACAGGGTTTTGTTGATGGATGCGGGTGGCTCCTGTATATGGATGTGAACCCTGAATTGTCTCAAGGCGCTACGGACCTGACTTCCATAGATAACTGGCAGAAAGGTGCGCGGTTCTGGGATGGGAGTGCTATTGATTTTTTCTTCGGGTCGTGGGACGGAGCAAAAGGAAACTTCTATCAGGTACTTACACCTACGGCAAGCCGGGATTTGACCGGTTCAAACGGCGTGCAGGTTGCGACTTCTTTTTCTTACACAAGCGGTGGAAGTGAGATGAAAGTTCCATTTGATGTGCTATATGGTCTTGGCAATGGCAAAGTTCCTGTTGGTGCAAAAATAAGGGTTGTCGCTGCGCTCTGCGACGAGTCGGCACTTGGTGGCGATTCCGCTCCTCTGAACAAGTACCTTCCAAATGTGGACAGAACCGCAGAAGTCATAATAGATAGAGATAACGATGGCGTCCCGGATGACACCTACGCAGAAATATCATTTTCTATTTCTGAGGTTTCCCGCACCAGCACCGTATTTTCCCCTGACGGAAACGGTATAGGGGACACTATTGAGTTCGGCTTCTATGTCTCCAGACCGGCCGAGCTTGATGCGGCGATATACGACCTCAACGGCTATCTCGTAAAACAGTTTGAAACCAGAGAAATTAGTTTTCCGGGAGCAGAGCAGTTTCATGTTTCCTATGTATGGGATGGTCTGGATGATAACAACAAGACCGCGCCTGGTGGGATTTACTTTTTTGCAATAAAGGGCGAATCAGATAGAATCAGGCGCAAGAACGTGCCATTTGCTTTAATACGCTGAGTTCTACTTGTGCTGTTCATAGGTTCAGATACATAGTAGACAGTCATGGGTCGGCTGCCTGGCGTCTCTACCGCGGGCACGCTCGCATGTAGTTATGGATGATATTTGCTCGCCGACGCTCGCTGCGGTTCTCCGCCTAGTTACTTCAGAATATTATTTAGCTTGCGTGGCGGAGAACCAAGCACCCGCTTGTAGAGAACGCCGGCGCGCCGACCTCGAAAAGTGATGTATTAAACCAGTATATGCTGTTCGTTAAGTTTTATGGTTAAGCGAGTATTGTTTTCCATTGTAGTGCTTGCGGCAGTAGCGAGACCTGTTTTGCTATTTGCTGGGATAGTTCTGCCGCAATATGAGAATGAAGGGGTTTTGCCTGGAAATCCAGCGGGTTCTGCGACTCTTTCTTCACCGGTTGTTGATATGGTGGGTGCACTGCCTTACAACCAGACCAGCGTGTACCAGGTATCGCTTGGTGTCGGTGTTCCATTTGGCAGGCAAGTTCTCGCATGCAATTTTGAGCGTGTTACTATGAGCGGTGCGTACTTTGAGGATATGGTCGCTTGCGGCAGTAGTTTTGCAATTGGTATAGTAGCGGTTGGCGGAGCGGTAAAATTTCTTGGCGCAGGCGCTCCCGGTTACCGGGAAGACGACCCTGCGTATGCGGGACCAGAATATGTTGTGAGCTATGACCTCGGCGTACGAATCAGTCCAGCCACATTCATTACTTTTGGCTTTGCAGGGCTTAATCTCAATTCGCCAGCGGTGCATCTTCTCTCCGGAGGAGCAGGGATTACTCATTCAGCAGATTTGCTTGGTGAGATATACTGTCATCCTTTTCCACCCGTGGTGCTGTCAGCGGCTGTGCGGACGATGAACGGCAGATGGCACGACCTTGTGAAGAACTCATCACTTTTAAGCGAAGTATGGTTTCAGGACATCCTTTCACTGAGAATGGGAGTGCATTATGGGTTATTGGTTGGTGGTATCGGGTTTCGGGCGAACATGCTCACTTTCGGTTTTGACTTTGGTATTCATAAAGCACTTGGCATCACTTACATGAGTTCGTTAACTGTTCATCTGTAGGGGGTGTCAGACAGCCTCCGCAGGGGTTATAAAGTCCTATGTGTTGCTCAAAGAGAGCGATTATTTTTTCTATCATTGCCGGCACTATGGTTTATGCTTCCAGCGTTCTGATGGCAGGGACAGGAGTTGGCGGTTACTACGAACTGGAGACAGCATCTTACGAGTCAAGTGATTTCAGGTGGAATATTGCAAAACCGATGCATCATCTCAACCTGAAACTATGGTCAGACCCGGTCAAAGGTTCGGACCTGTATGCGGAATGCGGGGCGTGGTCAAATACAAGCGACCCACAGGCGAAATTCTGGCTTGTGCAATCACACGCGCGGTTCTGGCAGCAGCACCATGAATTACTACTCACAGCAAGGGAAGAGCGTCACTGGATAAACTCTCCGCTTCTACGACTTGTAGATGTGGACAAAGTCAAAGACGACCAATGGGGGCCAAAGGCGCTTGCACTGCGCTATGACCTGCACGACCTTGCAGGGACAAATGCCAGTGCAGTGGTGAGCCGCTACACCACTACACCTGCGTTTGCATACATAGGGAAAATTAACAAGAATATCTGGCGGGCAGGTCCGCTGGACGACTCGCTTGAGATGGGTTTTTCTGCACTCAGAAAAGAATGGGACGATGGCTCTGGTTGGGGATTAAACTGGAACGATGTTTTCTCAGGCGATTTGAATCTTGGAATACTTGGAGCGAATTTCATAGCAGAGTATGCTATCAGTTCTGATCTTGAAGGAGAACAGAAGTACTATACTGATTCGTCCGCCTGGTGTATGGAACTTCGCGGGATGCGCATTGGTCCATTATATCTCACCTGGAACAGGTACAATTATGGAAAGTACTTTCATGACCGGCTCTCAAAAAAGTTTGACCTTGATGACCATAATTTTGACCGGGATGGTTACTATGCTGAGGCGGTTTTCCTTGTGCCAAAAAAGACAATTAACCTGACTTACAAGCGAGACGATTTTGTGAGTTCGTACGACGAAGATAACAATGATTATGACTCTTTTTTTGCGAGTAAGTGGCGTCGCGAATGGAATTACGCAGAAGTATACACTGAGCTTGTTGGAAATTTGAAAACAAAACTTGCAACCGATTGGACAGTGAAGCAAAGAACCACCACCACTGGTTCTGCCTGGTTAGAACTGTCAAGTGAAAATCAGTTTGCGTATGCGAGGATGCGCGCAAAGGTAAAAGACATATATACCAGCACGAGTGAACCGTATTTTACAATTGACATGGAGACAGGTGTAAACTTTGGTGACAGGTGGCGGTTTTACTGGCACCTCGCTGACCTCGTCGGTTCAAATATATGGAGCAATTCTTTTTATCAGTTGCGATACATGGTTGGGTGGAACATAGAGGCATACTTTGAGTTCGGGAGCAATATGGATGCGGAGGCATTGTCAGCGGAGCAAAACGGGCTTCTTAAGAGTTTCATCCGTATCAACTTTTAGAAGTCAAATCGCGGAGGAGATATGAGGCGAATAATCGTAGCAGTATTCGGATACTTTCTTGTCCTGTATGCGCATGGGTATGGCGCTGTCACATTTCCGTATTCCGGAACAATGAACATTTCAGGAAAGTATGGCGTTGATACATGGGTTGAGCAAAAAGACAGGGAATGGCGTCTTGAGACGCCCTGGCACTACTTTGGATTGGATATGAGGTTTTCTCTCGCACAGGTTCTGGACGGATTTGCGCGCTTATCTTTTGATACGGGCGAAGACCGCTATGCTCTTGACCTTGACAAAGCACACCTGCGCTTTAGTTTTCCGTGGCTCTCGCTTCTTTTCCATTCAAACGAGAAAGTGACTCAACTTTGTGACCCTCTCAATATTATGCGTGGTGAAATGTTCTTGAGGAAGAAAGAGATATTGTTGTACGACACAGTTGACCGCAATCTGAACTTTGGTCTCGGAACACAGGGTGTTCTCTTTCAGACAATGCCATGGGATACGAACATTGTATTTTTTGGTTGCGACAATTTTAATTCTGGTGTTGATACATTCGTCGGCTGGGCTTCAAGAGAGGTGGGACTAACCCGGCTAACCTTGTTAATGCGGTCAGACCGTGGAATAAAGTACCCTTACTCAAACCCTGACAACAACTGGTTCCCGACTCCAGAATCAGCAGCAGGGTTAAACGACACTGGTAACCCTGTCTGGTACGAAGGAACCATTTGCTCCTATCTCGCTGGTGGATTGTTTGAGATGGACCTGGTTCCGGGACACTTTCGCTTTTTTGAGGAATATGTAGCCGGCAAAAGAGAACTCGTGACTACACACTGGAACGAAGGCGCAGGTACTTATGCAGACAGCGACAAATCGTGGCCTGTTTATGACGAACGAAAGAACATCGTTGGATTTCGCGGTTCGGAAGATCTCTTGTCCTGGCAGGTTGGCTGGCGCCAGGATTGGTGGGACATGACGCAGTATTTCGGAGAAGGGGAAGCAAGGGACGAAGGGCCGTGCGCAGGGCTCACCCTTTCCATGCCAGTTGTGCAGTCAGGAGTGGAGGCAAGCTGGTTACGCCACAAGAAGTCGGACACAGTGGATTCTGCATTTGACCCATTGGTTGCCCGGTTCTGGCTACCATACCAGGTCTTTGATTCATCTTCTCCGCTTGTATCTCCAGGACAAACGATACAGGTTCTTGGAACAACAAAGTGGACGTTGGGCCCTGTGCAGTTGAAACTGAACGCGCTGTTCGGACAGTATGAAGTTTCTGGCCCGGACCTGAGTACAATTGAGGTGGTTTCGGACCTTAGGATTGGTTTGCTCCGTGATTTCTTTATCTTCTGGAACGCGCGCACTTTTTCGTTGTTTGAGAGCGCTTCAAATAATTTCTTCCATTCTCACTGGGCAGGGATTGGCTGGCAGCCAGCCCGGTCAGTAGCAATACTTCTCGGCTGGGGGAAATCGCCATTACCGCTCTCAATAGATGACGAAATGGATATGCGCGACAAATTTCTATATGATTCCTTTCAAGTCAAGATAGCAGACGGTGTGAGTATTCTTGATGCTATCAGAACCAGTGAACGGAATCTGCAAAATTACAGCAGAGTAGGGATAAATGCTCATGTTTCCTTTTAACGCGAAAGTCCCACGCGAGAAGGGACTTGCTTTCATGGAACCCAGACACATCCGGCTGAGAGTGCCGTTGTCCTTGCTTGTCGTCGGGGTTCTTGTGGCCGGTTGCGCGACTCTCAAGTTTGTGAAAGACCGTCTGGAACCACCGCATCCAGTCCCCGGTGGCATTCTGTTTCAACTTGATTCACCAGGTTCCAGAAGTGTGTATGTAGCAGGGGAATTCAACGGGTGGGAGTATCAGCCGGGTCAGCGCAGGGCTATCACTCTCAAGCAAGATGAGAATGGAATCTGGAAGGCAGTTGTTCCCCTGTCTTCTGGAAGATACCAGTACAAGTTTGTGCTTGACAACACTGCCTGGGTACTTGACCCGAATAACCCTTACACTTATGATGACGGTCGCGGGAACATAAATTCGCTTGTTATAGTGCGGTGATGATACCGGCGTACAGGAGGTGAGGTATGAGAAGGTTGTTTGTAGTTGCTCTGGCTGCAATCGTGTGTGCAGGTTGCGCGGCAGTGTATGGCCCGAAGGCGACTGCTCCACAGGCGCCAAAACCAGCCGGGACAGCGGCTGTCGGCGGCCCAAAGGTGACCGGTGAAGGAGTTGTATTTGAATACGCCGGTCCAGGTCAGTCCGTTTACCTTGCGGGTAGCTTCAACGATTGGAGCGCATCTTCGCTCGCCCTGTCAAAAGGGAAAGACGGCGTCTGGCGTGGGACTGTGCCTCTCGGGGTAGGCGAACACCAATACAAATTTGTTGTTGACGGAAACTGGGCAAAGGACCCGAATAATCCCGCAACCGCACCCGATGGATTCGGCGGGGAGAACTCGGTTGTAAGCGTCAAAACATCGCCGCTTGCGCCAAAGCAGGTCAAGGATGGAATAAAGTTCTCATACAAAGCGCCGAACGCGTCCAGAGTTGCGGTAGCTGGTAATTTCAACGGATGGAGTCAGGATGCAAACTTGATGACTAAAGATGCCAGTGGAGTTTTCAGTATTGTATTGCCAATCACGCCTGGCAGGCATCAGTACAAGTTTGTCGTGGATGGAAATTGGCTGCAGGACCCGTCAAACCCCGAAACAACAGATGACGGCTTCGGCGACCTGAACTCAGTAATTATTGTTGATTAAGAGCCAAAATTTTCCTGCAGCTATCCAGAGAGGAGTTGACTTGATGAGAACGAAAGGGAGCAGTGCTGTTATATTTGTACTGACAGTCCTTTTTGTCAGTGTGCTTTCGCCTGGTGTTCATGCGGAACTGAAAGTATGGTCCATAAATCCTGCGAAACTCACAACAGGAAAACTCCATACTGTTGACCTGGACTCTCTCGTTTACAATACAGCGCCCCAGTCCCGCCTCCAGGTCAAAGTATCGCCCTCCGCAAGCCCTGACCTGAAGGCGACTTACGATGACAGAGAAAACGCTATACACATCACAATAGACAAGAACAGGACTGGTGTGCGCACAGTTGATTTTGTGATTTCAAATTCACAGGGAGAAAGCCGTCCTGTTACATTGCTTTTGTGGGCGACGAAAGATACCGGGCACACCTTCCGTTTCAGACCCGGACAGCCCGTCCAGCGCGTGTTTGTGGCAGGTGATTTCAACGGTTGGAATCAGCATGCAACCCAGTTGCTTGACAAAGACGGGGACGGCACCTATGAGGTAAACGTTGACCTTGAGCCAGGCAAGTATCAGTACAAGTTTGTGGTGGATGGCAGATGGCTTGCAGACCCACAAAATCCAGATAAGTCACCAGACGGTTTTGGTGGATACAATTCTGTTCTGAGCTACTTTCCGCCCAAGAAGCCAGAGCTTGTCGGCGTCAACAGAGTGGTTGGTGAAGTACTGGAATACGACATTCAATTTGTCCCGGGTGCCGGCGCCTTTCAGATTGACCAAAACTCAGTAGTAGTACTTTTGAATAACGAGCGTCTCGGCGCGGATTGTGTTAAAGTTGACCAAAAAGCAAACATGCTTCGTATTAAGATGGACACGGTTCCTTCCGGGTGGTGCGTATTCCAGATTGGAGCACAGGACAAGAAAGGAATTCCGGCCGAACCAATAGTTTTTGAAGAATTCCTCGGCGATGCAGCACCGTATGACTGGCGGGATACGGTCTTGTATTTCCTTTTCATTGACCGTTTCCATAATGGCGACAAGAAAAATGACAGGCCAT
The DNA here is from genome assembly GCA_964622465.1 of uncultured bacterium. Classification (GTDB taxonomy): domain Bacteria; phylum CG03; class CAZUQH01; order CAZUQH01; family CAZUQH01; genus CAZUQH01. The sequence goes on along the minus strand of CAZUQH010000005.1, from coordinate 9,003 downwards.
TGAAGGACCGTGCAATTGCGAAAAGCGCCAACTACGAAGGCGGTGACTTTGCCGGGATAATAAAGAAAATTGAGGATGGCTACTTTCAGAAACTCGGCATAAACGCAATCTGGATTACGCCCGTCTACGAGAATCCAAATATCGTTTATACAGAGTCGGTTCCCCCACAGAGAAAGTTCACTGGCTATCACGGTTACTGGCCCATAAGTCCCACTAATGTTGAGGAACATTTCGGAGATAACGAACAACTGAAAGAGATGGTTGAACTTGCGCACGCAAGCGGTATCAGGGTACTTCTTGACCTGGTTACGAATCATGTACACGAAGACCACCCCTGGTTTCGCGAACACCCGGAGTGGTTCGGTCCACTCAATCTGCCCGACGGCCGGCTCAACATACGGCTGTTTGATGAACATCCGCTTACTACATGGTTTGACACTTTTCTGCCATCTTTTGACTTCGCTGGCAACGCCGGGGCGCAGAAGGCAATGGTTGAAAATGCAGTGTGGTGGATAAAGGAGACAGACGCAGATGGTTTTCGTCTTGACGCAGTGAAACATGTGCCTCATTCGCTGTGGTTGGAGATGAGACAGGCGATAAGACGCGAGGTAGAATTTCCGCAGGGCAAGCGATTTTACACGGTAGGCGAATCAATATCATCTCCAGCGAAAATAATGGAGTATGTGAGCGAGTACGAGCTTGATGGGCAGTTTGATTTCCCGCTCTTCTGGGTTATAAGAGATGTGTTCGGAACGCGGAGCAGAAATTGTACCGCTCTTGCAGAAGCGCTTGAAATGCGCGAGAAATCGTATCCTGCCACAGCTATTATGGGCGTCTTTATCGGAAACCACGATTTCCCGCGCTTCGCTGCGTACGCGGATGGTGATATTACTTCAGACGGCAAAGTCCTTCAGGCAGTGCCGCAGATCGATGACCAGAGCACCTACGACCGGATAAAACTCGCATTCACATTGATAATGAGCATACGTGGCGTGCCGACCATCTATTACGGTGACGAGATTGGTCTTTCAGGAGCGGGGGACCCTGACAACAGGCGAATGATGAAATTTGGAGAGCAGGTTACTGAGCAAGAAAGAGAATTTTCCGAATATCTTGCGCGGCTTATATCCATCCGCAAAGAACTGCCATCTCTTCGGTATGGGATAACGCGAGTGCTTGATGTTACGCCTGCTACAATTGCTTTCGCATCATGTTATTTTCAGGATTTTGCTCTTGTTTGTATGAATGTATCCGATGTGAGTGAGGACCGGAAGATAGAAATCCCGGATGGCCTGGGCTCGCCGGAACTACTCAAAGATAAAATATCCGGTACTTTGGTTCAACCAACGGAAAACGGCGAAATTGTTTTGACGCTTGCACCTCGTTCCGCTGCTATTCTGGTGCCAGTTAAATAGCGCTATCATAATGAGTCAGCTACCTTGCGTGGCAGTGCCATCGCCGGCGCGGCGGACCCAGTTGAATCTAGAGGCCGTATGAGGGAGGAACTAATGTTGTCTGAAAAATGTTCAGGTGTGTTAGTTTTCGTTGCGTGTCTTCTGGTTTTGGTCTCGGCATACGGTGCCATCCATTCAGCGGAACACCCGCTTTATCTTGCAATTATCTGGCACCAGCACCAGCCAATATACCCGGTTGACGAGCAGGGATACTTTTCTAAACCCTGGGTGAGAATGCACTCGGTCAAGGACTACTATGACATGTGCGCCATCCTTCAAGAATATCCTGATATTCACTGCACCTTCAATCTTACTCCGTCGCTATTGAAACAGATTGAAGAGTTCCTTGACGGGAAGCGGGATATTTACTGGGTGCTTTCAGAAAAGCAAGCGAAAGAACTCACAAGAGACGAGAAAGCGAAAATTCTGGAGCGTTTTTTTGACGCAAACTGGCCGAACCTGATTGACCCAAATCCGCGGTATCGTGAACTGCTTGATAAGCGAGGTCGTTCCTATAGCCCCGAGGTTGTTTCAAGAGCTCTTGAGAAGTTTACAACTCAGGATTTTGTTGACCTTCAGGTGTGGTTCAATCTCGCATGGCTTGACCCTGATTTCAAGAGACAAGAGCCGGCACGGACACTCGTTGCAAAAGGTCGCAACTTCACTGAAGCCGACAAAAAAGCGCTACTTGATATGCACCTTGAGATAATGAAAGAAGTTATCCCCGTGCATCGTAAACTTCAGGATGCTGGACAGATAGAGGTAACATTTACCCCGTATGCTCATCCTATACTGCCGCTTATTTACGACACAAACCTCGTACGGGTCGCTCTGCCAGGCATTGACCTTCCAACTACACGGTTCTCATACCCGGAAGATGCCGAAGCACATGTGGAAAAAGGTATCGCATACTATATGAAGTGTTTCGGGAAGAAGCCACAAGGAATGTGGCCTGCTGAGGGCTCGGTTGCGCAGGAGATAGTTCCAATTGTAGCAAAAGCAGGTGTCGGGTGGATGGCTTCGGATGAGGAAGTTCTTGAGCGCTCCTTGAATACGAGATTAAAAAAGGATTCACTCGGAAGGATACTCAATGGCGAGGTTCTATATCAGCCGTATGTTGTCTCTGACGGAGAGAAAGAAGTCGCGATGGTATTCCGCGACCGCGCGTTGAGTGACAGAGTTGGTTTCAACTATTCAAAGATGCCAGCAGCTCAGGCAGTAGCGGATTTTCAAAACCGTTTGCATTTTGTGAGGGACCAATTGAAGGGAAAACAAGGACCGTTTCTGGTTAGCGTCATACTTGACGGCGAGAACTGCTGGGAGAATTACCCCAATGATGGCAAAGAATTTCTGCACGGTCTTTACCAGATGCTATCCAGGGATAAGTCAATTGAAACAGTCACACCTTCCGAATTTCTTCTAAACAACAAGCCACGGTCAAGAATTCAGAAACTCTGGGCTGGCTCCTGGATAAACGCAACCTATGATATCTGGATAGGAGAACGGGAAGAGAATATAGCATGGGTGTATCTTGCTGAGGCAAGAGAAGCGCTGGCCAGGTATGCCAGTCGGCCAGATAAAGACCCAGCACGGCTATCGCGCGCATTTGAAGCAATGTACAGTGCCGAAGGAAGCGATTGGTTCTGGTGGTATGGGGCAGATATGGATTCTGGTGACGATGCCTCATTTGACATGATGTTCAGGAATCTCCTGGTTGAAGTGTATCGCGCAATAGAGGAAGAAGCGCCTGTTCGGCTCTATGTTCCAATTGTTTCTCAATGGGCGTGGACTCCGGCAAAAGAGATTGTTGGACAGATCTCTCCGGTTGTAGATGGCGTTGCAGAGGCGAAAGAATGGGAAAACGCTGGATGCTATCGTGCGGTTCCAGGTGGAGTTATGCAGGCAGGAGAGAAATGGCTTAACGAGTTCTGGTATGGCTACGATACGAGGAACCTCTACATTCGTGCGGATTTTGCGCGGGATTTGCCGGTTAAACCAGAAGATATTAAAGTCGTTCTTGCTCTTGGAAGCGAGAGCGCAAAAAAACTTAATCTTGTGCCTACACCAGAACCATCGGCGATTAGACCAGCTGGCGTTCGTGAAGAAGTTACAAACGCTGAGTTAGGATACGGTTTGTCCCACGAAGTAGTAGTGACCGCCTTCAGACCGCCATTGGTGAATCTCTACATTGCAGACGGTGGAGAAAGATGGGAGCGCAAGAAAATTGACATTTCCTGTGTAAGTTCAGGCAGGACTCTGGAATTTTCCATCCCATTTTCTGCTCTCGGACTCGTCTCACACGAAGAGTTGCGCGCGAACATCCTCGTATTTCGCGGTGTAGAAAAGATAGATGCTCTGCCATCGCCCGGGACAGCGAAACTTGTTGTTCCTGAACTTGGACTGGATAAGCCACTCGTTGATGTCATAGATGCAACGGGTGATGACTACGGTCCCGGAACCTATGTCTATCCATCTAACGCTGTGTTTGTGCCTGGTTCGTTTGACATTCAACGCTTTTCGGTTTACTCGACAAAAGAAAATGTAATTTTCCAGGTGCGACTTGGCAGTATAACAAATCCCTGGAACTCACCAGTTGGATTGTCTCTTCAAATTTTAGATGTGTACATTGACTCGGACCCGGGCAAGGGCAGGAAAGCACTCCTGCCTGGCAGGGGAGCTTATGTGGAGGAGGGTTCTCGCTGGGACTACGCTGTGACCGTGGATGGGTGGGAACAATCTGTTTATGCTGGCAGCAGTTCCGGCGAGCCGGTCAAGATAGGTGCGCCACAGGTAAAGGTTAACGAGGTGGAGAGAACTGTAAACATCTACATCCCAAAGCAACTCGTGAGTTTTGATGCTTCAAAGGCGGGATATCTTTGTGTTGTTATGGGTCAGGATGGTTACGCACCACCGAGTATGTGGAAAGTCCGCTCTGTGCAGAGCCAGGCAACTGAATGGCAGTTCGGTGGCGCAAAGCCGGGCTATAGCGCACCGAATATAATAGATATTGCATTGCCACAACAGTATGACCAGCGAAAAATTCTTGGGACCTACCAATATGGCAAGCAAGTGGAAATCCCGCTTGTAAGGTGATCTGTCACTAGAGAAGGGACAGTACTTCCAGTGCCTTTGCTACGCTCCATGCCTGACAGTCGCAACCCCGCGGCGTATGTGGTGCGTCTCCGTCAAGGAGCTCCGAGATTGAACCAACCCCGGCGTCAGAAAGATGCGGCTCAAGCGGTCGGAGGAATTCTCTTATTCTTGCCAGAGTAGCAGGCGTTTTTCCGTACACCTTGAGATAAGCAAGAAGGAATTCAAAAAATAGCCAGGTCCATGCAGTCCCATTATGGTAGGCAATCTTTCGCCATGGTCCATTCTCTCTCGGTCCCTCGGGTCCAATGTACTTACCGTGGTACCGATAATATGGGTCACCTATTTCCAGTCCATTCCATTTGATGCTTAACGGCACTGCCAGCCGCTCGTCCGCAAGAGACCTGACTCCGAGAGGGACCAACAGTTTTTCCTCTATAATGCGCAGAATGCTTTTTGCTGTCTCCGCCTTTACCAATCCAAATCTTATCGCAAACAACTGGTTTGGTCTCAAGACCGGGTCTGCGACTGCATTCCTTGCAGGTGTCCCAACCGGAACACTCAGACAGTCATTAAGGTAGCCGCTTTTATTTGGATAAAACGCGGTGAAGTTATCTCTTACTCTGCGGGCGAGTTTTTCGTAATGCTCATTCCCGGGCTCGTTTGATATTGTACTTACGAAAGTCAGGGCGTTATACCATAGGGCCTGAATTTCCACAGGGTATCCTTCGCGGGGTGTGCAGGGTGGGTTATTCGTATCCATCCATGTGAAATGTGCGGGCGACCAGATAAGACCGCTGTCCGTGTCCATTCCTATTCCGTTTGGGGTGCCCCGGATGTACCAGGACACGATACTCTCCAGAACATCCCGGACCGTTCTTCCAGCCGCATCGCTGACCCGGCACCGCAACAGGGAACCACTTTTGCCATTTCGTGTTAGTATCCGGCATGCCTCAACAAACCAGAGAGGTGCATCGCTTGTGTCACGGTTCCTGACTTCCTCTCCTCTCAGAACATTCGGAAGTGTGCCATGTTCCTCGTACCGCGCAAACCCGAGGACTATTGTCTTTGCTTCTTTCGCGCGAGCCCCCGCAATGAGTCCCGGGATGCAAATCAAAGTATCTCTGCCCCAATCAAGAAACCATGGGTAACCAGCGATTGTTGTGGGACGGTCTTTCCTGTGAACGATGAAAGAGTCAAGGTTCAATGCAAGTACGAGGGCATTAGGGTTGTCTCTCACATAAAGCTGCTTTCGGTCTCTTAACTTTGTGAAACTACGGACTTTTTTCCGCCAGACTGCGTTAGCAACACGGACAATCCTTATCGGTTTTTGCTTCCAGACCTCATTCTGGTACTTCTTTTCTACTGATGCAAACAGGACAACATATCCTGGGGCACTGCCCCTTTGCGTGAACTCACATTCAAACCAGCCAGGACTATGTACTTGGCTCTCGCAGTTTTCTTCCAGTTCTCGCTCCATGTCGCAGGCATATCTGAGTATTCTATTGGCTGGTTCTTCATGCCATTTCGCATTTGTTAGCAACATACTCAGTTCCTTAGCAGGGCTCTCACATTGAGCGGTTGAGCCGGGTCTGACAACCGCATGGCAGATTCTATTTTCTATCCATGGTCTTATTTTCAGGCGTACGCCAGTTGCCTTGTAATTATACGGTAGGACAATCCTCCAGAATACAGCAACCGATTGCTCGTATGGAAAAAGAACGATGTCCTTGAGGAGCGTCAGATTTTGCCTGTCTGCAAGTGTTGCCTCGCACTGCCAGACAGGGCATGGGTAGCGCTTGAATCGCCTGGGATAAATAGGCACGACATTGTTAGTATCCAGTTCTATCAGTGAGGTTTCATAATCGTGGAGCAGGATGAAGCGGTCGTTAGGTATTCCGGGAGTTGGGTTAATCTGAAGAAGCCCATCGTACTTGCTTAAGGTAACAGACGGGTCTAATGGTAGTCGCGAAACGGTACCGAGGCGGTTTGACAGGGTAACCGCTCGCCAGTTACCGCCAGTGCAATCGCCAAATTGGAAGAGAAGTTTGCTCGCCACAGCGGTGTGAACTCCAGTGCTAGTTTTTTTGGCAGCGCCGTTCCACAGAACTTACCCAAATATCCCAGAGAGGATATTCAGTGCCTGCTTCCTGCTTCATAGACACATGGCTCGTAGACCGCCCCACTGTCTCGTAGAGGCGTTCCGCCGCCAGAGGTATCTCCACAGGCGTAACTTCCCGGAGAACTTCCGGTAGCTAATCTTTCAAGATTCCGAGCGGCGTTTTCGTCTCTGTCAATAATATTACCGCATCTCTCACACACAAATTCCCGCTCGGAAAGATCAAGATGCCGTCTCATCGCACCACAGGCGGAACAGATTCTGGACGATGGATAAAATTTCGGCGCTCTCACAAGAGACGAGCCATACCAACTGCTCTTGTATTCAAGCATCCTTACGAATTCACCCCATCCGCTATCCGAAATTTGCCTGGATAACCTGTGATTCCCCATCATCCCTTGCACATTAAGGTCTTCAACTACTATCACTGACTTGGTTTTCGCCAGCTCCGTTGAAACCTTGTGCAGGAAATCCTTCCGCGTGTTTTTAATCTTGCGGTGAAGACGCGCAAGTCGTAAAGCAGATTTCTTTCTATTTGCTGAACCCTTCTTCTTTCGCGAATGTTTTCTTGACCTTCGTTTTAATAATTTCAACGCTTTATTTAATGGCTTTGGCGACTCTATCCTTCTCCCATCTGAGAGAACACAAAACGAACTCAATCCAACATCAACCCCAACTGCCGGGTCTCTACCAGTCCTCTCATACGCGGGACGTTCGCGTCCAACTCCAAAAGAGACAAACCACCGGTCTGCCTCCCTGGAAACTGTCGCCGAGAGAATACGACCTTTGATGTCTGTACATTCTTTGGTGCGGATTTCCCCAAGCCGTGGCAGAACCATTTCCCTTGCAAATACATGCATTGAACCTGTAAGCCGGAATGAATCGTGAATGCCTTTCTTCTTGAATTTTGGAAATCCTACTTTTTCGCCTGATTTCAAGCCACGATAGAAGTTTGCAAATGCCCTATCAAGGTCTCGAGGCGCCTCCTGTAGTGCACACTTTGACACTTCATACATCCAGGGAAATTTTGTCTTCTTGAGGGCGTTAAGCTGGCAGTGCTGTTCTATTGCGTTTGATGATTTGCCTGTCCTTTTGTATTCTTCTATCCGTCGTGCAAGTCCCCAGTTGTAGGCAAACCTCGCACAACCAGCGTGTTTTCCAAGTAGCGTCCGTTGCCTGTTGTTTGGTTTCAGTTCGTAACGATATGCTTGCCGGGTCCACATCTCTCAATCTCTTTTAGTGCTCTCTTCGCTATGTTCTTTGCAGACCGTCTGCCATATAATCTTGCACAGAAACTGGTCAGCACATTTATCATATCCTGAACCAAATCGTCTTTCATTTCACTTTCACCACAAACTTCTATCTTTCTCTCTGAAGCAGTAAGAAGTGCTTCAATATATTCAAATCCAAACCTCACAAGCCGGTCCTTATGTTCAACTATTATTGTTCGGACTTTCTGGTCTCTTAAAATAGACAGAAGCTTTGTCCTTTTTCCGTTTAATCCACTTCCTATCTCTTTTATTGCTCCCTGGACATGATATCCCTTTGAAGTGGCATATTCTACTAACCTTGATATTTGCCTCTCCAGATCCTTTCTTTGGTCAGAAGATGAGACACGTGCATAAACAACTACTATAGATGGCTCTACTTCATAACCTGTTTCTGGCTCTATCCAATTATCGTTCCTGTTGCAAGCTGCTCAGCAGGTAAAGGAATCTTGCCAGTGGCCCACAGTCGCCACGCAGTTTTGTATGAGAGCCCTTGCTTTTTTGCCCAGGCAGATAATTTCATGTCACAACCATAATGATAATATATCACACCTAGACATATTTGTCAACACATATTTGAGCAGTTATCAGCCCTTTCGGAGTTGCTTACTTCAAAATTCTGGCGAGGTAGTGTTGGAATTTACCTATTTCTCTTTTGAATCTGGAAAGCACGTTAGGAAAATCGCATACGAGCTCTTTTATCCTTTTTGCTTCAAGCGAAAAACCATAAATATTCCTGAACACATGCCGAAAACCTAGGTACCTTTGGAGTTCACCCACGAGCGACTTAGAAATAATTGCTGGTCTTAACCCGTCAATTTCCAGGGACATATCCCTCAAAAGCTGCTTGTGCCAGTCATCTCCTGTCGGCAACCCGCCATTTACTTCCTGCGCTATCCTGCGAAACATATTCTCCACTCCGTTATAGAAGTCGTGAAGGATGGATCCTGCTGCACGCAAGTCAAGAATAGATGGTGTATTTCTTGCGAGTTTCGGTGCCACCTTGGCCATCTCATGCTGAATCTCGTCCAGGAAAGAAAGCTCGTTGTCTATTTCTGCTTTGAGCCGTCTG
>CAZUQH010000004.1:30693-48556 GCA_964622465.1 uncultured bacterium | reverse complement strand
CCAAATTGGCACATTCTGCGGGGCACTTCGTTTATGCGCAACTCTGGATGAAATCCTATCGGGTTTTGCCTAACGTATTGCGCAGGAAGAGGAGTCCCCAGTCATGCGGCGCAGACACCCAAGCAGGCGACCCTCTCTACCCAAGTTTTGTGCCGCACTCACCACAGAATCTTGTCCCTGCCGGATTTTTTGCTCCACACTTTGGACATTTTATCAAATTAAGTGGCGCACCGCAGTTGTTGCAGAACTTGCCTTCACCCGCAGGTTTACCGCATTTGGGACAGATGGTCTGTTTGGTTTCAATCTCACCAGTAAAGACCTGCGTCTGGGCGGCTTTTTCCTGTATATCCTGAACCGCCTTTTGAGCCCTGGCAGCGGCAACTTCAATGCCAACGCGGGGGGCACATTGCACGCACAGTCCTACTTGCTCATTCCAATCGTTTTCGCAAACCCATTTGGTACACTTTGAACAGCGGTGAAAGTGCTCTTTTGCTTCGTTTTGTGCCGACTCAAAGGCCTCTTCATGCTCCTTGTGCCAGGCAGGAGACATACCCCTGAATCTTTCACTAATAGCATCGGTGCCTCTTTCAACTCCGTATCCAACGTTGTATTTCCCTGTCACCTGAGCAACGGCACTTGCCGTATCCCCAAGAAACTTGAAGAACCTGCCCTTCTTGTAGGTTTTCGACTCTGCGAATCTGGTCTTGTAACCTTCACGGCAAACGTCGCAATAAAACGTGAATTGGAAACCTGCTTCGGTGCTGTTATCAGCGAAATTGTCGGTAAAGCCCATAAGTTTTCCCTCAGCCATTTCTTACCTCCTCCTTATTCTATCCCTATTTTAATGGTTTTCCACATTTTATACATTTCTCACCGATCGGCGGTTGCTCGGTTTTGCATTTTGGATTTGGACAGACGACCACCAAACGTGCGTCGCAGTGCTCACAATAATCTCCAAAGAAAGTTGTTTTGCCACATTTGGGGCAAACAACTTCCAATGATAGACCGCAATTACTACACACCCCCCAGTCCTTCTGGACAGGATTACGACACCTGGGACATCTCAATGGCCCCAACGGGTTCACCTTACTACACAATGGACAAACATTTGAGTCAGGTGGAATCAGTTTATCGCAGTAGCGACATGGATGCTGGTAACCAGGCATAATTTCCTTCCTTTCCCGAACTTTTGTAGCGGTAGTTATTTGACAGAAATATATTCTATCGTATGTTTTACTCCAAGCGCCTCAACAACAATTTCCGTGCTGCCTTCGCGCAGCCCTTTAACAGCCACCATAGAACCAACTCTGGGAGAAATTTCCACGACCTCCGGTTTGCTCGCCGTCCATGTCGGATTAATTGCTATTGGCTTATTATTCATATCCCGGCCCTGAGCGCCAAAATATACCGTTCCGCCGATATTGATACTTGTTCCAACTGCGCTGGTACCGGCTCCTCCCAGCGGTACATTGCCGACAAACACAAGGATTCTCGCCAGCGGACCGGCTCTTAATACATCCTCTGCAGGTGGGACTTGATGGGACATACTTACACAACCGGCCAGAAACATCGCCAAAACAAACATCCCCATAAAAATCCGACTGTTCCGCCAAACAAAATTCATATTCTTCCTCCTCCCTGCCACACACGGCAAACGATTAATTTTCAGCCGATTTATTTTCATTTTTAGACCACTTCAGATTATCGTTCTGGGTACTGATATTGAACTTCAGCAAATCCATAACATCCTGCTTCCACTGCTCAGGCGATGAATGAATCACTCTGCCAACAAAAAGCTCGCGCAGTTCGCGCAGTGCCGGTATTTTTGCAATTGCAAACTTATATTTCTGATACTGTGGTTCTTCTAATCTTTCATCTGGCAAATAAATCGGCTCGCGCCTGAAGTTTATTGCGAGCATGCAACGATTGGTTCTCTTGATGAAGTTCTCCACTTCTCTGTGCAAGTCCTCTACATTCTTAAAATTCTGATAATCTTTTCTGCTGACTATCCTGAAGAAGTAAGTCGCTTTTCCGCCGTCTTCGGCAGAAGCAGCTTCCATGGCAACTGCATTCCCTGGCTCTTCTGGATTCATACCGTAAATCGGAATCAAGAACCATAGATACTCACCGGTTAAATCACCTAAGAGCCCTCGCTTCAAGCCGATGCAGAGTTTTTCCTGTTGTGCCAGTGACTTCAAGAAACCGTATTCTTCCTCTATACCCACAGTCCCTAACTTCTTTTCAAGTTCCTTCCATAGTTCAGGCGAGATTGATTCTATGTCGCTTCTTCGGGCCGCCCTGCCTTCTTTCATAAACCGTGCAGCTCGTCTTATGACAGATGGGTCAGCCTTTGGCAGTAATTCTTTAAAGCACGATTGGACTTTGAGGGTGAGTTCGTTCATTAAATCAGAAAGCGTCTTCTTGAACGGGTCAAATTGCCTGCCCATCTTTGAAAAAACAATTTTTTCTCCGGACTCGGTATTTATTACCAGCGTGAAATCTTCTTCGCGGATTTCTGACAGGTCGCTGTAGGGAATCCTGACAATTTCTCCTTTTTCTGGTATCACCACTACTCCTGTTTCATATAGTTGCGGTTCGCAATTTCCTTTCTGTAATTGTTTGCCGGTTTCATCAAAATAAACGAACTCTGCCTGTGTCCCTGTTTTCCTGACGGTTTCGTGCATCAGCATGTCTTTCAGGAGGAGCTGGTTGCGCAATCTTGATAGAACTCTCAAGAAATCCTCATAGCTGTATCCGAGGTCAAAAAGAGTAAGTTTTTCTTTTGAGGTCAAATGAAGATGAATCTTGTAGTTTGCTTGAGAAACCTCAAGAATATCCCTTAGCGAGAAAATAAACGCTTCGCCAAATTCAGGAAGAATAGAAAGCACCTCTTCCTCAAGTCTAGCTTGAGCTACCCCGCTCGTCAATTCCTGCCCATTATCGCCGCTCAAAAGATAACTTAAAGAATATTTCATCGGGATGCCAATATCTTACAAAATTCCGCACTGCAAAAGCAACGTTGTCACGCTTTCTCCCCAGGATTAGACCCGACCGGTAGCCGCAGGCTTAGAGCCTCGCGCACCCTAAAGGGTGCGGCTACCGCGTCAGTGCAAGGTTCTTATCTCATTATTCCAAAAAGCTCACCAGCAAAACCTTTTATTTCCTCTTTGCTCAATGCTTCGCGATAATACAATTCTTTCATCTCTTCTTCAAATCTATCCAGGCATATCCTTAGATTCTCTTCAATTTTTCTTTTGTCCAATGGATTATGCATTTCCTTATCGGCTAACAGTCCCAGGGCATCTTTTATTTCAATTCCAAACTTTTTCTTGATAATCACAAGGTCATAAACATCTCTTGGCCTTGCTCTATCGTTCAGCGCTCTTATCTTCTCTGCAAATATTTCTTTTATGTCCATAACCGTGCAGGAGAGTTTAATGCCATAAAAATTTCTATATTCCATTGTCATTGGTTCAACCAATACCTTTTGATTAGTATTTATATTAATTTCTATCGTATCCGACTGGGTCAACACGCCTTGGTATTGCACAGAAAAGTCTAACCCGTATTTTTTCTCTTCTATATTTTTCAGTTTAAACATCTCAAACCTTGAGAATAATTTTTCCAAATCCAGCAATTTTAACTTCGTTCTTGAAGTAAAATCTAAATCTCTGGAAAATCGTAGCTGGTCTAAATAGCAATGATAAATCGCCGTGCCTCCCTTAAAGACAAGGTCTTCTTTAAATTCGGAATCATAGAAGACACCAAGGAGGACACCAAGGAAATAATCTTTTTCGGCATCTTGCAGGTGATACCTGGGTCCTCTCTTGTTCAAGAGTTCAAGCCGTGGTCTATCCAGTAAATCTATCTTCATAATAAATCCGCCATTTTGCATTAAATCTATTCGATTTAGACGTAAGTTTGCTATATCCTGTCTTATTTACTAACTTGTACAACTGGTTAGTATCTATTTTCAATAAATCCAGGATAAATCCAAGTTTCCTTCTGGTTGTTTCTGAGAATTTTTCAGCATAATTAAACAATTTTTCTAAGTCAAGTTTATTTTTCGCTTTGTTTAGCTTTTCCATAAGTAAGTCTATGGAATACGTATCGTTCTTGAAGTATAAATAATCCAGAATTATCTTTTCCAGCTCAGCAACTTTTATATAGTATCCTTCCAATGCTTCGGTCTTAAAACCAAAATATAACTTTTGCTTAATTTTCAAATATCTATAAGTGTTCCTGTCAAATACGTAACTTTTGCTTCTGCGTGTTGTTATTGAGGTTGTAGTACGGAGCATCTGCTCAAAGAGGCCATAAAAACTTAAGCCGGAATCCAGAGAAATGTAAGAATCCTTACAGAAGGCGCTGGCGATGATAAAAGGTGAAACACCTGCAAATCCACGCGAGGTAATATCTGATATGAAATAAAGTCCTCTTTTTAGAGGCACAAGCCATCCTTTTTCCTTCAATTCAAATATTCTCTTTCTCAGTGCAAACTTAGAATATCTTTCACCCAGTGCCTTATAAATATCATCAGTGGTTACAATTTTGCCTGAGGCAATAATAATATCTTCTATGTCTTTCAATCGTTTCTCAGTCAGGATAGTATGTTTTGAAACCATTTATATACCCCCATTGGGTATTTATCCAGTATTAGTATATACTAATATTTCTAAAATGTCAAGTTCTTGCAGACAAGGATGTATGAAAAATGGGCTAGTGGCTAGTGGATTGTAAACGTGGTGTATTGTTCAGGAATAATTACATCCGCTTCCGGGAGGTGTCTTTCAAGCCGGGATTTGAGAGCAACCGCACTTTTTTCTTCGCCATGGACAATGAATATCTTCTCAACGCCATCTATTGATGAGACCCATTCAACTAACTCCCTGGCATCCGCATGCCCTGAAAATTCGCTGAAATACTTTACCTTGCATTTAAGCTTTATCCTGTCACCATCAAGTTCAATATGCTTTTGCCGGGATTCTGCCGCTTTCTTGATTTTTCCTCCAACAGTCTGCTCGTCCATATAGCCAACGAAGACAATGGTAGTTTGAGGGTCACTGAGACGTTCTTTAAGTACATCCCTGAAAAACTCGTAATCCATAATTCGCGTTGAACTAAGAAAAATGTAAGGACCATCAGCACCTTTAGGAGGGTATGAATAATTTAAGCCAGAATGGTCAAAAGGCGATGTATTTAACCGGTAGATTTCCGGACGTAAAAATGACCTGTCCTCCCCGCAATACCAACCATCGTAGGCCTCAGTAATTTCCTTCGCCCAACTACTCGCAACATAGATAGGCGCTTCATACGGAATAATACCATCTTCTTTCCCTTCACAAATCTCAACTAACACTTTCTGTGTCCTATCCAGAACAAATGCAGGAATCCAGATAATTTTATTGCTCCTTATATCATTGCCGATTTCCTCTTTGAAATCCTTATATGAAACATCAGGCACAGGACGGACGACATCTCCATAAGTTGATTCAATAAATACGTACTCTGCAAATTCTGGAGGTGTGGGTTCCGGTACTATTGGAGACAAGTCGTTCCCAAGGTCTCCTGAAAAAAGAAGCGTCTTTTCACCGGCACCGCTCCCCAGTTCAACCAGGATTGATGCTGCTCCCGGAATGTGCCCTGCATTATAGAATTCTATGGTAATTCCCTCAGCCGGACTAAAATGCGTTCTATATGGATAAGTTTGGAAAAGTTCGAGAAGTTCATCCGACTCTCTCCTGGCGCATTCTTTGCAAATTCGCCAACCTCTTTCAGCAACATCCACTCTGTTCATTTTTACATGTTTTAAATTACGTTCTGCAATTTTATTTCTCCAGCTGCATAATGGATGACTGTGAACCACGTCTGAACGCTTTGATTTGACAAAGTCCTCTACGCCTAAATCGTTATACTGATAAGCCATCGCCAGCATGATTCCGGATAATTCTTTTGTGGCCTGCGTACAGTAGACAGGGCCGTTGAATCCCATTTTCTTTAACAAAGGAATCCTGCCTATGTGGTCGAGATGTGCATGAGTAACAAGCAGAAAATCTATTTTGTCTGGTTCGAATGTAAACATTTTGTCCTTTTCACTAACCATCCTTTCTGCTTCTTCAAAAGAACCTCCACCATCTGGTTCGCCATCGGGATAGAATTGACCGCAGTCAACGAGAAATTGTACGTCTTTGAATTGAACATGATAACAGGAACCACTGACCTCCCTGACAGCACCATTTGGCGTAATCAAAACAGAAGTATCTTCTTCCGCAAAAGCAGGCGGGAGTACTCCTGCAATAAACGTAGAAAGTAATACCAGTGCAACGATGGTTTTCTTTTTCACTATCTAACCTTTATGCCCGGAATGACAATAGCGCAATTGCGCAGGCTAAAGCCTGCGACTACCACTCCTCGCCTAGAATGACAGGAATGGATTGGTGCGTTTCTCGTCGCCGATAGTGGATGATGGACCGTGTCCCGGATATATTACCGTGTTATCATCAAATACAAGAAGTTTTTCTTTTATGGAATTGACAAGTTTCTGCTGTGACCCGCCGGGTAAGTCGGTCCTGCCAACTGAGCCAGCAAAGAGAGTGTCACCCGTAAAGAGAATATCGTCTACTTTGAGACATATTCCACCGGGAGTGTGTCCCGGGGTATGGATGACTTTCAGGGTTATCCCGGCAACTGCTATTTCTTCGCCATCTTCCAACAGTCGCGAAGCTGGTGGCGATTTGTATGCTGCTTGCAGGAATATCAGCGAGCCATTTTTTACAGGACTCATGAGAAGGTCTGCGTCAAGTCGATGAATCCATACTGGTACGCCAAATTCATGGTTCGCGCCTATGTGGTCTATGTGACCGTGAGTGTTAATAATAACCTGCGCTTTAAGATTATCTTCATCCAGAGCACTCTTGATTTTAGGGTAATCTGCACCGGGGTCGATAATTATTGCTTCTGCTGAAGGTGCTTTCGCAAGGATATAGCAATTTGCCTGCATATCACCAACAGGAATTGTTTTTAAAATCATATTATTAATCGCTAAGGTAGGAACGAACAGATAGCGCAGCGATTACACCATCTCTAGCAGCACAAGCTACTTGTTGAATACTACCAGAACAGATATCACCTGCCACAAAAATACCTGGCACAGATGTCTGCATTTTTTCATCTGCTATAATGTATCCTCTTTCATTGAGTTTTACCAGCTCTTTCACAAACTGTGAGCTCGGTTTAACGCCAACGTACACAAACACGCCGGAAACATTAATTTCTTTCTCTTCGTTTGTGTCTTTGTCCTTTATAGTAAGCGAAGTCACGCGGTCGTCTCCGTTTATAGAAACGGGAATATAGTTTAGTATCAGTTCCATCTCCTCGTTTTTTTCTAACCTTTCCTGTAATAGTTTTGCAGCACGTAATTGATGGCGCCTATGGATAAGTGTAACTTTGCTTGCAAATCGCGTAAGGTAAAGCCCTTCTTCTACCGCGGCATCCCCACCGCCAATAACTGCTACTTTTTTACCCTTGAAAAGAGGGCCGTCGCAGGTAGCGCAGTACGAAACGCCTTTACCTGTAAACTCCTGCTCACCTGGTATGTTCAATTTTTTTGGTACGCTGCCTGTTGCAATTATCACGGCACGTCCAATATAATCATCACTATCAGTCCGAACCCTGAATATTCCGTCACCTTGTTCTACATCCGTAGCTTCTTTGAACTCAAGTGACTGCGCACCAAATCTTTGTGCCTGCAACTTGAACCTGTCAACGAGTTCTTTTCCCTGTATACCTTCTGGAAAACCTGGATAGTTCTCTATAAAGTCGGTGTTAATTGGCGTGCCGCCAAGAAGTACTTTTTCAAGCACAAGTGTCTTGAGCTTTTCCCTTGAAGCGTAGATTGCAGCTGTAAGACCAGCCGGCCCACCTCCTATGATAATAACATCGTATGTTACGCTGGTCATCAAAAAGTTACCTCCTTTTGAATGGCTTTATTAACCCGGTTGCAATAATTTCGTGACCTTTTTCGGTTGGATGAGCGATGTCAAGTAAAAGGTCACTGCCAGGCGCATTGCCGTCGTAGTGTTTCTTCCATGCTTTCCATATATCTATCAACCCGATTTTTTCTGCTTTTGCGACTTCTCTTGTTGCCTGATTATACTTTGACGCAAGATAGTTGCCTGGTGGCTGGTAGGTTGGATTTGTGGTCAGAAACCAGATTTCAGCTGATGTTTCCTGTTTGAGGCGGTTCGCTATTTCCACCATATTTGCTCTGAATTCCTCGAGTGGCATTTGTATTTTCATATCATTCAGGCCAAAGCAAACAGTTATAAGGTCAGGGCTTTTTGAAACCACGTCTCTCCCGAGGCGCTCAAGTCCCATTGCAGATGTATCGCCAGATACTCCTGCATTTATCATGCTGATTGTGGCCTGTGGAAATTCCTGCTCTAGTAGCCGCTTCCACTTTGCTACGTATCCGTCCTGCACACCATAACCATATGTGACAGAATCACCAAGCGCAACTATAGTGATTGGTTTTCCTCTATCAAGTTTTGCAAGGGTTTGCTCGATAGGAGGAGATACCTTTCGTGCACAGGCAACACAAACGATAGATAAAAACAATACAGGTAAAAAATTTTTAAGACACATCCCACTCATTAGATATTAACGCATATAACAATTGGCGGCAGAAAAAAGCGCCTGAGTTTTCAGGCAAGAATTTCTTTGATTTTTGCGTTGTCAGAACTGCCGACTACGATAGTTGACGCTGCACCCCAACCAGGAGCTGTACCATAGATGTGCCCCATGTTTATCCCTGCATCTGAAATTTTCTGGCTCACTTCTGCAAGAATGCCGACTATGTCTTCCATCTCTGTCACAACTACTTCTTTCTCGGTTGTTGAGTAGCCAGCATCCTTCAGCGCTTCAGCTGCTCTTTCATTGTCTGAGGTAACAAACATGAAATACGCTTTACCTTCCTCAGAGCAAGCGCAGATCGCCTGAATGTTTACCCCCTGCGAACTAACTGCCCCGGCAATTTTTGCAAGCAGTCCCTTCTCATCCGCTGCCTCTACTACAAGTTCCTTTGCAATGCGTGAGTTTGCCATGTTTCACCTCCCATATCCCTACCTTAATCCATGAAATCTATATTACCAAATTTTACCCTTTTTTGATACGTTTTGCAAATTGGTCAGAATACTTACCGTTTGGCGTGTAAATCGTTCAGGAAGAGGAATTTTGTGCTTGTGCGTGAAAACCAGTAGATGATGAGCACACTTACTGCGCAGACACTTATACAAATAATTTTTTGAGGGTTGCCAGATGTGATAGCAACAGGTAAGGTGAGAAAAGCACAAGCATACTGAGCGAACAGAGCGAGACGGCGTGCCCAATATTCTCTGCGCCATAGTCCCTGTCCAATAACGAATGCAGCGGCACCCGCAAATACCAATGCAAATCCAAAGCTTGCGTTATGGACAGCACCAAGCAAGTCCGAGCTATCCTTTATTACTACTGTAACGCTGTTTGCGCCAGCGAGAATCAACGCTACACCAAAAATATACCATACCACAACAAGCACAATCAACAAAAACGGCCTTTTCATTATAGCCTCCCAAATATTAATATGATTTTTTTGCTGCTGTTTGGAAAATATGCAGAGTAGATATTTTATAAATTTCCGCAGAAATGTCAAGCGCAAATTTTTAGTTGATTGCGATGTGTTTTAGGATATGCTTAGCAAGTGTGCGGCTGCGGCGATTTACGGAATTTGACAACGAAAGAAAAATGCTAAAGCATGCATAAAGAAGACGGCCTTCGCCTATTTTGCGGACAATAAACGCAGGATACCCATCTGCAAATTTCAGCGAAACCGTGGACTCTTTCCCGTGCGGCAACTCAATTACGTCACGCCATCCAAAAGCAAAACTGCTTCCTGGCTTTAGAGGTATTTTCTCCGCGATTGTCTGTGGCTCTATAATTTTGAGCCCGAATATTTCTATCAACTGCTCCTCATATAATTTTGCCATATAGTCCTTCTGACCAAAACGCGCCTCGGTCAGAAGAGTCCCGCCGTTACGAACAAAAGCAAGAAGTTTTTCTGCCCACTCTTTCTTGAGACAATATGGATTCGGTAAAATAATGGCATGGTATTTGAATGCTTCTTTTGCCTCGAGGTCTCGCTCAAAAATAAAATCAGCTGGCTGCGCATTACGTGTAATAAGTTGCGTTATTCCGTCAAGGCACGCAAAGTAATGGCCAATCCCCGTCTCGCCTTTTACTGGCTCCCACTGTCCGATTGAAACACGTGGATAGCCCTGCTCCTGAAACGTCTCTACGTCTGAAGTGCGAAGGTATGCTATTGCTACGTCCGGATTTATTTTTGCATGAGATTCTTGAGAGTGTAGTTCATGCGTGAGTTTTGTAATTGCATGAAGCCGTTCAGTTGGCCCGGCTGCGAAATCAAGTATGCCAAAACCAGCCGTTTCACTGCCAAACAACGGTGCTCTCCAGTTATGGTATAATATTGTTTCGGCGCCGTGTAAAGCAAGCTTTCTGGTCCACTTTGTAATATCTTCGCCGGATACCGGCGAAGGACTTCCCCACCTGACATTCGGCCCACCCTGCAGTTCTGTAACATGGAATTCGCACTTTCTGCCGCGTGTCCAACTACGCCACCAGTCAGCGAGAAGGCCAAATAATTCAAGTGACATTTTGCCGCCCGCAGGATAAACATCCCAGCCATACCAATCCATATTCTCAGCAAGTAAATCGTGGTCAGGCACTCTCGGTGCAATGCCGAGGAAACCATTCGTGCCCACAGGATGCACGGAATCATACTCGCGGACTATTGATTTTTCCCACTCAATCCAGTTTTTGAGCTGCACGTCTTTGAATCTATACCAATCAAGATAGATATGCGGATTACCTGCATCCCAGAATCCTGTGCGTGGAGGTACTACTTGCGACCAATCAGAGAACTCTTGTGTCCAGAATTTTGTGCCCCAGACGTCATTAAGCGTAGCAAGGTCACGATAGCGTGCACGCGCCCAGTTACGAAAAGCATCTATGGTTGCAGGACAAAAGCAGTATTCTTCCGGTGCGGTCATATCAAGAGGAGGATAGACAGGTTCATTGTCCACCTGCCACATTGCAAGCGCAGGATGTTTTGCATAACGACGGACTACTGCTCTTATGTATCGCTCCGCAATTTTTTTGAAACGGTGGCTATCGCGGCAAACGTTTGGCCTGGGGCCATACTCTGGATAAAGATGGCCAAGAGCAGATACCGGCCGGATTTCAGGATAGTCATGTATTGCCCATGAAGGCGCCTGCGCAGTAGCAATGCCGAGAAGAACGTGCAGATTGCACTCGTCTGCAAGTTCCATCGCACGGTCGAGCCCTTCCCATTTGAATCTACCCTCTTGGGGTTCAACCCAATTCCATGCCATCTCACCGAAGCGAATGAGAGTAAAACCTGCGCTGGCGATTTCGTGAAATGCGCGTAGCCAGTAATCTTCTGGCCACTGGTCCGGATAAAAAGTTACGCCTATTTGCATCGTTTTTCTTTGTAAATCAACCCATTAGGACCTTAATGTGGTGGGTTTTGCCGTCACCAAACGGACGGACGAGATTTCCTTCTATTTGCTTACCGTCAACTTCTATAGAACGGACGCCTTTCTGGACTGTCTCCGGATTCTTTATTTCAATCTCACAGGTCTCACCGCGGAACCGCCGTGTCACATTTATTTCTTTCCATTGTGACGGCAGACAGGGGTCGATTACCAGGCCGTCAAAAGTTCGCCGGACGCCGGCTATCCACTCCAGCATAGCTATCAGTACCCAGCCGGCAGTCCCCGTAAGCCAGGTGAATGCTCCTTCTCCAAACGCATAAGGATGCCCCGGGCCAACGAGATATTCTGCAAATGCGTATGGCTCGGTCTTGTAGAGATTTATATCCTGCTTTGTATTTGGCATTATTTTTCTTAAATGTTCGTATGCTTTGTCACCTTTACCAGCAATTGCAAGCGCGCAAATCATAAACGTTGCAGCATGACAGAAGACAGCTGCATTTTCTTTTGTCCCTGGAGAGAACAGCGCAATTCTCCCGAGAGTCGGGTCATACACGGAATAATGCGGATGAAACAGAGCAAGACCGTATTCCGTGTTAAGATACTTATCAACTGCTGACAGTATTTTCTCCAGTCGCTCTGGAGGAACGACTCCTGCCATTATCGCCCAGGATTGAGGGTTAAGATATATTTTCCCTTCCTGGTTTCTTGAAGAGCCAAAGACCTCTTTGTTGTCTTTATAACCACGCACGTACCACTCGCCATCCCATGCAGTTTTATTTATACGCTCCGACATTTTTTCAGCACGAGTAAGCAATAATTTCTGGGTCTTTCTATCACCAGATATTTCCGCAAGTTCTGCTGCTATTTTAAGTGCACGGACGAGAGCAATTGCAAGCCAGACGCTCTCGCCTACTCCTTTCAGGCCTGCACTATCTATACCGTCATTCCAGTCACCATGGCCTATGCGCGGGAAACCGTGGACGCTCGTGTCATTCCAGGTATAGTTCAGCTGCCGGAGGATATGTTCGTAAACCGTACCTTTACCATCTTCAATCGCACCTTTGTCCCAGTTAGGGTCTATCCTTGTTGCACCGTCACGCCAGCGATCCTTGAGGTAAGGCATCTCTATGTTAAGAAAATCCTTATCTCCTGTTTCCTTTATATAAGCATCAACTGAAGAAACGTACCATATAGGATGGTCCTTGCAAGGCCGGCTGGAATACGGGCCATAAACGTCTGACCAGCCAGGAGCACAGGTGCCGTCGCGTCTTATCAGCCGTGCTATTGCGAGCAATTTCTTACGTGAATACCCAGCATCAATTGCGAGCATTCCCTCTGAATCCTGGCAGGAGTCACGGTAACCGCGGCCACCCTGCCCTTCGTGATAGAGTCCTGGTGAACGGCTCCAGTAGTTTGTTATGTGAATCTGGTATGGGAGCCAGTTGTTTATCAAGTTATTGACCTGGGGGTCTGGCGTGGTAACTTTGAAATTGGAAGTACGCTTCTGCCAGTATTCCTTCGTTTTTGTCAGTGCAGAAAGTGCTTTTGTTTGAGCAAGATACTTTTCTTTGAGGATAGAAATTGAATCTGAAGAATTTGTTATATCGTCTGAATTAGAACGCATTGCTACCCCGAGAAGCACAACTACCATTTTCTCCTCGCCCGCCTCCAAGCTCATTTCACCCTGAAGTACACCGACGCCTCTTTCTCCATCACAATAGGAATTATTGAGATGCTCCTGAGTCAACGCTTTTGGATTTGCCACGTCACCTTCTGGGCCGAGAAACGTCGGTTTGTGACACTCATAAGAAAGCGGTTGGATAGACATTGCAAGAAATGCATTGTATGTCATCGGTTCTATCTTGAAGAAGCGCCATGGCGTTGTTTTGTACGCTATTATGGACTGAGTAGTTTTGTCATAGCTGACTTTGTTGAATAAAGTCGTTATGTTGCCTAGAGCTGCTTCACCGCTGGCGTCACCGATAAGCCACTCAACCGAAGGATAGACGTGCAGCGTCCGCTGTTTAGAAGAATTGTTCCTGATGCGAACTGTCCAGCACTCAAGCGGGTCGTCTTGTGGGACGAAATATGTAATTTCTGATTCTACCTCATTGGTTTGGGTAAGCACACTGGTATATCCAAGCCCGTGGATTGCCTGGAAACGCTGATAGGGTTTCTTCAGCGGCTGCCAGTTTGCTGACCACAACTCACCGGTTGCCGTGTCCTTTATATAAACGTATCTGCCGGGGCGGTCTGTCTGCCAATTCTGACCAAACCATGACAAAAGACGGTCTGTGCAACAGTCACGGTACCATGAGAAACCACCGCCAGTATGGGTTATAAGACAACAGTAGTCCTCATTTGTAAGATAGTTTACCCAGGGCCGGCCACAAAGACGCGGGTCGGTTATAACGTATTCTTTTCCATCATCTGAGAATTTTCCAAAATGCGCGCTGCTTGTTGACATCAATAAACCTCCTTATGATGAGATTACAGAAAATGACAGCGTGCTAGTTCAATACATCACCAGCATCACTTTTAGGTCGGCGCGCCGGCAATTCCGCTAAGCGGACATTGATTTTTTGGCTTATAGTATTTAATGTAGTAAATTTTTCATTATGCCAAAAAATCTATAGCGAGGCATTAAAGTAATCTAAACCTAACCTAAAGTTTTAATACGAGCGTGTCCGCGTGCGGAACGCCAGGCAGCCGACCAACTGTCGGTCATGTGTCTGAACCTGGAATGACAGTTACAGCCCGGGAACCGGTTTCAAAATTGTCACTTCGCAATCGTTTTCTGATATTTTCTTTCCGCGCTCGTAGACCTCTGCGCAGAGACGGTGCTTACCATATTTCTTTGTCTTATCACAATATTTTGCGAATTGCGTGGTTAGTTTCTCTCCAGGAAGTTGAATCACACTGTCACAAGGACAATCTGCAGAAATTTTCCCCTGACAGACCCCGATGCCAGATGGTGTTTCCAGCCAGTATTTTATGTCACAGTGTATAGCCCTTGCTAAATCATTAATAAGATACCACTTCACCCACGTGCCTGAATGCCTGCTTGCTGTCCTGGTCGCAGGATAGAAACTCACAAGAACCTGCTGGTACGCTTTCTTCAGGGCAAAATAACCTTTCTTTGGTTTCCTCCAGTAGTCAACAACTGCATATGTAACCGATGGCCACGGCTCGCAAAACATAAACTGAAATATTCCTGTGTAAGGACGATATTTGTTTCTGCGATAGTGCTCTATTGCGCGTTTCAACATAGTCGCCTGATGTTCCTGAGTGTTTTGCACTGTCTGGGCGAGTGTGCGCCCCATCTTTACTTTAGCAACATCAAACGTTTGATGATATTGAAAGTTGTGATACTTCCATACTTTCCAATTCGGCGGCCAGAGGTCTTTTTTATTGAACGTTTTCTTTAATGAAGCTACGCATGGGAGTGCTTCGCAACCAAACTCAGTTACAAATTTCAGTCCTGAACAGTCAGGGTCATAGT
Organism: uncultured bacterium; assembly: GCA_964622465.1. Taxonomy (GTDB): domain Bacteria; phylum CG03; class CAZUQH01; order CAZUQH01; family CAZUQH01; genus CAZUQH01. The sequence continues at coordinate 33,487 of CAZUQH010000004.1, read as the reverse complement.
CGTAGAGACCATTCTCTATAAACCATCCGGGATACGGATGTTGTTCAAAATCAGAAGAGCGGACAACAATACGGGTAGAATCCCTGGCGTCAACCGCCTGTTTTAGCTGGACATCAAGCGTTACTCTCTGACTGACCGATGGTTCGTTGTGACAGCACCAGAACAGAATAGACGGATGGTTATACAGAAGGTCTATCATATCAAGGATTTGTTTTTGTGCGCGACCAGCAAATTCGTCATCGTGCGCATATTCCCACTGAAGTGCAAAATCCTGCCACACCATAATACCTGCCCTGTCACAGGCAGAATAGAATTCGGTACGATTTACATGTGCATGGACTCTGACAAGGTTTACGTTCGCGTCCTTTAACATCTGCATATCGTGTTCGATTTTCTGTCCGGTGTATTCGCTTAGCCATTGGGTTGGTATTATGTTTGTACCACGCGGAAAGATGTGACGGCCGTTTAGAAACAGGCCCTTTTGCTCATCGTAACGAACTTCGCGAATGCCGAACTGCACCTGTTGGCAAGCGGAAAGAGATTGCTTCGCTTCACTCGCAATGACAGTTAATGTGTAGAGGTATGGCTTTCCATGGTCCCAGGACCACCAGAGATGTGGTCTTTGGACAGATAGAGTAATTGTACGAAAATTCTGGCCGCGTGACAATGAATTTATACTGATGTTTCTCGACACCACACGACCAGTTGCATCAGCAATTTCAACTTTTAACTGTGTATTGTCAATAGGTTTCACTGCCTCGATTGTTATCTCCGCATTGATTGACGCGTGGGACTGATTGAGAATTTTAGATCTGACTTTTACCGAAGGAATCCGGAGCAATTCAAATGCCTCTATCTCTACGTTGTTCCATATACCACCTGTGTTTCTATCCTGACCATACGTAGGACTACAACCACCAGGGCGGCAATCGTGATGACCAAATATACCTTTTATAATTCGCTTTTCGTTCGGCCAGATACGTGGACTCTCACGCGGTGAGTCAACCCGCACAAGAAGCGTGTTCTGCTTGCGCAACAACCCACTTGTCTCAAACCCAAACGGCTGGAAGTATCCCTCGTGCTTCCCGAGATACTTACCGTTGAGCCAGACGTCTGCAAAGTAATCAACACCATGGAATCTAAGGACTGACGCATTTCTCATCTGGTCTTCGGGTACCTGAAATTGCCTGCGGAACCATACAACGCCAGATACATCAAGACCGCGCAAATACCAGTTTGCAGGTAACATAATACGCTTCCAGAGCTTCTGGTCAAATGAATATTCCCACCTGCCGTTCAAATTGTAAATAGACATATTTTTCTCCTGACAAAATTATTATTCAAGGTCTTCGGACCACGTGACAATTCTGGCCCGACCCAACCGCTTTGCTGCATAAAGCGCTGTATCTGCCTTCTTTATAAGTTCTTTATCTGTGTCTGCGTCCTCAGGAAAAGCCGCAATGCCAATGCTGATAGTTATCTTTTCAATCACGCTATCTGATTTTATCCCGGGAGAAGAAATAGCTGTTTGAATTCGCTCCGCGATTCGTCTCGCCATATCACAACTGGCGCCGGGAAGGATTATAGCAAATTCATCCCCGCCATAGCGGGCCGGGGAGTCGACTTCACGGATGCATTTCTTTACTTGAGTTGATACTTCTTTGAGCACCTTGTCGCCGAATGGGTGGCCATGACGGTCATTTATTTCCTTGAAATGGTCTACATCGAACAGTATCATTGTGACACTGCCACCAAAACGTCTGGCACGAGTTATCTCTTCGCTTAAACGGGTTGAGAAATACCGGTACACGTAAAGACCGGTTAGACCGTCGGTTATAGAAAGACGTTGGACTTCCTCGAACAACTGCGCATTAAAGATTGCAACACTTGCGAGATTTGCAAAAGTACCCAGTGTCTTTAAATCTGTCCGGGTTATTTGCTGCCGACTAAAAATATTGTCTGCTTGTACGATACCTACGGTATCCCGTCCTGCAAGCAGTGTACGGTAAATATGACCACCATCAAAATATTCCTGCTTGTTCTCGAGCACCATATCAACCAATTGAGATATGCCGGACTTCAGTGGAACGGATTCATCCAACTCCTTCAGGCCCTGCCCAATCATAGCTGAATATCTGCCCTTAAGTACCTTCGCTTCTTTGTCAACCATATATAACCGTGCCCTGTCAAAACCAATCTGAGTAATAAGGGCATGCATGACAGTCCTCAATATTCTCTCCAGGTTCATTGAACTTATTATTGCTTGCGTTATTTCGGAGAAAGCAAGCAACTTCTTTATTTCCTCTTGCTCCCGCGCGTACAACCGCGCATTCCACAAACCAACCGCAATCTCTCCTGCATAGTCGCGTAATTTCCCGGTTTGTTCATCTGAAATAGAACGATGGCCGAGTGCATTGTCGGCTGACAGCACACCCATTATCTCACCGTGCAACTTTAGCGGGACACAGATACAATATTCCGGCTCGGGCAGGACCAGACAATCCATATTTTCGATAAGACACTTGACTGGAGGCACGTTAGTATCGCGGTTGAGAGAATAGACCGTTTCTCCCTCCAGTACCCCTCTCTGTTCAAGGATTTGTTGTAAGGAAAGAGTGTTCGAATCCGCGTCATAAAAGAAAACCGCTGTCCTGTCAAAATTTAGAACTTCGACTATGAAGGTAAGCGACTTGCGCAGAGCAAGAGCGATGTCTGACTGCAAGGAAAGAAAGAGTCGACTTACCTGATAAAGGTTTTCTAAATGCGACGTCCCTGATGCTCCCAAATTACACCT
>CAZUQH010000004.1:0-30593 GCA_964622465.1 uncultured bacterium | reverse complement strand
TTACCTGATAAAGGTTTTCTAAATGCGACGTCCCTGATGCTCCCAAATTACACCTACTTTTGTGCCAGCATAAGACTGCACTGGTAGCCGCAGGCTTTAGCCTGCGCAACCTGAAGGTTGCGGCTACCACATGGCATGAGACGCTACGCTATCGAAACAAGGAGTTCGTTTACCTCTCGTGATGCTATGCTCATCTCCTCTTCCATTCGGGTGCGTGTGTATGTGCCTAAACGGATGTAACTAAGTATTTTTGCAATATGTTCCACCAGGACCATCTCCATACTTCCCCAAAGCGAATGCGCAGGTAAAGACCGGCCCGACCTCAAGAAGCTGATTACTTTTTCTCCTGTCTCGCCAACCTGAATAGCCCATAGGCGCTGCTCTGGTATGGTTGGAGGAATCATACCAACAGCGCGCGTGTATCTTATGAGTGATTCGGAACTTAGCAGATGCTCCAATACCAGCATTGCCTCTTGGGTAACGTCACTGAATGAAGTTATGGCAAGATTTGAGCCGCCGATAAATACGAAGCGGCCAGCCGGGCCCTGTGGAAGTAACGAAACGTCAAAATGTCTTGAAAACCGCGTTGCCTCAGACAAACTGGGGTCAGACAAAGGCCAGGTTCCACATATATGTATTGCATGTTTGTCCCTCATAAAGAAACGTTCAGAAATAGTACCACGGTCAAGCTCAATATCAGCAGGGTCAATTGCTTCTTCAGCGAGAAGCGAAAACCAGAAATCCAACCCTTTTAGAGCATTTGCATCTGCAAAAGAGGCGCGCGCCCTGCCATCAGTCGTATCCAGAAAATTTCCGCCTGCCGACCATATCCACGGAGCAATGTACTGAATAAGACACGGGTCTTTGAGTCCTGCTATACCGATTGGTATATAGCCGGCTTTGCGCAACTTGTGGCAGCCAGACCGAAAACTTTCCCATGTATCAAATATACTTTCTGAAAGCCCGACTTTTCTGAAAATATCTTTACGCCAGTAAACAACTTGAATATCCATAAACCACGGTACGGCACAAAGCCGGTCATTATGCCTGCAGGTAGAAAGGACCTGCAGCAGGAAACTGCGTTTCTCAAGTTCCATATCCACCCCAGCGAATGACCTCAATCCCCCGAGGAAATTGCACGTAGTGGTCCAGGTGTTACCTATCTGTATCACGTCCGGGCCGCGCTGCTTTTTTATTGCAACCATAAGCCGGTCCCAGGCCTTGAGCCACGGAACTATTTCTGCCAATATTTCAATATCAGGGTGAAGTTTGCGAAATGCAAAAATCTCGCGTGAAATCGCAGATTCGGAAGCGAAACCGGCATTCGGCATTGTCCATAATCGAACGGTTTTTGTATCCATCCTTTTAGTATCCGTATTATTCCTGTTTCTTTTCTACGTGTGTATAAAAAATAATAAGGGCAGGTTATTAATTACTGACCTCGCGTTACTGACCTCGCGAGGCGTAAGGGGCCGTAACTCTTCAGAAATCAATTTTCCTCTCTATGAAAGAAACGCCAAGAACGCATTTATCATGCTGCTCGAGCGGCTCTTTGACCCAGACGACTCTGCCAAATGTGTGTATCGGCTGACCATTTGGCACTTCTATCGCAAGCTCAATTATGGTTGCTTTTATCAGATACTCGTGCATGCCCTGATATATGCACTTTTTTAACGCACAGCGTGGCCCTTTTTTACCCGGACGATAATATATGCAATCCTTGCATTTCCACCAGCTTGGCCATGTAAGACGAACTCCTCCCTGACTGACATTTTCCATACGAGCCGGGATTTCCTCATTTATCAGCCGCTTGCCACTATCATCAGCCAAAAAACAGTTTGCGTCTGCTTCAAATGGACGCCTTTGAAATTTTCTCTGTTCCACCTTACCCTCCCCGCACGGTATATTTTTATCTTAACCCTTGAGTGCGCCGGCAGTAATCCCTTTTATTATGTGCTTTTGCATCAACAGGTATACCGCTACTACTGGCACTGTAGCTATGGTTATTCCCGCCATTAATAGCGGATAATCCGTTATATGAGTCCCCTGAAAAACCATTAAACCGCGCTGTATCGGCATCTTCGCCTTATCCTGTAGCATTACCAATGCGAGCAGAAATTCGTTCCAGATGTTAAGTGCGTTGAATATTACGATAGTTGCAAGCGCTGGCCGAGCGAGCGGCATTGCGATTCTCCAGTAAATACTAAAACGTGACGCGCCATCCATCATTGCCGCTTCTTCAAGTTCCTTCGGTAACTGTTGAAAGAAACTCCTCAATAGGAATATCGCAAATGCAAGACCGCCGTTTATGTAGCAAAGTATGAGGCCTAAACGCGTATCAAGTAAACGAAGTTTTTGCAAAAGGACGTACAACGGAACGAATGCTCCTGGCAATGGAATCAATAAAGTAGAAATGAGCAAAAGAAAAAGTACGTTTTTGAGTGGGAACTGGAGCCGTGCAAAAGCATATGCAGCAAGCGACGCAATAAAAACCACTCCGAGAACGCCAAAAACCGTATAAATAATACTATTGAAAAAATAAGTGCCAAAATTTGCTTTTGTCCATGCTGCTATGTAGTTAGACCATTTTGCATGTTCTGGAACCAAGCTCATATTTGTGAAAACTTCACTCTGGCTTTTCAATGAAGAAGAAAACATCCATGCAACAGGAAAAAGACAGGTGATCACGACGAGGATTAAGACAAAATATACAATGGTATTAGTCATTATCCGGTTCATATCTTTTGCGATGCACGGCGAGAGACGTTTATTTGTACCAGAGAAACTATCAACAGCACAAGGCCAAATACAACGGCCATTGTCGTTGCATAACCAAATTCCCCATTGTTCATATACTCATAGATACGCGTGATTGGAACGTGGGTCAAACCAGCCGGGCCGCCGCGCGTCATACCGTATATAAGGTCAAATATCTGCATTGAGCCAAGAATCGTCAGGATAGAAACGACTACAAAAGTCGGAATCATAAGAGGCACGGTTATGCGCTTGAACTGCTGCCATACGGAAGCGCCGTCTATAGACGCTGATTCATAGAGTTCACGTGGAATACCCTGCAGGCCTGCGAGAAGTATGATAAATCCCCACCCAAAGCCTTTCCACATATGAACAACTGCAACGCCGGTAAGCGCTGTTTTTGCTTCAGAGAGCCAGCCGAAACCCTGAAATTGAATCATCCCCAAGCCGGTAAGGCCGAAATTGAGAATCCCGTAGTTGGGGTCATATATCCATTTCCATACTAACGCTACGACAATAAACGATAGCACCGGTGGCAGAAAAAATGTTGTGCGGAAAAAATTCTGCGCTTTTACGCCGCGGTCTACCAATACCGCAAGAAGCAAAGCGAGCGCATTCTGTATTATGAGTGCAAGCAGTGTAATGTAACCAGCAGCACCCATTGAATACCAGAAGTTGGGGTTGTTAAAAAGCACGTCTTTGTAATTGTTCAAGCCGACGAACTGCATGCTCTTTGACACACCGTCCCACTGGAATGCACTCAACTGGAATGTTTTAACGAACGGGTAGACGCTAAAAACGCAAAACATTGCTAGCGCTGGTAATATAAATAAGAGATTTGAAATCCGGCTACGGTTATGCATTTTTGTTACCTGGCACTCGCTACTCTCTTTTTCTCGGATTCAATTTCCTTCGCGACCTGCTCCGGGGTCTTGTAATCCGCAACGATTGATTGCATCCCGGTGAACTTGACGGACAAAACCTTCCAATCCTCGGTTATTGGAAGTCGGTCCTGCGTTATGTCTAAATTGTTTGCGAACTCGCGCAGTACCGGGGAAAGTGCTGTGCAACACCTCTTGTTCGCAGGAATATTCCTGGTCTCCTGTGCAAGGAAGGCCTGCTGTTCATCGTCTGTAAGCCATTCCAGGAATGCGATCGCTTTGTCTTTGTTGGGTGATTCTGCGTTTACATTCAATGAGGACGCACCGCCTCCCCAGATCTTGAGAGGATACTTAGCGTCCGGTAATCTGGGCGGTAACATAATGCCGTAGTTCAATTTGGGATTCATACTATGATATACATTGACGCCCCAGGAACCATTCCATGCCATTGCTGCACGGCCGGTGGCAAAAAGACGCTCAGCATCTTTGTTTACCATTGTCGCCACGCCCGAAGCGAACATACCTGCTTCTCTCATTTCACCGAGAAGCCCGAGCAGGCGGACCCAGCGTGGATCGGTGTATGGTAATTTACCACGGATAGTATCAATTACACCTTGTTTGCCGAGAAGGTTCCATTCATAACTTGATACAAAAGCACCAGCAAGCCAACCCTCGCCAAAACCACTTACGAATGGCTGGATTCCTGCGGCACGAAGTTTCCTGCCTGCCTCTATAAATTCAGGCCATGTTTTTGGAGGGTTTTCAGGGTCAAGACCTGCTTCCTTAAAAAGGCCTTTGTTATAATAAATCTGCATACTGGTTACGTCAATTGGCACGCCATATATTCCCGGTTCCACATCCCACTGATTACCAGAAAAAAAGCTGCTATACGCAAGTGGCTTTTCAAAAAATCTGTCCTTCCATCCGCTTTCCATTTCTTTAGTAAGATTTGCAATGTGACCTGCTTTTACGTATGCTGCAAGTTCGCGGTCATCACCAAGCGGGCTGAAAACGTCTGGTAACAGGTTTCCCTGTGTTGCAGCGCGAATCTTGTCGCGATAAGCATCGGACGGAGCAAATGTCTCAAACTTTACCACAATGCCGGTTTGCTTTTCATAGCGCTTTGCGAGTTCATTGAATACATCCTCACGGTCTGTCATCCAGTGCCAGATAATTACGTCTGTCGACTTTTGCTTTTCCTTGCTGGTGCAACTGGTTAATATCGCAGAAGTAACTGCCAGCAAAATTGAAAAAACAACAAGACCTGAGATTGCAAATTTGGAATTCCCCCTAGTAAGTTTAGACATTCTTTACCTCCGTCTGCAAATTTTCCGTCTTGATATATACCGCAATTTGACAAACAATTATACCACGCAATCGACAAAAATACTATAACTTTTTTGCTCTCTACCGGTACTTTCTTGCGGTTTTTTATTAAGTGGCTAACGCTACGCGGTATGAATTATATCACGGATAGAACTGAAATGTCAAATAATTCTTTAGCCAAAACTGGCTTTATTCGGACATTTTCAAAAGGACTTGACAACGCAACAGATAGTGTGGTATAGTGTTAAATGCCACATCATTTTGTGGTTTTGGTACGTGATAATCTGTTTAAAATTAAAGTGAAATGCCCCTTCTGTGGCTCCGATACTGATAAAGTTGTCGATTCCCGCCCGATTGATTCAAGCGCAGTTATAAGAAGGCGTCGCGAATGTCTCGCTTGCAAAAGAAGATTTACCACGTATGAAAGACCGGAAGAAATGCCTCTTATGGTCGTAAAGCGTGACCAGCGACGCGAACCGTTTGACCGTGCCAAAATAACCCATGGTATTGTGCGTTCCTGTATCAAACGACCTGTGTCACAGGATGATATCGAGAAAACGGTATCGGAAATCGAACAGGAACTACAGAACTATATTATGGAAGTACCTTCAAAAACAATCGGCGATATGATTCTTCGAAAGTTGAAAAAATTGGATGAAGTTGCTTATGTAAGGTTCGCATCTATATATAAGGAATTTGACGGGCTTGACGCGTTCTTGAAAGAACTGAACCGCCTGAAAAGAAAATCTGCAAGAACACAGCAAACGGCCCGCGCAGGAGGCAAACAATGATCAATGACAGCGAAAGACAAAATATTCAAAGCAGCACCAACGATAACCCTGGGGGTCAAATAGAGACGAAAGAATATAGTCAACTGAATAGCGAACAGCCCGGTCAAAGAAAAATCGAATTTGCACCGCCGCATCCTGAGGTTAAACTTACGGAAAACGCATATAAGATATTGAAGAAGCGTTACCTGAAAAAGGGTGAAAATGGCGAGCCCGCCGAAACACCCGAACAGTTATTCTGGCGGGTTGCACGGAACGTTGCAGAAGCAGACAGATTTTATGACTTTAATGCGGACGTTCTTTCGAGTGCAAAGGAATTTTACCATGTAATGGCCTCGCTTGAGTTTTTGCCTAACTCACCGACTCTTATGAATGCAGGGAGGGAACTGCAACAATTATCTGCTTGTTTCGTCTTACCAGTTGGTGACTCGATGGAGGAAATTTTTACCGCTGTCCACAACACCGCGATAATCCAGAAAACCGGTGGCGGAACTGGTTTTTCCTTTTCCCGCCTCAGGCCAAAGGGTGATATGGTGAAGAGTACCGACGGTGTTGCCAGTGGACCGCTTTCTTTTATAGAAGTTTTTAATGCGACAACGGAGAGCGTACGCCAAGGCGGACGCCGGCGTGGAGCAAACATGGGCATATTGAGAGTAGACCATCCTGATATAATTGAGTTTATCACAGCAAAGCGCCAGCCGGGACGGCTAACGAACTTTAATATTTCGGTAGCGCTAACTAACGAGTTTATGCGCGCACTTGAAAATGACGAAGAATATGACCTTATAAACCCAAGGAATGGGGAACACGTGAAGAAACTAAAGGCGAGCACAGTGTTTGATATGATTATTCAGAATGCATGGGAAACTGGAGAACCCGGCATTATATTCATCGACAGAATAGATGAAGATAACCCTACTCCTTCACTCTGTCATATAGAAAGCACCAACCCTTGTGTTACAGGCGATTCACTAATTCCAACCGATAAAGGGCTTGTTTCAATGTCTGCACTCGCAAGGGACTCAAAAAAATCTTCAACAAAGGTCGCGGTTGACCCGCGTATGCTACCACAATTCATATATGGTGGCCACCCAACACTTACACAGCCTACCGAATCGGCTATCCTGAGTATGCCTGCTGGAGTTTGGCGAACCGGAGTGAAAGAGACAATTAGAATAAAAACAAAATGCGGCTATGAGGTAGTTGTAACACCAGACCATAAAATAATGACGCCAGATGGCTGGAAACCCGCAGGTAAATTGAAACCTGGCGTAGACCAAGTACTTATCCAATGTGGCCAGGTAAAATTTAATGGGGATAGAAAATTGCCATTCAATGTCCATAATGTCATCAGAGGAGAAAACGGTAGAATATACAAGTTTTTCATGCCACAATATTGGGATAGAGAACTGGGGCAAATTATTGGATTGGTGATAGGAGACGGATGGGTGATTCTTTCTGATAAAGAATCCCGCGTAGGCATTTCGTTTGGGCATGACCAAAAGCAACTTATGCATTATGCGAAAGAAATCTGTGATAGGTATTATGGCTACAAGATAAAAGTCGCCAATAGGAATAATTCGAGTTATCAATTATCATACCATAGTAAGTTCTTCGCACAGTATTTTGTGAATCTGGGATTAAAACAGGAAAAAGCAGAAAATAAATGTGTACCTTCAAGCATATTTACGGCACCAAAAGACGCCATTGTTGGTTTCCTGCAAGGATTATTTACGAGTGATGGAACAATGGCAATTGCAAAAAATGGAACCTGTTATGTTCGATTAACGTCTAAATCGCGAAAATTGCTAGACGGAACTCAGATGCTTCTCATATTGTTTGGCATAAAAAGCAGAATATATGCCAGACATCGACCCAAACGTTTAGGGTTTGAATATAATGGAAAGAATGGTCGAAAACAATATCTGCTGGATGGAAAATTGTATGAACTTCAGATTTCCAGAGATTGCCTTAGCAGATTCATGAAAGAAATTGGCTTTCTGCCTATGATGCACCGCAAAAAGATTGAAAAACTAAAAGGACACGAATTTTATAAAACCCACTTTGAGGATTCGGTAGCCCAAATTTCTCCTGCTGGTATACGTGAAGTGTACGATCTGACTGAGCCAATAACTCATAGTTTTATTTGTAATGGGATAGTGGTATCAAACTGCGGAGAGCAACCGCTTTTGCCGTATGAGAGTTGCGTTCTCGGGTCAATAAATCTTGGCAGGATGGTGAAAAAATCAGAGGAAGACAAAATAGAAATTGACCAGGACCGTTTGCGTAAGGTGGTGCATCTTGGGGTTCACTTTCTTGACAACGTAATTGATATGAACCGTTATCCTATAAAAGAAATCGAGGAGACGACGAAAGCAAACAGAAAGATAGGTCTTGGAATAATGGGATTTGCCGATTTGTTAATACAAATGGGAATTCCATACGATTCAAAAGAAGCAGTAGAAACTGCTCAGGAATTGATGAAATTCATTCAGAATGAATCAATCCTTGCTTCGCAGGAAATAGCAAAAACACGAGGTGCCTTCCCAAATTTTAGTCAGAGTATATATAATGTACCGGGTGCACCGCGTATACGCAATGCTACCTGTACTACGATTGCTCCAACAGGAACAATCTCAATGATTGCCGGCTGTTCAAGTGGAATCGAACCGCTATTCGCAGTCGCCTACGTTAAGACGGTAATGGATAAAGACAGATTGATAGAGGTTAATCCGCGTTTCGTAAAAGCCGCAAAAGAACGCAATTTTTACTCTGAAGAGTTGATGGAAAAAGTTGCAGAAAAAGGTAATTTAAGGGAAATCGCGGAGGTACCGGATGATGTTAAACGGTTGTTCGTGACCGCACACGAAATTACGCCAGAGTGGCATATCAGGATGCAGGCAGCGTTCCAAAAATACATACATAATAGTATCTCAAAAACAATAAATTTTCCTCATGATGCAACGCAGGACGACGTACGGCACACTTACATGCTTGCGTGGAAGCTTGGTTGTAAAGGTGTCACCGTATATCGTGATGGCTCGAGGGAAGGCGTGATTTCCGTCGGAACAAAGGAAAAAGAAGAGCCGGATACGGTACTTAAAAGGCCAAGGCCGAGACCGTCTGTAATCAGCGGAAAAACGATACGAATGTCAACAGGTTGCGGTAATTTGTACGTCACAATAAATGAAGATGAAAATGGCCCGTTTGAACTATTTACACAAATGGGAAAATCTGGCGGGTGCGCTGCAAGCCAATCGGAAGCTATAAGCCGGCTCATTTCTCTTGCATTAAGGTCCGGAATCGACCCACAGGTGATAATTCAGCAATTACAAGGAATCAGATGTCCGTCTCCAAGATTTACGAAAGAAGGGGTGGTATTGTCGTGTGCAGATGCCGTAAGCAAAGCGCTACATGCGTACTTTGAAATGAAAAAGAAGGAAGCGGGCAAACAACAAAAACAGGGTTTGAAGAATAATGCTCCACTGCGCGAGATGACTCCTGGTGAACGTGCTACTCTTGGCAATGCCGCTCAATGCCCTGAGTGTGGGACGTCTCTGTACTTTCAGGAAGGTTGTCTCGTGTGCCCTGCGTGTGGATATTCGCGTTGTGAATAGAAAATTCAATCTATGGAGGAATAATGGGAATAAAATCAGATAACTGGATAAAGAAGATGGCTCTTGAGTATAAGATGATAGAGCCGTTTGAAGAAAAACAGGTAAGGGATGGCAAGATTTCCTACGGTGTTTCATCTTACGGATATGACATGAGAGTAAGTGACGAATTTAAGATTTTTACGAACATAAACAATATGGTTGTTGACCCAAAGGCATTTGATACGAGGTCGTTTGTCGACGTACGTGGAGAGTTCTGCGTGATTCCACCGAATTCATTCGTGCTTGCGAGATCCGTGGAGTATTTCAGGATTCCAAAGAACGTGCTCTGTATCTGCCTTGGCAAAAGCACGTACGCACGATGTGGTATAATTGTCAATGTGACTCCTTTTGAACCGGGGTGGGAAGGACACTGCACGATAGAAATCTCGAATAGCACCCCTCTTCCTGCAAAAATCTATTCGAATGAAGGAATCGCGCAAGTACTCTTTCTCCTCGGCGATGAACAGTGCGGTATAACTTATTCCAGCAAGAAGGGAAAGTATCAGGGGCAGCGAGGCATCACGCTGCCAAAGTTATGAGACAAAATTGCTGTGAAAGTTGAACTGATTGCAATAACACCGAAAGCCGAATTGGTAATAGAAGAAGCAGGAAGAACGTGCTATCTTTCTTTTGACAGGAAAGGACGAAACACCGCAGGGCCCTTTATTCAGCGGTTGCTCAGGGCAGGACATACTTCCGTACTTGAACACGCAAGCGCGACTTTCAGAATTTCTGGCGTATCGCGCGCTATGACACATCAACTTGTCCGCCACCGGCTCGCTTCATTCTCGCAACAATCACAGCGTTATGTAGACGAAAACAATTTCAAGTACGTTATCCCGCCAGGCGTAGAGAAAGACCAACCTGCAGTAAAAATATTTCGTAAAACAATGGAAGATATAGGAAATGCCTATCGTGCGCTGCTTGATGCGGGGGTTAAGAGAGAAGATGCAAGGTTTGTGTTGCCAAACGCATGCACCAGTGAAATCGTGATGAGCGCAAATTTCCGTGAGTGGCGGCATATCTTTGAGTTGCGGCTGTCACCGCGTGCACAGTGGGAAATCCGCAGTACTTGCATGGAATGTTTGAAACAGCTCAAACAGAAGGCACCAGCGGTGTTCGGTGATTTTGTAATAAACGAAAAAGGTTGCACTGCGGTACTAAAAAAGGAAACATAGGAGGGACTGATGTCATTTTTTATCGGCAAGGATAGAGATGCGAGACGAGGTTATGGGTTTGACGAGATTAGTCTAGTACCCGGACGGCTTACCATCAATCCTGATGAAGTAGACATTAAATGGAAGCTGCGTGATACCGTATTTGACATACCATTTATTGCTTCTGCAATGGACGGAGTCGTTGACACGAAATTTGCAATCCAGATGAATAAGCGAGGCGGGCTCGCCGTACTTAACCTTGAAGGGATATATGCAAGGTATGAAAATCCCGGGGAAATTGTAGAAAGAATCGTAAATGCGAAGCCGGATGAGGCAACGAAAATTTTCCAGGATATCTACCGTGAACCAATAAAGGAAGAGTTGATAGTGAAAAGGATTCAGGAAATGAAGAAGACCAGCGGCCATGCTGCTGTTTCTGCAATTCCACAACGTGCAGACAAGTTTGGCCCGCTGGCGCAGGAAGCCGGATGTGACGTATTTGTCGTCCAGGCAACTGTCGTAACTGCAAAACACGAAAGTACAAAATACAAGATGCTGGACTTTAGCAAGTTCTGTAACCAGATGAAGATTCCGGTGATTATCGGGAATTGTGTTGGCTATGATGTCGCACTCGACTTGATGGATACCGGATGTGATGGAATCCTTGTTGGAATAGGGCCAGGTGCAGCATGCACTACACGTGGCGTGCTCGGAATCGGCGTCCCGCAGATTACCGCAACGGTCGACTGCGCACAGGCGAGGGATTTCTATTACAAGCGGACAGGCAGATACGTTAATGTGATAACGGACGGTGGTATGACGACCGGCGGTGACGTCTGCAAGGCATTTGCAGCAGGCGCAGATGCTGTAATGCTTGGAAGTAATTTTGCGCGTGCAAAAGAAGCGCCGGGAAACGGGTATCACTGGGGGATGGCAACTCCACATCAGTGGTTGCCGCGCGGGACCCGCGTGTACGTCGGAACATGTGGGACCCTGGATGAGATTCTCTTCGGGCCTGCACAGCTTGATGATGGAACACAAAACCTGGTTGGCGCGCTAAAAACAAGTATGGGCAATCTCGGCGTGAGGAACATACGTGAGATGCAGCAGGTTGAAATTATGATTGCACCGGAGATAAAGAGTGAAGGGAAATTGTATCAGAAAGCGCAAAAAGTAGGAATGGGCAAGTAATTGGGTTGTACTCCAGAAGGAGAGATATGGAGAATGTAGTTACTGAGACGAATCTAGAGGGCTTGAATTTATTTTTCAGGGGTAAGGTACGGGACATCTACGACCTTGGAGAGCATCTTTTGATTGTTGCAACCGACAGAATATCTGCATTTGACTACGTGTTGCCGACGCCTATTCCCGGCAAGGGACAGATTTTGACCCAGATGGCAGCATTCTGGTTTGAAAAGTTGAAAGATATCGTTCCAAATCATCTTGTTTCTGTTAAAATAAAGGATTTTCCCCCAGAAGCGCAGAAGTGCGCCGATATACTTGATGGACGGACAATGCTTGTAAAAAAAGGATATAGAATAAATATCGAGTGCGTCGCGAGAGGATGGCTCGCTGGTTCTGCCTGGAAAGAATACCAGGTTTATGGGACGGCCGGTAAAGTTAAGATGCAAACCGGGCTTGTAGAGTCGTCCGGATTCCCTGAGTCGATATTTACTCCTGCTACGAAATCTGAGGCTGGAAACCATGACATCAATATCAGTGAAGAACAGATGATACAAAACACGGGTGCCGAAGTCGGACGTGCATTGAAGACAAAAACACTTGCATTATACAAACGCGCGGTTGAATACGCCGATAGCCGTGGAATTATCGTTGCTGACACAAAATTTGAGTTTGCGTTGCACAATGGAAAAATAATGTTAATTGACGAGATACTGACGCCTGATTCGTCCAGATTCTGGGAAGCAAAAAACTGGGAGCCAGGAAAGCATATGCCATCGCTGGACAAACAGTTTGTGCGCGATTGGCTGGAACAATCCGGTTGGGACAAAAACTCGCCTCCTCCTGAACTGCCCGTACACATTGTTGAGCAAACCAGCGCTAGATATCAGGAGATTTATGACCGCCTCACACGCTAATGGAACCAGCAATCACACGTACGCGGTTCGCGTGACCCTGAAGAAAAACCTGCCTGACCAACGCGGAACTCACATAATCGGAAATATCCATGATATTGGTATTACCAGTGTTCGCAAAATGTACACTGCAAACGTATATTATCTTAAGTTCAAAAGGGAGCGAGACGAAACTAAAACTGCAAGAGAAGCCGCAGACCGCATTGCAAGTGAAATTCTTTATGACCCGGTAATCGAGGAATACGAGGTTTATACCGGTGTGACACCAGGTGGTCCTGTTGGTTGCTCTCCAAACTGTGCATGGTCAGTTGTAATAAGTTATCTTCCTGGTGTTATGGATACTACTGCAGATACAATAAGAGAAGCCGCAGAAGTTATAGGGGTTCGCGGTCTAGAAGAAGTTAAGAGCGGACATGAATATTTCTTATGTGGGGAAATATCCAGGAAGGACGTTGAAGGGATTGTGAAGCGGTTACTTGCGAATCCGCTTGTTGAACAGTGGTATATAAGAACCTGCGCTTCGCGCAGAACCTTTTCACTTGAAAAACAATTCTCGGGTTCAAGCGTGATAAAGAAAGGTACGCCACGAGGAAGGCATTACAAAGCGTGAGACTTAAGCAAATCCGAATTTCTGGCATGGACGAGAAAAAACTAAAAGAACTGAGTGACCGGCGGCTACTATCACTTACAGTAAATGAGATGCGTACAATTCGGTCCTATTTTCACAAAGCAGGCAGAGAACCGACAGATATGGAATTGGAAACAATTGCGCAGACGTGGTCAGAGCACTGCAAACATAAAACTCTGACAGGTATTATAGAGTACGAAGGACCTGGTGGTGAGGAAAGAATAGATAACCTTCTTGGCAAAACCGTGTTTGCTGTAACAAAAGAATTAACAAGTAAAACTAACGGCAATAAAACAAAAACTGAATGCCTGTCAGTATTTAAGGATAATGCAGGGGTGATTGGATTTGATTCGGAGTACGGGATTTGTTTCAAGGTTGAAACGCATAACCATCCATCTGCACTTGAGCCATACGGTGGAGCTGCAACAGGTATTGGAGGGGTTATACGTGACATCCTCGGAGTTGGCAAAGCTGCGCGACCAATAATGAACACAGATGTATTCTGTTTTGGTGAACTGAATGCTTCTATAGAAGATATGCCGCGTGGAATTTTATATCCGCGAAGGATTTTCAAGGGCGTTGTGTCGGGCGTCCGTGATTATGGAAACAGAATGGGTATCCCGACTGCAAATGGCGCGATACTGTTTGATAAAAGATACACAGGGAACCCTCTCGTTTTTTGTGGGACTGTTGGCATAATTCCAAGAAAGTGCGTAGCAAAAAAGGTGCGTGCTGGCGATTTGATTGTCGTATGCGGCGGGGCGACTGGTCGCGATGGTATACATGGTGCAACATTTTCGTCTCAAGAGTTGCATTGCCTGCTGAAGTCATCCGTAGTTCAAATTGGGAACCCGATTATGGAGAAGCGGATGGCAGATTTTGTACTTCAGGCGCGCGATAAAGGATTGTTTGACGCCATAACCGACTGCGGCGCTGGCGGTTTTTCGTCAGCGATAGGAGAACTTGGACGCGGGTGCGGCGCACGCGTGGAACTTAAAAATGCACCTTTGAAATATGCCGGGCTCTCACCGTGGGAGATATGGCTGAGCGAATCGCAGGAGCGTATGGTTATGGCGGTGCCTGCTGACAGGATGAAGGCACTTGTTGAACTCGCGAAAATTGAGGATGTTCCAGTTGCAGTACTTGGACAGTTCACAAACAGCGGACGGCTGGTTGTTGCCTGGAAAAACAAGGTTGTCTGTAAACTGAGCATGCGTTTTCTTCACGATGGAGTGCCGCGACCCACCAAACGCGCCGTATGGCACCGGAAGGCCACCAGTGGACCATCCTCAATCAGCCGCCCTGCCGCGAGAACACCATTCGCCAGCCAGCATTATATAAGTTCACAAGGTGAAAAACTCAGGCATATCATCCTTTCTCTTCTCGCGTCACCAGACATATCAAGCAAGGAAGCAGTCATTCGTCAATACGACCATGAAGTTCAGGGTACAAGTATCCTGAAACCGCTTGCAGGGGTTGAAAACGATGGCCCTGGCGATGCAGCAGTTATAAGACCTCGTCCTGATTCGTATCGCGGGATTGCTGTTGCATGCGGTATTTGCCCTTATTATACATCACATGACCCCTACTGGATGGCTGTCCTTAGCATTGACGAGGCACTACGCAACCTGACCTGCGCTGGAGCAGACATAGCACGCGCTGCACTACTTGACAATTTCTGCTGGGGAAACCCGGACAACCCAAAACTGCTTGGCGAGCTCGTGCGAGCAGCAAAAGGATGCCATGACGCTGCGCTCGCATATCGCGTCCCTTTTATTTCTGGCAAAGACAGCTTGTACAATGAATACAGATTGAAATCCGCCAGGACCATTTCAATTCCTGGAACGCTTCTTGTTTCTGCTATAGCGCCTCTCACTGATATCCGCCAGACAACAAGCACGTTCTTCAAGCGAGACGGAGACCTGATATATCTTATAGGCAAAACGAGGTCAAATGAATTAGCGGGCTCAAAGTATGAACTGATTGTAAACAGATTGGGAGAAACGTTCGCGCCTCACAATGACATCACTGTGCCGACCGTAAACCCGCACTTGTCGCGCAGAATAATGTATGCAATACACCGCGCGATAAAAGAAGGAGTGGTTTTTTCATGTCACGATTGTTCAGAAGGAGGTATCGCTGTTGCTCTTGCAGAAATGTGCATAGGCGGTAGAATCGGTGCTGATATCCTGCTTGAACCTTCCACGTCCCGCGAGTGGCTATTTTCCGAAAGTGGCGGGCGATTCATAATTGAAGTGAAACCTTCTGTGCAATACAAGTTTGAAAAACATTTTAGCGTGCTTCCTCTTATCCTTCTCGGCAAAGTGAAGAAAAATAAAGAACTTAAAATTAGGAGCGCTAGCAGCACAGAAGCTATTAAAGTTGAACGGCTTTGCAAGGCGTGGAAAGAGACAATCAAATGGTAAAGAGAAAAGTGCTTGTCTTGCGTGCGCCTGGAATAAACAACGATATGGAAACGGCAAATGCATTTCGCATGACAGGCGCACGAGATGTTAACCTGGTCCATGTGAATTTACTCTTGTGTGGCAATGTCAAACTTAATGACTATGACGTACTTGCAATCCCTGGTGGTTTTTCTTACGGCGATGACGTGAGTGCAGGCAAGATTCTCGCAAACATCTTCCGTTTCCAACTACATGACCAGCTTAAGGAATTTATTTCTTCCGGAAGAAAAGTAATCGGGATTTGTAACGGGTTTCAGGTACTCGTAAAGTCAGGTTTTCTGCCTGGCTGGAATGAAACAGGCACTCATCAGCAAGTCACACTTACATGGAACGATTCAGCCAGGTTTGAATGCAGGTGGATATATTTGAACCTACAGCGTGATTGCGTCGCATTTACCAGAAACGTACCACGTATAATCCAACTGCCTGTTGCGCATGCTGAGGGTAAGTTTGTCGTCCGCAATGCCAGCGTCCTTGAACGTCTCGAAAGAAATCATCAAATACTTTTTAGATACTGTGACCAGAATGGCGGGCATGCGCCCTATCCTATAAACCCAAATGGCTCAATTGGAGACGTTGCAGGTATATGCAATAAAGATGGGAACGTCATCGGGATGATGCCGCATCCTGAACGATTCGTGTGGAAATATAACCATCCACGCTGGACACTGATGGACAAGCCCCATAGCGACCGGGACAACGAGCATGGCGCCGGCCTTGAGTTTCTGAAAGCGCTACTTTAGAAGGAAACCAAGATGAAAGTGATGGTAATTGGCTCAGGAGGGAGGGAACACTGCCTGGTATGGAAACTTTCAGGCTCGAGCGACGTTTCAGGTATAATTGCTGTTCCAGGTAATGCCGGAATTGAAGCACATGCAACTTGTATCAGTGCAGACATTAATAACAACGAAGAGCTAGTCAAGATTGCAAAAGATAATAAAGTAGCGCTGACTATTGTCGGGCCAGAAGCACCTCTTGTATCCGGGATTGTTGATAAATTTCACGCTAACGGGCTCAAAATTTTTGGACCTTCAAGCGCTTCTGCGCGTCTTGAAGGAAGCAAGATATTCGCAAAAGAGTTCATGTCTCGCTATGGAATTCCTACTGCAAGGTTTGAGGTATTTGATTCAGTTGCTCAGGCACACAAATATATAGACAGCTGCTTTGGGAAAGACATGCAGGGGATTGTCGTAAAAGCAGATGGGCTTGCGGCAGGAAAAGGCGCACTTGTCTGTTCCAGTCAGGATGAGGCGCACGATGCGGTTGAAAAGATAATGGTCGAAAAGGCATTTGGTAGCGCCGGTGAAAAAGTCGTAATCGAAGAAAAGCTTGAAGGAGAAGAATGTTCGTTAATGGCTTTTGTTGACGGCAAAACGCTTTTGCCGCTGTTGCCAAGCCAGGACCATAAACGCGCATTTGACGGTGACCGCGGGCCTAATACCGGTGGAATGGGCGCTTACGCACCCTACCCTTATATTGATTTAGACCTTATAGACAGAGAGGTTTCGAGACGCTTTCTGGATGGGATTGAGAAAGAAGGGCTGGACTATAAAGGTATAATCTATTTCGGTTTGATGCTAACTTCGGAAGGACCGAAAGTGCTTGAATTCAACGTGCGCTTTGGCGACCCGGAAACACAGGCCGTATTACCCTTGCTTACCACGGATTTTTTGGATATAATAGTGCGGACTACAGAAGGCCGTCTGTCCGGCATGGGACTCGACTGGCAGGGGGCTAAAGCAGTCACAGTGGTTATTGCATCCTCGGGTTATCCGGGACATTACGAAAAAGGGAAAGCGATAACCGGCCTGGAAGAAGTCGCGAAAGAAAAAGGTGTGGTTGCATTTCATGCGGGTACAAAGTATAATGCCGAGCGCAACGTCGCCACTTCCGGAGGCAGAGTGCTTGACGTAACGGCACTGGACAGCACGCTTGCCGGTGCGATTTCAAAAGTATACCAGGCGGTTGGTAAAATCCACTTTGATGGCGCTTTCTATAGGACTGACATTGCGAGCAAGGCACTAAAACGTGAAAGATAAACGAAAAAGAGACAGGCACGTCCTGGTTTCGATTGTCATGGGCAGCGATTCTGATTTGAATACAATGTGCGAAGCAGCAAACATCTTGAGAGAACTTCGCATTCCTTTTGAAGTGACAATAACTTCTGCACACCGCTCACCCTCTCTGACCAGGCGTTACATTCGGGAACTGAACGACAAAGGCGTGAAATTAGTTATCGCAGGAGCTGGCCTTGCAGCACATCTTCCTGGTGCTATCGCAAGCGAGACAATACTACCTGTAATCGGTGTACCAATGGAAACCAAATCTCTCAGTGGCCAGGATTCTCTGTATTCTATAGTACAGATGCCTGCAGGTGTTCCTGTCGCAACGATGGCTATAGGTAAACCTGGTGCAAAAAACGCTGCATTGCTCGCTAGCGAGATTCTTGCTCTTAGTAACAAAGAGATAGCAAAACGGCTTATGAATTGGAGAAAAGTACAGGAATCCTGCGTGCAAAAAAAGTCAACACGACTGAAAAAACTTGGCTACGAGAAATATATGGAAGCAAAATGAAAAATGGGAAGCGGACTTCGGTAATGGACGCACGGCAGCTCGCGAAAGCTCTGGCACGAGTCGCAGATGCTATAATACGTGATTTAAAAAAGATGGATGACGTTGTAATTATCGGCACTCAAACGCGCGGAGTGCACCTTGCGCACCGTATAGCAAAATATATCGGGGAGCACACCGGTATAGAACCACCTGTAGGAGTTCTGGACATAACCCTGTATCGCGATGACATATCTTCGATTGAACGCCAGCCGCTGATAAAGGAAACGGACATTCCATTTGACGTTACCGACAAGAAGATTGTGCTTGTAGATGACGTTATATATACTGGACGCACAATACGCGCTGGAATAGACGAATTAATGGACTTTGGCAGACCATGTTCAATCAAATTGGCTGCATTGATTGACCGTGGTCAACGCGAATTGCCGATTCAACCGGATTTCGTTGGTAAAACAATACCCACGAAACCTGGCGATAAGGTCCGGGTGTTTGTCGAAGAAATTGATGGCCACGATGAGGTGATTGTCGCAAGGAAGTGACGGTTGTTAACTCTCTCCTGGAGGGTAACATGCGCCTGAAGCAAAAAGATTTATTGGGGCTGGAAAATCTCACCGCAAAGGAAATCCAGCTTATACTGGACACCGCAAAGCCGTTCAAAGAACTGTTTACCCGCTCAGTAAAGAAAGTGCCGACGCTGCGCGGCAAAACAGTTGTCCTTCTATTCTACGAGCCATCCACCAGAACCAGAAATTCTTTTGAACTTGCCGCAAAACGCCTCAGCGCCGACACTCTGAACATTTCCGTAAATATGTCCAGTGTCGTGAAAGGCGAAAGTTTGATTGACACCGGTAAAACGATAGAGGCAATGAAGGCGGACTTCGTGGTGATAAGACATGCTATGTCAGGAGCCCCCCATCTTCTTGCAAAGACAATTTCCGGGTCTGTTATAAACGCAGGAGACGGTTTGCATGAACATCCGACACAGGGACTTCTTGATTTGTTCACTATTCGCGAGAAGAAAGGGCGCATCAAGGACTTGAAAGTTGGAATTATCGGAGATATTATGCATAGCAGAGTTGCAAGGTCAGATATCTGGGGATTGAAGAAAATGGGTGCTGAAGTACACCTGATAGGTCCCGTGACTTTGATGCCATGTGGTATAGAAAAAATGGGAGTTTACATACACTGGTGCCTTGAGGATATAATAGATAAACTTGACGTCATTAATATCTTAAGAATCCAAAGTGAGCGGCAGGCAGATAATCTATTCCCTTCATTGAGAGAGTATAATGAAATATTCGGGGTTAACACAATGCGGTTGGCAAATGCAAAAAAGGAGCTCTTAATAATGCATCCGGGACCAATGAACCGTGGAGTAGAAATTTCTACCTCTGTAGCCGATAGTCCACGTGCAGTTATTACAGAACAAGTTACGAATGGCATCGCAATCAGGATGGCGGTTTTCTATCTGCTTGCTGGCAGCCAATCACCGATACCATCTATTATCTGATGGGTAGCCGTAGGCTTTAGCCTGCGCAATTGAAAGCAAGTTTTCAGACTACAAAAAACATGTTCTTTTGACCCCGGAGGAATGAATGTTAACAATTATCAGGAACGGGCACGTAATAGACCCTGCAAATGGAATTGACGGAAAACTGGACATAGTAATTGAAAACGGCAGGATTAGCCGTCTTGCACCAAAGGTAAGTGCTCCTAAAAAAGCACGCAACAACACCAGAATCATTGATGCATCCGGCAAACTGGTCGTTCCTGGCCTAATAGATATCCACGTTCATCTGAGGGAGCCAGGGCGCGAGGACGAAGAAACGATCCGCACCGGGACCCGCGCTGCTGCGCATGGCGGCTTTACAAGCATCTGCGCTATGCCAAATACCGAACCGCCTGTGGACTCAGTTGCTGGCATAAAATTCCTGCTCGCAACTGCGCGCACCGAGGGCGTTGTCAATGTCTTTCCTTTTGGATGTATTACTAAGGGTCGCAATGGTAATGAACTCGCAGAAATTGGAAAAATGCATCGTGCCGGCATTGTGGGCATAACTGACGACGGCTCGCCTGTTATGAATTCACAAACAATGCGCCATGCGCTCGAATACGTGCGGATGGCTGATATTCCGGTTGTATCTCATTCTGAGGATTTGTACCTATCCGAGAACGGGATAATGAATGAGAGCTATCTTTCCACTGTTATGGGCTTGAAAGGGATTCCTGCGCAGGCAGAAACAACGATGGTTGCACGAGATATCGCTCTTGCTGAACTAACAGGCGGTCATTTACACGTAGCGCATGTTTCATGTGCAGGTTCTGTCGTGCTTATACGAGAAGCAAAACGCAGGAAACTCAGTGTCACCTGTGAGACGGCACCTCATTACTTTTCGCTCACAGAAGAAAGCGTTAGTAATTATAATACTATGGCGAAGGTTAACCCGCCTCTCAGAAGCAGCGTTGATGTCCGTGCAATAATTCGCGGACTCAAAGACGGTACTATTGACGCTATTGCGAGTGACCACGCTCCACATACCGAAGAAGAGAAACAAACAGAATTTAATACTGCGCCTGCAGGAATAATTGGCCTGGAAACAACTGTGCCAGTAGTTTTTACTTATCTGGTGGAGAAAAAACTGATTGATTTGAAACGTGCCATAGAACTGATGAGTTCTGGACCTAGAAGAATATTTGGATTAAAAAGAGGGACACTGTCGCCAGGTGCTATCGCAGACATCACTATCATAGACCCGCGCATGGAACTTGTTATAAACAAGGAGTGGTTTGTTTCAAAAAGCAAGAACTCGCCATTCATAGGAAAGAAACTTACTGGTTTTGCTGAAACGGTCTTTGTATCAGGAAAACAGGTATTGTTGTGAATCATCCTGCCGCTAAAAAAGATTATCAACCATTGGTTATAGAAGCAAACATCGTTTCAAACAGGCCAATCAAAGAAAATTACTGGCGACTGCGTATAGAAGCGCGACAAATAGCCAGACAGGCAAAACCCGGCCAGTTCATAAACCTCAGTTGTATACCGTTTGAATCTGCCCCCCCTGTTTTACTCAAGCGTCCATTTACAATCGCGGGAATATATCAACCTGCAAGAACTAAGCGCAGTCAGTGCATATTCCTCGACATTATCTATCAGGTGATTGGCAAAGGTACGATAGAACTTACCCAACGCAAGCCAGGTGAGAAATTACAAATGATAGGTCCGCTTGGGAATGGCTGGCCGCTTGATGGAGGGATAAACCGTACTCATCACATTCTTGTCGCTGGCGGGTCCGGGGTTGCATCTCTTGCGTGGCTGGCACAGACGCTCGGGAAACCCCTGTCTGACAAGCGACGGGTTACACTCTACTATGGAGCACAAAGTAAACGGTATTTGCTTTCTCCGGACGAACTTGGTACGCGCGGCATAACGGTGCATTATAGCACAGACGACGGCACGCACGGTTTCCATGGCAAGGTAACTGACTTGCTGGCGAGGGACTTGAAACATGCCGGCATATCAGGTGCCCGGTCTCGTCCCCGACCCTTGGTACCCTCAAGGGAAAATGCTATTGTGTACGCATGCGGCCCGCGCGAGATGCTTAAGTCAACTTTCAAGATAACTCACTCATCTGGAATACCCTCTTTCATGTCGTGGGAAGAAAGGATGGGTTGTGGTTATGGAGCTTGTCAGACCTGCGCTATACCTGTTACCGGTAATAGATATGCACGTATATGCACAGAAGGTCCAATTTTTCGGGGTGATGAGATTAGATGGGCAGAAACCTGAAACAGCATCATGTTAATATTGGCGGGATAGAACTGCTTAATCCTGTTATGCCTGCATCTGGAGTCGCCGGTTATGGCGAAGAGTACGCACAGATTGCCGACATAAATAAACTTGGAGCGATTGTTACCAAAACAATTACCGTCAAGCCAAAGCGTGGAAATCCGCCACCGCGGATATGGGAATGTGACTCTGCTATAGTCAACTCTGTCGGTCTTGAGAACGTCGGGATAGAAAAATTTCTGTCTGACAAGTTGCCTCTCTTATTGAAATTCAAACCACCGGCGATTGTGAGCATAGGAGGGACATCGCCTGATGAATTTGCGCTACTTGCAGAGACGTTGGATTCTGCGGGCATTCAGGCGGTGGAATTGAATCTATCCTGTCCTAACGTTGGCAGTTCACATCTGATTGCACAGGATGCACGGGAAACAGTAAAAATATTACGTGCGACAAGAAAAAAAACGAAATTACCAATTATCGTAAAATTGGCTCCTGATGTTACCGACATTGTGCCTATCGCGAAAGCTGCAGTCAGGGCAGGAGCTGACGTACTTGCAATTGCGAATGCATATCTTTCGTACGTCCTCCGAAATGATGGTAAACCTGTCTTTAGTCGCGGATATGCAGGATTATCAGGTCCTGCAATAAAACCTCTGACATTACGTCTCGTGCGACAGGTGCATAATGCACTGCCGGATGTTCCAATAATCGGAATCGGTGGTATAATGTCTGTTCGCGATGCGCTCGATTATTTTGACTCAGGTGCACGTGCAATTGCAATTGGCACCGGAATACTTATTGACCCGTTTATTCCGTTCAAAATAATAGATGGTCTTAAAACAAATTGCTAAGATTAAGATATCATGCATACAGAACTGATAGTAGCATTGGACGTTGACGATATCGAAAAAGCGCGTTCGCTAGTCAATGAATTAAGCGGAACGACCAAATATTATAAAATTGGGATGCGCTTATTTACCAAATATGGCCCATCGATTGTCGAAGAAATAGCAAAAAAAGGACACCGCGTTTTTCTGGACCTTAAATTTATGGATATACCGAGTGTTGTCGCAAGCACGGTAGAATCAGCCGCATCCATGGGCGCCTATGCGGTATCGCTCCATATTTCTGGCGGCTCAGAAATGCTCATTGCCGCACAAGAAGTAAAACAACGGCCAAAATTATGGGGCGTAACCATACTCACGAGTATTTCTCAAAATCTACTAAATGAAACCGGGATAACTAACTCGATTGAAAGCCGGGTCGAGCTGCTTGCTTCTCTTGGAATCAAATGCGGACTTGACGGTATTGTATGTTCCCCAAGAGAGATTTCGCTCGTAAGGAAATGCATAGGGCCGGCACAGGACATTGTAACGCCAGGAATAAGGTTAGCGAGCGCTGCCGTTACTCATGATGACCAGGTGCGGACGCTAACGCCGAAAGAGGCATCTGATGCAGGCGCGACTTACATAGTGGTCGGCCGGCCGATAATAGAGGCATCAGACCCAAAACAGGAGGTAGAAAACATCCGTGGCCAACTTCGTAAGTAGCATGAATTCTGGAAAAGTTCTTGCACTTTTGAAAGAATATGGTGCAATGCAAGCCGGGCATTTCGAGCTGTCAAGCGGGCTTCACAGTGATACTTATGTGCAATGCACTCAGGTACTCCAGTATCCAAAAGTGGCCCGGAAGATTGCAAAGATACTTGCAAACGGCATTTGCAGCAAGAAGCTGATAAAAAAGCCGGCTCTCGTCATTTCTCCTGCAATCGGAGGTATAGTCATAGGGTATGAAGTTGCACGCGCGCTTGGCGCAAGGGCAATTTTCGCTGAAAGGTCGCCGGAGGGGAAGATGACTTTGAGACGTGGCTTCCGGGTAAGAGCCGAAGAATCAGTCATTGTGGTAGAAGACGTCATAACTACCGGTGGCACCACTCAGGAAATTCTCAACCTTATCCGCCAGGAACACGGTAATCCAGCTGGCGTTGCCTGTATCGTCGATAGGTCACGTGACTGGCACCCTCGTAGCGGGTTGCCATTGTTTGCAGCTATTCACATTCAGGTTGAAAACTACGAGCCCGGTACCTCAACCTGCCCGATGTGTAAGAAAGGATTACCTCTGGTAAAACCTGGTTCAAGAGAGCGATGAGTAAGGAAGAAATAACCTACCGCAAAGCCGGCGTGAATATAGATGCAGCATCCAAGTGGGTCGCGAACTTAAGGAAGCGCTTCCCTGGTATTGGTTCATTTAGCGGTACTTTTCCACTCCAGACAAAAAACAACAAGAAATATCTGCTTGTAGCCGGTTGCGATGGTGTTGGTACAAAACTCAAACTTTTGCAGAAATACGATATGCATGAGACCGCGGGAATTGACCTTGTTGCAATGAATGCAAACGACATCATTACCTGCGGAGCTAAACCTCTTTTCTTTCTGGATTATATCGCATGTGAAAAGCTGAAGGAGAAAACACTCCAAAAAGTCATCGATGGAATCTCTGCCGGCTGCAAGGAAACAGGCCTCACTCTGCTTGGAGGAGAAACCGCACAGATGCCTGGTTTCTACAAACCAGATGAGTACGACCTTGCAGGATTTGCTGTAGGGCTTGTGGAACGCAGCCGTATGATTACGGGAAAACGCATCAAAGAAGGGGACGTTGTCCTTGGACTACCCTCCTCAGGACCACATTCGAATGGTTTCTCTCTGGTTCGTAAGGTACTCAGTAAAGAAGATATAGAGAAATACCGGGCACCACTTCTAAAACCAACGCATTTATACGTGCGTCCAATTCTCGATTATCTGTCGTCTTCTGCTGGTAAACATATCCATGGAATAGCACATATTACTGGCGGTGGATTCATTGAAAACATCCCACGCATATTGCCTGAAAACTGTAGAGTAATAATAAAAACGGACAGGTGGAAACAGCCGCCAATTTTCAAGCTAATTCAGAATCGTGCCGCTATCTCAAAAATGGAAATGTACAGAACTTTCAATATGGGCATCGGAATGGTTCTTATAGTATCCAGAAAATACGAAAAACAATTTCCTGGAGCAGTACCTATAGGCGAAGTTATCTATGGAAAACGAAGGGTGACACTGGAGTGACGAATATCGCTGTATTTGCTTCCGGGCATGGAACGAATTTTCAGGCAATAATTGATGCTATAGAATCGGGATACATAAAAAATGCCAGAATTGCACTCTGCCTGGTTGATCGCAAGGAAGCAGGCGCACTTAACCGTGCATGGAAACACGGTATTCCTACCGCTGTTGTCGAACGCAATGCGTTTGCTTCAAAGAAGGATTTCGAAAACGCAATAGCAAACGAAACAAACAAAGCTAGTGTCGACCTGATACTTCTTGCCGGTTTCATGAGAATATTGAGCCCTGAATTTGTAAGCCAGTACCCGAATAAAATCATGAATATTCATCCTGCACTCTTGCCATCTTTTGGCGGAAAGGGACTTTACGGACCGAAAGTACATCAGGCAGTTCTTGATTACGGTACCAAAATCACGGGCTGCACCGTCCACTTTGTCGATGAGGAATGCGACCATGGCCCTATAATTATCCAGGCACCGGTTCCCGTGCAGGATGACGATACTCCGGAGACACTTGCAAAGCGTGTACTGGAACAGGAACATAAAATCTATCCTGAAGCAGTCCGTCTTTACTGTGAAGGAAAACTGGAAATCATCGGACGCCGTGTTTTAAGGAGGCAATAGTGCCGGAAATAAAAACAGCTCTTCTAAGTGTTTCGGACCGGACAGGACTGGTTGATTTTGCGAAAAAACTTAAGGAGTTCGGAGTTGCGCTCATTGCTTCAGACGGCACTGCAAAATTCCTAAAAAATAATGGGGTGCCCTGTAAGAGCGTAAGTCAATATACCGGAATGTCCCCTCTGGTCGGTAGCAGAGTGAAAACATTACATCCGAAAATCCACGCAGGTATCCTTGCCAGACGCAGTAATGCCAGAGATATGAAAGACATAAGAGGCACAGAGATTCTTCCTATTGACATGGTGGTTGTGAACCTTTATCCATTTAGTTCCGTGGTGTCACGAACAGGCGCAACTGACTCAGAAATCTGCGAAAACATAGATATCGGAGGACCAACTCTACTCCGTGCAGCTGCAAAGAACTGGCCATACGTTCTTGCTGTTTCTGATACAGATGATTATCGCCGGGTTATTTTGGAATTGAAAAAGCATGGCAGAAGCACTACGAAGGAATTCAATCGTGAATTTGCTCTAAAGGTCTTCCAGCGGACAGCAAAATATGATTCGCTGATTGCGAATTATTTCGCAAACAAAGCAGGCGACAAGGAGTTCCCCCAAAACATACAATTTGTACTAGAAAAATCCCAGGACCTCAGCTACGGAGAAAACCCTCATCAGTCAGCAGCTTTGTATAGAATACCAGCAAATGCTAAAAACAAAACTGGATTAACACAATTCCACGGCAAGCAACTATCATACAACAACATTCTTGACGTGGACAGCGTATTGAGAGTACTTGCGGACTTTAAAGAACAAACATGTGTAATAGTAAAGCATACCAACCCTTGTGGACTTGCTAGTGGAAAAACCAATATCCTTGCATGGCGCAAAGCGCTGGAAGGAGACCCTGTTAGTGCATTCGGCAGCATAGTGGGGTTTAATCGAAAAGTCGATTCGAGAACAGCGAAGGAGATATCAAAACTATTTGTTGAAGTAATTGTTGCTCCTGGTTTTGCTAATGAAGCGCTTGAGGTACTTCAGCGAAAGAAAAACCTCCGTATACTCGTAATGAAGGGCAAATTTACGAATCAACTTGAATATCGCAGTGCGCTTGATGGAATATTATGCCAACATCCTGATTATCGTTTGTCATTATATCAGAAAACAGTAACCAGGAGAAAACCAACTAACAAGGAGCTCGCTGCACTTGATTTTGCCTGGCGTGTAGTAAAACACTGCAAATCAAATGCCATAGTGCTGGCTACTACAAACCAAGTATTAGGGGTTGGTACAGGTCAAATGTCGCGCATTGATGCACTACGAATAGCTAAATATAAATTGCAACATTTCTTTAAAGGAAAAAAAATAATGCCATTGGTAATGGCTTCTGACGCTTTCTTTCCTTTCCCTGATTCCGTGCGGGAAGCACATAAAATCGGTGTGACTGCTATAATCCAACCAGGCGGGTCAATCCGGGATGACCAGTCAATTTATGCCTGTGACCAAGCAGGGATTGCAATGGTCCTTACTGGCATGAGGCACTTCAGACACTAGTTCAGACGCTGTCAGACACTATAGGGTATTATTTTATTTCTACCTTTGCTCCAGCTTCTTCAAGCTTCTTCTTCATTTCCTCTGCTTGTGCCTTTCCAATGCCTTCTTTGATAGGTTTTGGTGCTCCGTCAACAAGATCTTTTGCTTCTTTCAGACCCAAAGATGTAAGTTCACGAACTGTCTTGATGACCTGAATTTTCTTGTCACCTACTGAGGAAAGAACTACTGTATACTCGCTTTTCTCTTCTTCGGCCTGAGTCGGCCCTTGACCTGCGCTCTGAACAACGCCAGTCATGGCTGGCATAGCAGCAGAAACACCAAATTTCTCCTCAAGAGTTTTTACCAGTTCATTTAATTCCAGGACAGACATACCTTCGATAGCACTGACTAATTCTTCTTTATTCATTGTTTCCCCCTTCATTAGATTGCGATTCTTTGTTTTGAGAAATTCTATTAAGAACAATAAGAAGCTTTTTGGTAACACCAGATAAACAATATACTAACCCGCTCATCGGACTGTTAAGTGCGCAAACAACTCTCCCGAGCAGGACTTCTCTGGATGGTAGATTTGCCATTTCCTTGACTGATTTGCTATCAAGCGCTGTGCCTTTATAGAAAGCTGACTTAAGCGTGGGTAAGTCATCATGGTTTTTTGCAAACTTATGCAACACACGCAAGTAGTCAGAAAGGTCTGTATCACCAATGACAAGGGCAGTTGGACCGACAAGATATTGCCCAAAGGAACTTTGCTCCTGTTCATTCATTGCTTTCAGCAACAGACGATTCTTCACTACCTGCAGCCGTGCCTGGACTTTGTTTAATTGTTTCCTTAAACTCGTCAAATCAGCAACGGATAGACCACAGCAGTCAGCAAGTAAAAAATCCCTGTCTGCTAAGTAACCCCTCAAATTTGTTACAAACTCTTCTTTTTCTGTTTTTGTTAACCTAGGCATTATTATTCCCAAATTTTGTAGTCGCTAAAAAGCAACCCAGACACCTGGTCCCATCGTAGATGCAATACTTGCTTTTTTGATGAAATTACCCTTAACTCCTAAGGGTTTGATCCGATTGACAGCATCCACGACTGTCCTGACATTCTCTTCAAGTGCTTCCCTGATAAAAGAAGCTCGCCCAACGCTAATCTGAATATTTCCTAACTTATCAACCATGAGCTCAACTTTGCCCGTCTTTGCTTCTTTTACTGCCTTGGCTATATCCATAGTAACGGTACCTGTCTTTGGCGAAGGCATTAGCCCTCTGGGACCCAATATTTTCCCAAGCTTTGCCAAGGTAGGCATCATATCAGGGGTAGCGAGCAGAACGTCAAATGAAACGTCACCTTTTACAATCTGTTCGACTGTTTCCTGTCCGCCAACAATATCTGCACCCGCCTCTTTCGCTTCTGACTGTTTTTCTGGATTTGCTATAACGGCAACTTTCTTTGTTTTACCAGTTCCATGCGGAAGGATACAGGTTCCTCTTATTGACTGCCCTGCTTTCTTTAGGTCTATATCCAAAACAAATACTATATCAATACTTTCATCAAATTTAGCGCTAGCCGTTTTCTTAACGATGTCTATAGCTTCTAATAGACCATAGGTACGGTTTTTATCTACGAGTTCTGAAATTTTTTTGTACCTTTTTCCTCTTTTCACTGTTTTACCACCTGGACGCCCATGCTTCGCGCTGTTCCGCGAACGATTTTCACTGCCTCTGCTACATCATCCGTATTTAGGTCCTGTAATTTGGTCTTTGCAATCTCTTCTACCTGCGCCTCAGTTACTGTTCCAGCAGGTTCTCTGTTTGGTGTACCTGATGCTTTCGCGATTCCAGCCGCCTTTTTCAATAATACCGAAACTGGCGGAATCCTTGTAATAAATGCAAATGACCTATCCTTATATATCGTAACAACCGCTGGAATTATCATCCCCGGTTCCTCGTTTTTCGTCTTTTCATTAAATTGCTTGCAGAACTCCATGATGTTTACGCCATGCTGCCCAAGAGCTGGACCGACTGGAGGAGTTGGTGCAGCACTACCAGCAGGAATTTGCAATTTCACGACCGCCTTAATCTCTTTCTTGGCCATATCTCTACACCTTTTCTACCTGTAAAAAATCAAGCTCAACTGGAGTGCCGCGTCCGAAGACAACCACTATTGCCTTAAGGCACGATTTCTGTTCATTGATTTCTTCCACAGTTCCCATAAAATTCATAAACGGGCCGTCAATTATTCTTATCGCATCCCCCCTGGCAAAAGTGACAGACGGCCTGGGTTTTGCCTTACGCCCATCCTCGGTCAGGACTACTAAATGTTCTGCTTCCTCTTGTGAAATTGGAGATGGGCGAACTCCACCCAAAAAACCAGTAACCCCCTGGGTATTACGGACAGCCCAGTACGTATCGCCATCCAGGAGCATCTCTACAAGAACGTATCCCGGGAAAAAAGAGCGTTGTCTTGGCTTTCGGGTTCGCGTATCTATTACGGTCTCTTTTGGTATAAGTATAGTGCCAAATTTCTTTTTAAGATCTTCCGATGAATTGACCAGCCGCTCCAGACCCACTTTAACATGTTCTTCCCGCTGGGTCAGAGTATGCACAACGTACCATTGCTTTTTTTGTTCCTGCGTGTCAACCATTTATTTACCTCATGACCAGAGCAAGTCCACTGGATAAAAGAAAGTCAACCAGAGCAATAAATGCTGAGGCTATAAGCACAAGAATTATTATAACAACCGTAGCTCCGCCAACCTCTTTTGGAGTTGCCCACGATGCCTTGCTAAGTTCAGCGCGAACTTCCGTAAGAAAATTGCCTATCTTTCTAAAAATGTTTTGCTTTTTTGTTGCCATCTCTTTTTAAGTAAGAAGTAAACATAATATAAAATTATCCAGCAGGTGTCAAATCCAAAAATAAAAAGTGAGCGACGCTGGGTTCGACTCCATTACCATCATCACGCTACTCTAAGCGGGCGACGGGAGTCGCCCCCAGCGTCGCTTCGCTCCTTTTCATAGGGGCTCTGCCCCTCTGAACGCTCGGACTTAAAGTCCTCGCTGTCACCCCGAAAGCGTAGGGGGACTACTCCCCCTACAACCCCCTCGGGTTCGCTTCCCTCGTATTTAATACTGTTATTGTTTTCTAAAGCGGGCGACGGGAGTCGCCCCCAGCGTCGCTTCGCTCCTTTTCATAGGGGCTCTGCCCCTCTGAACGCT
>CAZUQH010000003.1:18484-49370 GCA_964622465.1 uncultured bacterium | reverse complement strand
CACTTAATCGAAATTACCAAGCGTAACTATTTCCAGTTCTAAATTATAACCAAATCTATCTTTTATGACTGCGCGAATGTACTGGATAAGCCGCCATATATCACGTGCCGTTGCGGTTCCTCTATTTATAATAAAATTTGCGTGTGCCAGAGAAACCTCGGCACCACCAACCCTCTCTCCTTTAAGTCCCGCATGGTCAATAAGCTCTCCTGCATACGCTTTATCTGGATTCCTGAAAATGCAACCGGCGCTTAAGTCTCCAAACGGCTGGCTCAGACGGCGGGCATCCCATATCTCATCTACCCTCTGTTTTATAGAAGGGACGTCCTCTCTATGGACAGACAATGTTGCGCGCACAATAATACCATCCACAGGAATAGTAATGGACCGGTATTTAAATGATATGTCCTGCTTCACAAATGTCCGCTTGTCACCTTTTTTGTCATATAGTTCTATGGACTCCAGACAACTAAAAAAATCACCCCGGCGACCACCTGCATTACCACGGACAGCGCCACCGAGCGTTCCGGGTATTCCAACAGCAAATTCAAGGCCAGAACATCCTGCTTCAGCCGCTTGCCGGACAAGCGCAGGAAGAGATACTCCTGCTCCTGCTACGATATTCTTCTCTTTTATGGCTATCTCCCGAAA
The DNA here is from genome assembly GCA_964622465.1 of uncultured bacterium. GTDB lineage: Bacteria > CG03 > CAZUQH01 > CAZUQH01 > CAZUQH01 > CAZUQH01. The sequence continues at coordinate 48,719 of CAZUQH010000003.1, read as the reverse complement.
ATCGCCGTCAAGTACTACGACTATCCCATCGTAACCTGAATCTGAAACTAGCAAATTAGAACCGCTACCAAGAACAAACAGAGGTAAATTATTCGCAGTTGCAAGTTCCAGTATTTTAACAAGCTCTACGGTATTGGAAATATAGACAAAATAACGTGCAGGGCCACCAACGCGAAACGTAGTATGCTGACTCATTGGTTCGTTTTCAAGAACCCTGCAGGATACATGGTTTTCCATTTCTCTTACTAAAGACATTTTATAATAGTATCGCCTATTTTCCACACGTCGCCTGCACCCTGGGTTAGCAGGATGTCGCCGGGCCTCAAGTGTTCCATGACGTCTTTTACTAATACCTCTCTATCACTAAACAAAGACGCGTGTTTTCTGGTATTTGTGTCAAGGTTTTTTAGAATTAAATCCGAACTAACTCCTGATATTGGTTTTTCGCTTGCAGGATAAATATCCATTAGCCAGAGATGCGAAAGCCCCTTAAATACATCTGCAAATCCTTTTGCATGTTCCTTTGTTCTGCTATACCGATGAGGCTGAAATATGACTTTCAATGGACGCTTCGACCATAAAGACCTTATTGTAGAAAGAGTCGCTGTTATTTCTGTTGGATGATGACCATAATCATCGATAAACAATACTCCTTTCTTTTCACCTTTTTTTTCAAGACGTCTAGATACGCCACGGAAAGAATATAGTGCTTTCTTTATGGTCGCAACGTCAATACCAAGTTCAATTCCTATACCAGCTGCAAGGACAGAGTTTACAACATTATGTTTTCCTGGCACGCGCAACCGTACAGAACCCAGAGACCTGTCCTTATGATACAACTTATATTCTGTAACAAATCCATCAACACGAACATTTGCGCCATAATAATCACTTGCCGGATTCAGTCCATACGTAGTGTGCCTGCGTTCCAGCTTATCAATAAGAGAAGCATTATTCCGGTCGTCCAAACAAAGCATACTGCATCCATAGAAAGGTACTCTATTTGCAAACTCCAGGAATGCCTTTTTTAATTCTCTCATACTGCCATAAAAATCCATATGTTCTCTGTCTATATTGGTGATGCACGCGATAGTCGGCGTGAGCTTAAGGAATGAACCATCGCTTTCGTCTGCTTCAGCGACAAGAAAATCGCCTGTTCCAACCTTTGCGTTAGTCCTGAAATTTTTTAGCCGTCCTCCTATGACGATTGTCGGGTCAAGTCCACCTTCAGACAGCACCATTGCTGCCATTGACGTAGCGGTCGTTTTGCCATGACTGCCGCCAACTATTATGGCGTATTTCAGGCGCATTATCTCAGCCAGCATTTCTGCTCGCGGGATAGTTGGTATCCCTCTGGACCGCGCGAAAATAATCTCTGGATTATCACCGGAAACTGCGCTTGAGAATACGACAACCTGGGCATTCCCAACATTCTCCGGACGATGTCCCAAAACCACGAGTACACCAAGCTGCCTTAACCGTCTGACAGTCGAAGACTCAACTAAGTCAGAACCGGCAATAGAATAACCCATGTTGTGCAGAATCTCTGCAATTCCACTCATACCTGACCCGCCTATGCCAACAAAATGGATATTTTTTATTGTTTTAAACACACCGCACTCTCTATTACATTAACTAGACGTTCTACTCCATCAGACAGGAATATTGTGGACGCTGCTTCTGACATAGTGCGCCTGATTTTTTCATTCTTAAGAAACCTGTTAATCTCACATGCAAGAATATCGGGCTTCAACGATGACTCATGATACATCACTCCGCCCCCATGTTGTACCACATATGCTGCATTTGCCGTCTGATGACCATCTGTTTCATACGGAAACGGTATTAGTATTGCGGGAATACAGGAAAGTGCAAGCTCCGTAACCGCTGATGCACCAGAACGGGAAATTGCAATATCTACAACTGCATACGCATGTTGAATATCCTCCAAAAATGGAAATGTTTTAGCAAGTAAACCTGCTTGTTTATATGCTCTCTGGATGGAATCATAATCACTTTTTCCTGTAATATGTACAAATTGAACTTCGTTCCGGATATTTTCCAGTAATGGCAATGTCCCTATCACAACTTTGTTAATACCTTTTGCTCCCTGGCTGCCACCAAGAATAAGAATAGTAAACCTGTTAGGTTTAATACCGAGAGCTTTCAAACTCTCTGTTTTGTTTCTGTGCAGTATTGCATTTCTGACAGGCATGCCAGTGATAACGGTATTGTATCCACTGAAATAGGACTGCGATTCAGGAAAAGTTAAAGCAACCTTGCTTGCAAAAACACCGATAAACCTGGTGGCGAGACCTGGTACGGTATTTTGTTCGAACACAATAAGTGGCTTAAATTTAAGCGCGGCGGCAAGCGCTACCGGGACACTCGCGTAACTACCCATCGCAACTACAACATCGCACCGCGTGCTGGTTATCGCTATTATACCATATATCAACCCTAGAAACTGCTGACAAAAAAAATAACTGATTCTGCGTACTTTCCTGGGGAACGACGCAGATGGAATCTTGTAGATTTTGGCGCCTTTTAATCGAGCGATTCCGGGAATAAGAGGTTTATCTGGCACAGTCCAGAACACTTCATCTCCATGTTTGGCAAGTTCTTCTCCAAGTGCAATACCGGGATAGACGTGGCCGCCTGTAGCGCCAAGCGCAATTAACACTTTCATCTATGTGGTGTCACTTTGTCCTCCGCGAGACAGCAAGGACCAGACCAATTGCAGCCATATTCAAAATAAGTGAAGAGCCTCCGTAACTTATGAATGGCAATGAAATCCCCTTTGTAGGAAGACAACCGGTTACTACGCCAAGGTTAAAGCACACCCCGAGAAGAATGGTAAGGATAATTCCACCGGAGAGTAAACGGCCGAAAAGATCTGGCGCTCTGAGTGCAATAAGGAAACCACGCCATGCCAGCCACGCAAAAATGACAAGAATAGCGGTTGTACCCACAAAACCAAGCTCTTCGCCTATTACTGCGAAAATAAAATCTGTATGCGGCTCAGGTAGTGAAGTAATCTTGAAAACAGACGCACCCAGGCCACGACCACCAACTCCTCCTGAAGCAATTGCGACGAGTGAATTACCAAGCTGTCCACTCACATCAGTCCTGGTTAACAGGTCAAAAAATGTATTTATACGATGCTGTCTCCATGGAACACACATTATCGAAAGGTAAATTATTGGTAAAGCACCAAGGGTAATAGCACTAATATGAGATAAACGTGCACCGCCAATGTATAGCATCACCAAAGTTATCATCCCTAATAATACTGCCGTTCCAAGGTCAGGTTCTAAATAGACAAGGATACAAAATAAGAATCCAACAATAACTGGAGGCACGAACTTTTTAAGCTCGGACATTTTGCTCTGTTTGCGGTCAATGTAGTCCGCCAGATACATAACGAGAGCGAGTTTCGCTATTTCTGAAGGCTGGAAATTGAGTGGCCCAAAGGAAAACCACCTGTGCACGCCACGTACCGCTGGGCTGAATAATACGGCAATCAGAAGCCCAACCGAAATCAAGAAGAGCGGCGTTATCAGTCGTTTTATCACGTCATATTTAAGATGGCTCGTAAGATACATTAGGCCGAATCCAATGGCAGCCCACGACAATTGACGGAAAAGTAAATAAAAACCACTCCCCTGACCGGATATCTGCCAGTAAATCGCACTTGCTGAGTATGACATAACGACGCCAAACAACACAAGTATGCTCGTTAATACTATCAACGTTGTGTCAGGTAACGTTTTTCTTACTACTTGTTTTCGTGCTGTTATCATTTTAGTTTCCGTACCCATTTTCTGAACTCTTCGCCACGTTCTTCGTAATTAGAAAACTGATCGAAACTTGCTGCGCCTGGCGACAGCATTATTGTGTCACCCGGCTTGCTCAGTTCCCAGGCGAGACGGACCGCGCGCGGCAACGTAACGGCCTCAATAACAGTGCAGCTATCCCCGATATCGCGTGCGATCTTAATAGCGTCCTCGCCAATTGTGACAACAAAACGCACCTTTTTCTTTAGTTCACTCGCAAGCGGCCTGTAAGATTGCCCCTTGCCACGCCCGCCCATAATAAGGAGCAAATTATCATCTCCCGTAGAAAGCGCTGCTGCCACTGATTCAACGTTCGTCGCTTTGGAGTCATTGATAAACGTTCGGCCTCCGAGACGACGGACCACCTCTAATCGGTGCGGGAGTCCCTTAAAACTACGAACACCATCTACGATATCGCGGCCCTCAATTCCGAGCACCTGTGCTACAAGTACGGAAGCAAGGACGTTCATTAAATTATGTTCGCCTGGTATCTTTATATCCTTTTGATGAAGCATGCATTCGTGAATAGTAGACCTGATTTGTCCATTACCTGCCAGAAATGCGCCACGTTTTACATGCTTCTTTGTACTGAAGAAATACCTGGTTGCCGGAATTTCATCCGCTATCCTCAAGCATAATGGGTCGTCACCGTTAAGAATTGCGAAATCCCCAGCCGTTTGCTTTTTAAACAATTTTGCTTTCGTACTAGTATAGTTTTCAAATGAGCAATGACGTTCCAGATGGTCTGGCGTTACGTTTAAAAGAACTGCAACTTTTGGCTTAAATGTTTGCGTGTGTAGAAGCTGATAGCTTGAAACTTCGAGCACATATACGACTCCGTGATTGTGTTTAGAAACAAGTTCTGTTATCGGCGTCCCAAAATTGCCACCAACCAGAACCTCTGCAAAACGACCCCTACTCCTTGCTACATTAAGGATATGACCGATGAGTGCGGTTGTTGTGCTCTTGCCGTTTGTGCCAGTTACCGCAATTATAGTTGCGTTTGAAATGTACCTGATGCCGAGCTCAAGCTCACTTATTACAGGTACGCTCAAGCATTGAGCGTCATCAATCCATTGGTGGTTTTCCGGAATTCCTGGACTAACTACCAGCATCCTGATATCGCGGGGAAGTTTTATGGGTTTCCCAAATGTTAGTTTTGCTTTACTAACGAGCCCTCTAATTTCCTTCTTTTTTCTGGATAGAGAGGCATCATCATGCGCAACGACGCGCGCGCCACTTTTTAGGAGAAAATTACAGGCAGCGCACCCACTCCTGCCAAGTCCAAGTACGGCTATCCTCTCGCCAGATATTTTTTCAGATATAGAACGAATCATCTAAGTTTTAAGGTGCCCAGCGCTATCATTGCAAACAGGATATTGATTATCCAGAACCGAACAACTACTTTTGGTTCCGCCCAGCCCTTCAACTCGAAGTGGTGGTGTATCGGGGACATCAAAAAGACCCTGCGGCCACTCAGCTTAAAAGACAGCACTTGAATCATAACGGACAGTGCTTCCCAGACAAACAGACCACCAACTATAATTAGTAACATTTCTTGCTTTACAAGCAACGCAACTATCCCGAGAGAACCGCCAAGAAACAGGGAGCCGGAATCGCCCATAAATATCTGCGCCGGGTAAGAGTTAAACCACAAGAACCCCAACCCGGCACCAACAACTGCGCTCAAGAATACAGCCAGCTCGCCTGCTCCTGGCACCTGAACAACGTACAGATAACTTGCAAATACGGCATGTCCTGCTATGTATGCAAACACAACGTATGTAGCACTTGATATAACAGTTGCACCGATAGCAAGACCGTCCAGTCCATCAGCAAGGTTTACTCCATTTGAGCAACCTGCTATCACCAGTAGAACCAGCAAAGGATAAAAGTATCCGAGATTCAGGCTTAAACCTTTGAAGAAAGGTATAGTCAGTTGCGTCGCATATGAGCAGCTCGGAGGAAATAACCACAGGTATGCTCCAACTAATACTCCCAGGAACAACTGCCAGAATAGTTTGCTCCCTACAGAGAGCCCGTGTGACTGATGTCGCATTAGTTTTAACCAATCATCTACAATTCCCAAAACGCCCAGCCATGCTGAGGATATGAAAATAAGAATCGTGAATCTGTTATCAAACCTTTGCCACAATGCAATGGATACAAGCACTGCAATGATTATTATCAAACCACCCATTGTAGGTGTTCCTGATTTTGGCCGGTGGCTTAGTGGTCCATTGTACCTGATTGTCTGCCCTATACGGTATCGCTTGAGCCATTTAACAATGACTGGCCCAATAATCAACGAAAATAAAAGCGCTGTAAGCATCGCGCCTGCTGCTCTGAAAGTTATGTACTGAAAGACGTTCAAAGCAGAGAAATAATTCTTAAGTGGATAAAGCAAATGGTAAAGCATTGCCCTGCCTCCTTAGTATCCTATCACATATATTTTATGACTTGTTCTAAATGTGCAGCACGCGAACCTTTGACCAGAACCACGTCGCCTGGTTTTATTAGTTTCTTAAGACGCCTTGCAGCAGGTCTGCATTCTTTATACCAGAAACACTGGTTGCGGTCAAAACCGCGTTCAACCGCTGCATCAGCTATTGGTGCCGCGGTTTTGGATACAACTATCAGTGCATCTACTGGAAGCGATGCTACTTGCGTTCCTATCCGGCGATGCCAGAAGCGCGAACTGTGGCCGAGTTCCAGCATTGGCCCTAACACGAGGATATGCCTGCATCTGGAGAAGTGGTCAATAACGGCGTGAATACTCAATTCCATTGATACAGGATTGGCATTATAGGAATCATCAAGTAAAGTTGCACCGTTAATCTTGTGCATTTTAAAGTGATACGGTGACAGACGCCATCCGGCAAGCCCACGCCGAATACAGTCATTCGATACTTCCATTATTTTGGCTGCTGATGCAGCAGCGAGTACGTCTCTTACGTAACCGTCGCCATAAGCACGAACCTGGACGGTTATGGAACTACCCTGAGATTTTCTGGTGCCATTCTTGCCTGGTAATTTTATAGTGACAGACAATCCGGATGGCGTCTTTCTTATATTCTCCGGGTGGACTGATAGATTATCTCCAAGACCAAAGAACAATGCCCTTTTTGTAAGAGTTCTCGCTCTGGCTCCAAGCTCTTTGTTATCCCCGTTTATTATGGCTTTGCCATTCGCAGGGAGTGACGAGACAAGTTCGAGTTTGCCTTGTATTATGTTGTTAATGTTACCAAAAAACTGCAAGTGAGCGGGGTCACATCCTGTAACGATTCCGTATTTTGGCCTTGCTATAGAAGCAAGCTGTCTTATCTGTCCACGGTTGTCAGCGGCCATCTCAAACACAGCTGCTTTTGTTTTTCGGTTTAATCCAAAGACCGATAATGGCAACCCAATTTGGCTATTGTAATTTCCTGGTGAACTAACAACGGACTGGCGCCCTAATGCGCATTGGAGGATGGATGTAAGCATTTCTTTTGTAGTCGTTTTCCCGTTGGAGCCTGTTACACCAATCACCGTTACCGGATATCTCGCGCGATACCATTTAGCAAGTTTCTGGAGTGCTTTTAGAGTGTCATTGACAAGAATAACATGAACGTCGTTATTATTTGGTTTTCGTACAAACCGTTTACAAATAATGGCGTGTGCTCCACGTGCTCCTGCATCCTGAATGAATAAATGACCGTCTTTACTGCGCCCTCTTAATGCAAAAAAACAATCGCCTGGTTTTGTACTTCTTGAATCGATAGAAATTCCGGTTACAAAATGAGAAACGTGGCCGCGAGAGACCACGCGTCCGCCTGTAGCGCGGCAAATCTGGCTAACTGTTACTGGTTCCATTATTCCCGAGTATCCTTCGTGCAACTTCACGGTCGCTGAATTCGTAGCTCCTATCACCAATAATCTGATAGGTTTCGTGTCCTTTCCCGGCAATTACCACTACGTCATTTTTTTGTGCCATATCAATTGCCGTACGAATTGCTTCCTGGCGGTCTGGCTCTGTAACATAATTATCTTTTCCGTTTCGGCGAATTCCAATTTCAATATCAAGAATTATTCTCTCCGGGTCTTCACTACGCGGATTGTCGCTGGTAACTATAACATAATCGGCTATTTTTGTAGAAATCTCTCCCATAACAGGCCGCTTCCCACGGTCCCTGTCTCCTCCGCATCCGAATACCACGATAAGCCGCCCTGTTGTCATCGTGCGGAGAGTGGACAGCAATGCTTCAAGCGCCTGACTGGTGTGTGCAAAATCAACCAATACAACTGGACCCTGACCTTTATCTATGCGTTCACATCGTCCCGGAATTGTCGTAAGTTTCTCTACCGCTTTCGCAGCTTGTTCTGGCTCTATGCCATAACTCATTGCTACTCCTATCGCTGCCATAACATTATAAACAGTGTAGTTGCCGATAAGAGGCGATTTTACCGTTATGTTCTTTCCACCACAATGGAGCATAAATTCTATGCCGTCAAACGTGCTATTTACATGAGATGCTGTAATATCAGCATGGTGTTTTGTTCCAAATGTTAAAATCGTGGCGTTTCCACTGGCTGAAATCATCTGACGTGAATATGGGTCATCGACGTTTATAACTGCTGTGCCAGACGGTTTTGTCCTCTCTGAACCGGTAAGTTGACGAAATAGACGTTCCTTCGCCTTCGCATACTCTACCATATCTGAATGGAAATCCAGATGTTCTGGCGAAAGGTTCATGAATACAGCACAATCATATTCACAACCATAGGTTCGTTTGAATACCAAACCCTGCGATGATGCCTCCATTACCAGCGCTTTCTGGCCTTTTGTGACAGATTCAGATAACATCTCCATGCAATCCAACGCTTGTGGTGTTGTAAGCCGGGCATTCATTACCTTGTTTCCAATTCTGTACTCCACGGTACTTATGAGAGAACATTTGTTGCATGTTTCGTTCAAAATGGTATGTACAAGATAAGCGACCGTTGTCTTGCCATCGGTGCCAGTAATGCCACATAGCCACAATTTCCTGTCTGGAAAGTCATAGAAAACCCTGGAAAACTCGGCAAGTGCCTGTCGTGCATCCCTTACAAGCACCATAGGCTTCCCGTCGCGTGAAAGTCTGGCGTATTGTGATTCTGTTTCCGTCACACAAGCACAGGCGCCTTTGCTTAGCGCTTCCTCTATAAACGTATCTCCATGCGCAGATACCCCTGGTATTGCGATAAAGATTTCTCCCGGACGAACAACCCTTGAGTCATACGATATTCCAGAAACCACAATGTCAGTTTTAGAGGTTTCAACTATAGTAATATGGTCTAACATACTATCCAGAGTTTTCATCCAGAAATGTGCTGACTGTGCCAGTATGCCATGGCACGACGCGCAATCCTGCCAAAGACAGGAGCTGCTACTACACTACCCAGCCGCTGACCATAAGGTTCGTCCAGCACTACGAGTATGGTCAATTCGGGCTTTGATACAGGTACGAAACCAACAAATGATGAAACATACCTGTCACGTGAATATTTTCCTATCTTTATATCAAATTTTTGAGCAGTACCGGTTTTACCAGCAACACGCCAGCCACTTATGTATGCCGGCTTTCCACTTCCACGTAACACAACCCCCTCAAGAAACTCGGTGACGGTGCTGGCCGTCTGGCGTTGAATAACCCTTCTGGTTATGTGAGGCCGAGTTTCAGAAACAATACGGCCATCAGGATAAACGATCTTTTTTACTACATATGGTTCCATCAATAGTCCGCCATTTGCTATAGATGAAAAAGCATTCACCAGTTGCACGCCAGTTACAGCGATTTCCTGGCCAAATGCGATACACAATGTAGACGTTTCACTCCATCTTCCTGGCCGTCTCAGTATTCCGGATGTTTCTCCTGGCAATTCTATTCCAGTCAAATTTCCGAAGCCGAAGTCCCGTAAGCAGCGATACATTCTTACTGCACCGAGTTCCTGGCCAAGTTTAGCCATACCTATGTTGGAAGAATGCTCAACCACCTCGCGGAATGTCAGTTGCTCGTTTGGCGTGTAATCGTTTATAGGCCCGCCAGGGGCGTCTTTCCAGACACCATTTTCGCAATCGATTAACCGGCCGGGTTCTGCTACGCCACATTCAAGTATGGCGGTAGCAACGAATGGTTTGAGAGTAGAACCAGGTTCGAAAAACTCGGAGACACAAAAATTTGAGAGTGTATCATCCATTATAGTCGCGGGTTTATTACCATCAAACTCAGGCCAGGACGTTATAGCGAGTATTTCTCCTGTCCGTGGCTCCTGGATAATCACGCTGCCGTGTTTCGCCTTTGTCTTCTCAATAGCATGCCTTAGTTCGTCCTGAGCAATGCTTTGAAGGGTCGTATCTATGGTCAGATACACGTTAGCACCATTGTACCACGCCTGACTCTTATCTCTTGCTGCAACAACTTCATCCGTAAACCATCTACTTCTTTTTGGCGCAGTGTTCTGTCCACGAAGGACACCATCAAATTGATATTCTATACCAGAGCGCACTTCGTCGTAAGAGTTAATCCAGCCCACTGTCTGGCAGGCAAGAGCACCATATGGATAGTAACGTAGCGGCTCAGTGACAATTTCTATCCCGGAAATCCTTTTTTGATAGAGTTGGTCCACAACTTCCGTGTTTGAGATATGACGCGCAACCCAAACAAACTTCTTATTCTGCGAGATTGTATTCTTGAGCTCTTTGGTATCGCGGTTTAGAATGCTTGCGAGTTGGAGTGCAACGGAATGATAATCCTTTATAAATTGTGGCCTGGCGAATACCGAATAGGTGGTTATAGTACGCGCCAATTCTTCACCATTACGGTCGCATATTTTCCCTCGTTTCGGCTCTTGCTTTACCAGTGCCTTTGTGAGATACTCACCTTGTTGTGAAAATTCACGATGTTTGACAAGTTGGAGCCATACGAGACGCCCCTCTATTACCATAAACCATAGCACGACCAGTATCGTTATGAAGAACAAGCGTACTTTATTCTTTTTCATGTTCTGGCAGTAAACGTTCGCATTCAGAGTCAGGATATATCAGGCCTAAATGTTCTGCTTTCTCTCCGATCTCTTTAACTGAAGCGCACTTATTGAGTTTGCTCGTCAGTTGCATATTTTTGCGTTCCAACTGTTCGAGCGACACAGTCAGCTTCTGAATTTCCATTAAAAGGTGGGTTACTTGAATCCGCTGCCAGGTGTAGAATATAGCTGCTGCAACTGCCGTTATTACGATAAGTATCAGATAGCGATTGTGGTAATGACGGCCCCTTGCTATGTGTCCCCCTTAACAGCAGCACGCAACCGTGCGCTCCTACTTGATGGATTATTTTCTATCTCAGTTTGTCCCGGGCGGATAACTTTTCGATTAATTGGCTGCATATCTGGTGAATTACGAATAAACTGCTTCACAATACGGTCTTCCAGCGAGTGGTATGAAATCACAACAAGCCGACCGCCAACCGAAAGATATCCTGGCACTAATTCCAATACGCGCTTCAAATTGTCGAGTTCGTAATTGACTGCTATTCGTAGTGCCTGAAATACCTGTGTTGCGGGATTTAACTTACCCCGCCACGGTTTGACCTGTCCAATAATTTGTAATAATTCCTGAGTTGTCTTGATTTCTTTCTTCTTGCGGTATTCAGCAATTTTTTGTGCTATGCGGCGTGCAAACCGTTCTTCACCATACTGCCTGAAATTATCCTCAAGTGCATCGGCCGAAAGCGCATTGACCAGATGTGCTGCGGTTATAGTCAAACGTGTATCCATTCTCATGTCGAGAGGACCGGAATTCATAAAACTGAAACCACGCATGGGGTCATCGATCTGGTATCTTGACAGTCCGAGATCAAAAAGAAAACCATCAACGCATTCTATCCCCAATCTGTCCAATACTTGAGGGAATTCAACAAAATTTACCCTGCTCAAGTCCACTTGACTTGCCCATTTCGAAAGTGTAGTATGCGCTTCTTCAAGCGCTCTCGCATCCCAGTCCAAACCAATAATACGGGTTTGCCCGGGCACGGTCTCAAGAATTGCCTTACAGTGTCCGCCACCGCCCAGGGTACAATCTACGTATATCCCGTCGTGCTTCCACGCAAGAAGGTGAACTACTTCATCTACCAGAACAGGAATATGTCCCAAATTGTTTGCCCTCTGATTCGCCGAGCGCAGGTTGTTATCACGCATAAGCGTCAGGTTCTTACAATCCAAGCTCGCTGAGCTTTTCGGCGATATCTCCGAGCTGACGCTCAACCGATTTTCTGTACTCTTCCCAGACCTTTATGTTCCATATCTCAATACGGTCCAGCACTCCTATCAGCACCGTTGCTTTCTTAAGAGCGGCGTATTCGCACAGAGAACGAGGAACCAATATTCTGCCCTGCGCATCAAGCGGACAGTGCGTCGCGCCGGCAAGAAATATTCTTAAGAATCCACGCGCATCCTGTTTTGTAATAGGAAAACGCCTCAGTTTTTCGGTTATGCGTTTCCATTCATCAAGAGTAAACAGAAAAAGACATTTTTCTAGTCCTGTGGTGAGAACGAAACCGGACGGAGAACGCTCACGAAAAGCGACGGGTATAGACAACCTGTTCTTGTCATCCATATTATGGGTATACTCACCCATGAATGTATTACCACTTTTTCCCACTTTATACCACCAACATAAATATACACTATAACTCAGTATATTGTCAAGTGGTTATTGTTAAGTAATACACACGTTTAACGCTTGTAATTTTCGGACTTAGTACTCAAGGTTGGGGCATGGTGGGATTAATTCTTTTCTGTCTTATCAGGACTTTCTTGTCTTAGAGTTTCAATCTCGCTAATCAGCTGCTCTATTTTCTGCAAATACCTGGAGAGAAGTTCTGGCGGTAGATTATGCTGATGCGCCTGCATTTGGCGCCATTCGAGCAGCTCACGTTCAATACTCTGTACTATTCTAAATTCCTGTTCGTGCTGTTCTTTCATTTGTTCCATCATTTCATTTATCGCTTTTGACAGATCTTTCAGTTCATCACCGCGTCTTACGATAACAGGTTCTCCATATTCCCCGTGGCTCATTCGCTTGAGTGCCTGTTTCAGTCGTGGTATTGGACCAACTACTTTGTGTGACAAGTAGATTCCGAGGAGAGCAAAAATAATAAGCAAAAGACCTGCACGGAAGGAATATGAACGACATAAAGCATTTGCAATTTCTGCTGTTTGGGAATGTGTAAGCGCACCGGAGAGTTCATCTTCTAAAAGCGGAAACGTGCTATAGTAAGTTGTCAGGGATATTGCAACCCACAGGACAACCATCGCAATAAGTATGACTAACGCGTATTTTATCTGGTAACGTCTGTAAACGATATATTTTCTACGTTTGTACTCTGTATAAGGCATCTTATCTACTCGTTAAGAATAACATAGTGGAGCAGGACGTAAGCCGGATTCTGTTAGCGCGGCTTTCGCCACGCCGATAGCCATTACTCTAACGCGGCCTACCCGGGGATTATATGCCGCTAGCCAGCTTTAACTGGATATCGACAGGTGGACAACCTCCCCAATTTGGCCTTGCTCCCGACGGGGTTTGTCCCGACCAGAAGTTACCTTCCGGAAGTGTGAGCTCTTACCTCACAATTTCACCCTTACCTGTATAATATCTATTATGCAGGCGGTATAGTTTCTGCGACACTTTCCGTACCCTCACGGGTCCCTATGACCCGGTTTCCCGGGTCAGAGGCGTCGTGTCCTTTCCGGAGTCCGGACTTTCCTCCCCTCTTTATCGCTCATCACGATATAGAGAGGCGGCTATCTTGCCTGCTCCATAACCATTATGTAGAATACAAATTTACTGCCTGGTTTGCAAGCATGTCACAAATTTTTGTGTCTTTTCTTGGAACTTTTACAAATCTGACTTTTTCAAACTTATCAGCAATATGACGTGCTTTCTGGAATAATTTTTTTATGGAATCATTACGAACACGCCACACACCCTCAAGTTGATTAGCTATTAGTTCAGAATCGATGCATATTTGTACCCGCTTCAGTTCTTGTTTCTGTGCGAGTTTCAATCCTTCGATGGCAGCACTGTACTCTGCCTCGTTGTTGGTAGCATATCCTATATACTTCTTAGTTGCGATTTCTTTACCATCAGGAAGCTGCATCCATACACCGATACCCGCAGGCCCGGGATTGCCACGGCTCGCGCCATCAACGAATATCTTTTGTAGTTGTTTCTGACTCTGTCTCACTTCTTTCTTCTCCCTGTAAATAGAGAATACGACCGCAACTGCCACATGTCACCATACGGTCGTCTCTTGCGAGGTCTTCATATACCTGACTTGGCAACAGAACATGGCAGCCACCACAGTGGTCGCCCTCAACGGACACCACCGCCAGACCATCTTTTGTTGTCGCTATAGATTCATACCGCTTAATTGACTCTGGCGAAATTTCCTGGACGAGCTTTTCTTTTTCTGCAAGCAGTTTCTTGAGATTTTCTTCAAGTTCAGTGAGACGATTGTCAAGCACCTGTTTCTTACTATAGGACTCCTCTTCCATTCTCTTCAGTGTTTCCGAAAGCTTCGATGCCTGGTTCGCGAACTCATCATCCTTATCAAGAAACTTTATTATTTCCTCTTCTGATTTACCCTTTTGTTCCTGTTTTTGTTTGATTTCGTCCTGAAGCTTGGAGTACGCTTCATTTGTTTTGATCTGATATAGTTCCTGCTGATGTTTCTTTATTTCGTTTTCAATTTCAGTAAGTTCCATCTCTTCTTTCCTACACTCCACACCAAGGAGCTTCTTTTGCTCAGCAACTTCGCTGATTTGTTTCTTTATTTCCTGTAGCGAATTGTCTATGGCTGCTTTCTGCACGGGGATTTCTGCAATTTCTGTCTTGAGTATACTGATGGCAGTATCCATTTTCTGGAGTTTTACGAGTTTTATAAGTTGCTCTCCCATCTTCGTAGCGATAATGGGCAATACTGGATTTGAACCAGTGGCCCCTGCCGTGTGAAGGCAGTGCTCTCCCGCTGAGCTAATTGCCCCTAACCTGTGAACTGATTACTACTTGCCTTACACTGTTAAAACTATGGGCCCACCAGGACTCGAGCCTGGAAACACCTTGATTATGGGTCAAGTGCTCTAACCATTGAGCTATGGGCCCAGGAAAACTATTATAATGAAAGGGTGCGGCAAAGTCAATGTATTTGGTGGAAAGACACCTGCAGTTTCAGGAGATGGCTGTTACTCACCCTCAAGAAAATCACGAAGGAATTTGCTGCGGCTTGGATGTTTCAGTTTCCTTATGGCTTTAGCTTCTATCTGTCTGATTCGCTCACGGGTAACGCCAAACCTCTGACCGACTTCTTCCAGTGTGTGTGGGTATCCGTCCTCCAATCCAAACCTCAATACGATAACTTCTTTCTCACGGTCTGTCAGCGTTGATAGAACGTTTCTAATTTCTTGTTTTCTGAAATACTCACTCGCAGTCTTTGACGGCGATTCATCAGTAGGGTTTTCTATGAAGTCCTCCAGATAGGAATCCTCGTCCTTGTTCATTGGTGTTGCGAGAGAGATAGGTTTTTGCATTATTCTCAAGACCGAACGTATTCTGTCCTGCGGCATCTTCAATTCGCGCACGTACTCATCAAGATTTGGGTCATGACCGTAGTCCTGACGCCAACGCTGAGTCACCCGTGAAAGTTTACTTATTATCTCTTTTATATGGACAGGGATGCGGATTGTTCTCGCCTGGTCAGCAATTGCGCGACTGATTGACTGCCTGACCCACCAGGTCGCATAAGTAGAGAATTTCACGCCGCGCTTGTATTCAAACTTGTCAACCGCCTTCATCAGGCCAACGCTTCCTTCCTGAATCAAATCAAGCAGAGAAAGATGCGGGTTTACGTGTTTTTTTGCAATAGAAACGACGAGGCGCAAGTTCGCCTTCACAAGTTCCATTTTGTTTATACGGATCTGGTTCTCTATCTCAAAAACGCGTTCGGTTGTATACTTCAGCACGCTGAACGGCATCCGTGCTTCCCTGGCTATCTGGCGATTGGAAGCATCGATTTCTTTTATCTTATTCTGAATGCGGTCAAATTCAGATAAACTGACATTCGTTTGTTTCCGAAATGCTTCTGGTGAAATTCGCCTGCGCTTGGCTCTATTGTAGAGTAAGCAGGACATGTCCATAGGAACAAGTAGTTTGCTCAGCAACTTATGCCGTTCTTTTTCGTTCTGCGCTATCTTACTGCCCAGGATTTTTACTTCATGCACCATATGCTTCAGCCGGTTGATGTTCAGTTTGAGGGATTCAATGTGGTTTACGATCTGATTATCAAGATAGTCCAACCGGTGCTCAATCTGCTTTCGATCCATTGAATTAAGATTTCGTCTCTGCATCTTGAACATGTATTGGAGTTGACTCTTTTGCGCGCACAATAGATATGAGCTGGCTTGAGACAACCGTACTACCATTGTGTGTAATATTTTCTTTGTCTTCTTCCCACGTGGCATTACTTCCTGTATAGGAAGTTTACCCTTTCGGACGAGTCCATTCAGACGGCGTATTTCTGTTACTGCTATTGGCGTACGGAATACTAGAAACTTGAGCTCTTTTTCTCCGCGATCTATCAGTCTCGCAATGCTTTTTTCCTTCTCCACTGGCAATAATGGTGTTTTACCCATCTCGTTCAGGTATATTTTGACCGAATCATCGAGCTCTACCTTTGCTTGAGGGAATAAACTAACGAGTGCCTCATGCCCCGGTTTTCCTTCTTCTCTTTTCTTCCCTTTTAACACGCTCTCACCCGGCATCTCCACCACTTCTATTTTCATTTGCCTCAGAGTTTCCATAACATTATCCAGTTCATCTGCATTTATTTCACCCTGTGGCAGACGTTCGTTGATTTCTTCATACGTAATATGACCTTCTTCTTTACCTTTCTCAATCAATTCCTGAACAAATTCCCCAAGTCTATCCACTGCTTTATACCTCCGTTGACCCCTTATCAAGACCTACAAGCCGTTTGTACTCATTGATAACTTCCGGCGTAGGCGGCTCGCCATTGTCGAGCTGACGCGCTATTTCTCTGCCAAGGTCACGGCGCCGGCGGCTCGCCCGATATCTTAACAGACGACTTACCAAACCACGCGTATATTCTTCTAATTCTGCTTCATTGAAATTATCAAAGCTCAACGAGCATACGAGTGCTGATTTGGTCTCATCAAAATTCTGAATTAATGTAGCGACGTCGATTTTTTCGTCATCCTCGTACGAAAAAAGCACATGAGCAATATGATTTAAAGTACTCGATTCAAAATCATTCTCATTAAGATACTTTCTGACACGCTGAATGTTCTCCGGGTAATTTAACATAATTCCAAGTAATTCTCTTTGTGCTTTTAATATTCCGTTTGGAGAAACAGTTGCTTTGATTCTATCCGTAAGCGTCACTGCGACAGGGCTTGTCCTTTGTTGATTGCGTCTCAGTTCTTCTCTAAGTACTGATTCCGGAACTTCCAGTTCTTCTGCGAGCTGTTTCAAAGATTCATGTTGTGCAATAGCGTTTGGCATTCTGGCAATTGTTGGTAGTAGCTCTGCTGCCGCTTTTACTTTCCCATCGATACTACCAATGCCATAGGAATCCCTGGCCAGTTTCAAACGGAAGTCAAGTAAAGATGCGGCATTAGTTATAATCTCTCCCAGTTTTTCTTTGCCGTTCTTATGGAGATAACTGTCCGGGTCATATCCCTGTGGCAGTACTGCAACTTTCACCTTCAAGCCATATTGAACTATAATATCAAGTGACCTGACTGCTGCTTTGACTCCGGCAACGTCGCCATCATACAGAAGTATTACTTCCGCCGCATACCGTTTTAACTCACGAACGTGTCCTTCAGTAAGCGCCGTGCCAAGACCTGCACAGCAGTTGGTAAAACCGAACTGATGGCAGGCGATTGTATCAAAATATCCTTCTGTCATAATTACTGAACCAGAAGAAGAGATGTCCTTTTTTGCATTCGCAAGGGCATACAGAACTTTTCCTTTCTGGAACAGGGGTGTATCTCCGGAATTCAAATATTTCGGTGTCCCATCCGAGAGCACCCTGCCGCCAAAACCTATTATTCTCTCGTTCGCTGAAGAAATAGGAAACATAATTCTGCTCCAGAACAAATCACAGTTCGCCTGTTTCTTCTGAGAAAAAGTAATAAGCCCTGCTTCTTTCAACAACCCAACCTCAAACCCCTGGCTTGTCAATGCATTAAGCAATTCTCTGCCACCTGCCGGCGCCCAACCCAGCTGGAACTTATCTGTCATTTCATCAGCCACACCTCTCTGACGAAGATACTTTCTGGCACTTTCAGCGGATGAATCAGAAATAAGGAGTTTGTGGTAAAATTCTTTAGCTGCTTCGTTTACCCTGTATAATACTTCGTATTTTGAATGCTCATGCGTATAGTCTTCCGGCAATTTAATATTTACTCTTTTAGCGAGCTTATGGAGCGCTTCTCCAAATGAGATGTTTTCGTATTTCATTACAAACTGAAAAACATTGCCTCCGACGTTGCACCCAAAACAATAAAAAATCTGTTTCTCCGGGGACACGCTAAACGATGGTTTTGTCTCTGGATGGAAAGGGCATAGGGCCTGGTAGTTGCGACCCGTCTTTTTTAGTGGGATATAAGAAGAGATGACTTCTACGATGTCGTTATTTTCGCGGACCTGATCGATAATATTACCGGAATAGGGCATACTGGACTAGTCTAATATTTCTTAACTACAGGATACTAAGGGGTTGTCCCGCAATAATGTTGGAAGATTTCAATCTATCCTGTTATTGTATCGATAACCCGAACAGGAGAGAATTTCAATGGCACCGAGTCTTTTAATAATCTTACCGAGCAGAAGATTTACACCAAGTGTATCGGAAGCCATATGACCGGCTATTACTACGTTCAGGTTTGCTTCTTTTGCTTTTTTTATATGGTCTTCGCTCATATGCATTGCAACAACCGTGCTTATGCCAGACTCGCTCATTTTGCTCAATATTTCCGGTGGACCTTCTGTACCGCCTGTCATATCAACGTATATCTTGCCCGAGCGCCGGTCTTCGGAACCAACTACTATCTTGGGACCGACACACTCCTGGGATGCAAGTTTATACTCAGGAATCTCTTTCAAGTATTCCACCACGTCTTTAAGCCGGGATGGCTTCTTTTTATCAACATACTTTTGAAGGTAACTAGCAACACAATTGTCACAAACAGTATGCATGCACATAAAAGGAATATCCAGCATTCTCGCTGTATCAACAGCGCGCATATGATTAACAGGCATTACTTTTCGCTCCACTTCATGCATGCGCTCATCCATAAGCCCTTCAGCAATATTTATTGGAACACCTGCATTCGCAAGAATATCGGGTTGTATTCCCATTACCCGATAGAAATTTGCATATGCATGGCCCTCTGGATGATGTGAAATCACGACATCAATCTTTTTTCCGAGCATATTGAGTCGGTCGGCAAGTAATAATTCCGGCCCTTCCATATCTATCCCGACAATAGCTCGCATTATTTTCGTATCTTTTGCGCCATAGAGGATTCTCGTATCATCATAGGGATTAACAAGACGCTCTACGTCATATTCTTTTTGCTCTGATTCACTCAGTTTGTTATATTCGGATTTCCTGAGTTCCAGCTCATTGCGCACCACTGCCTCTCCGCGGGGATCATTTGCAATACCCTCGGCTATTGCTGCGTTATAGAGCTCTTCGAGTGTCATCTTGGCCTCCGGTCATGCGCTGTATTATGCGAAAAGTGCGAGTCAGAATGCTGCGGACGAGAGTACTTCCGCCGGAAACTGGTGCGTTTTAACCGTTCTTCTCTTTTTGCCTGCTGATGCTGCTTTCTCCTCGCTTCAGCCAGCTTTTTCTGGCGCTTTTCGCTCGGGCTCTCGAAATGAGAACGTCTCTTTATTTCAGCCATAAGACGGTCTTTCTCACATTCGCGCTTGAACCGGCGGAGTGCAGACTCAATCGGTTCATTATTATGAACTCTAACCTCAATTGGCAAAAATAATCGCCTCCTTTCTGTTTATCTATCTTTAGATAGTGCGTAATCTAATTTAAAAATCAGCCTGGCGGCCAGGAGAGCTTCCTGCCACCGAGGAGATGAAAATGAAGGTGTGGTACTGCTTGTCCTGAATCAGGACCGGAATTTATGACAAGCCGAAAACCACGCTCATTCAACCTATACTCATGCGCCAGCTGGCGCACCACCTTATAAATATGCCCAAGAAGTGCACTGTCCGTTTCCTCAATCTCAAGGACTGATGGTATATGACGGACAGGAATTATAAGTATATGCGTTGGCGCCTGAGGATTTATGTCCTCAAACGCAACTACGTCTTTGTCACGATAAACTATCCTTGAGGGAATCTTTCCCAAAACAATATCACAGAATAAACAGGCCTGGTCAGTGTCCATTTTTAGGTAATGTTATAGTATTATAGCGAATATAATACTGTCTGGCAACACCTTGACTGTCAAGTGGCATAACATACACCGGAAACAGCACGGGAAATAGGCACAAACAGGACTCCGTTTCCATTAAGCGTTCCTGGCCCGGCAGTACTTGCAACTACAGGGATGTAGTTACTGGAATAACCCCTCGCCTTTCGTCCAATCTTCTCTTCTGGCAGAAAATCGAGCTTCTTACCAACAAATGACCCTGCAAAATCCTGACGAAAATCCCGGTCCAGTGAGGAAAGCCGCTCGCTCCGTTCCTTTACAATACGTTCTGTTACTCTGCCGGGCAATGTCCCTGCTAGTGTCCCCTCGCGAGGAGAGAAACGAAAGACATGCAAGCGTGAAAATTTGACTTCCTGAACCATATCCAGCGTGCGTTCAAAATCACTTTCTGTCTCGCCAGGAAATCCGACCATCACATCCGTAGTTATTCCCACGTCCTGTACGTTCTTTCTGATCAGAGCAACTTTTTCCTTGAAACCACTACTTGTATAATTGCGGCGCATTGCTTGCAAGATCCGGTCGCTACCACTCTGTAATGGAATATGGAAATGCTTGCATAGCCGCGGTTCCCGTGCCACCAGTTCCACCAGCTCTGGTGTCACGTTCGAAGGAAAGAGCGAACTCATGCGAATCCTTACAAGACCATCTATTTGCAGCAATTTCCTTAATAGATTGACGATGCCGGGTTTGTAGTACGTCAGGTTTATCCCTGAGACAATTATCTCTTTTACCCCTTTTTCAACAAGATAACCGGTTTCACAAACTGCATCTTCGATCTGCTTGAAACTCAGAATACTGCGTACGTATGGCACGATGCAAAACGAACACACTGCTTTACAACCATCCTGAATTTTTAAATATGCACGCGATGACGATATGCTCCTGGAAACTCTGTGCCTATTATCATCAATACCAAAGAAATCTGGAATACCCTGTTCATATCCAAAAGGAAATAACTTAACGTTCTCTGAAGAAAATATATTCCCGTGATTAGTACGTGTAGCATAACACCCTGTCACAGCTATTTTCCCATCAGGATATTCCCGCTGAAGACGCCGGACTGCCTTCCTGCACTTTGAGTCAGCAACGTTCGTCACAGTGCAACCATTGACAACGAAACAATCTGCTTTGTTTCTGTGATCAACCTGCATGAACCCATTTTCTTTGAGCATATCCAGTATTTTATGTCCATCATATTGATTAACTTTGCAACCAAAATTGTAAAGCGCTACGGTTTTCATATTTCATTCCGATGATACATAACCATTACAACTGCAACCATTGCAGCTATTTCGGTTCTCAATATGCGATTACCAAGCCCGACTGTAAGCACACCGGATTCTTCAGCTCTGCTTGCTTCATCCCTGGTTAACCCACCCTCGGGACCAACTATTACGGACAGATTCCTGACGCCTGCCATTTTGTCAAGCACATCTCTGAGATGGTTATCCTTTTCTTCCTCCCAGAACATAAGGGTAGCTGTTGTCCGATGATTCTTCTGGGCCGATATTTCCTCAAGCATCTGTCCGAAGGTCACCGGCTCACTGATTTCTGGAATAGAAGTACGGTGTGCGACTTGCGCTGATTCCTGCGCAATTTTCCGCCATCTTGTCAATCGCGTCCCGGAAAAGTGTGCCTCTTGCTGAATGACTGAGCGTTTGGTAAATACCGGAACAATCCGGGAGACCCCAACAGGGACACAATGCTCAATCACTGTCTCTATTTTTCTACCTTTCGGGTATCCTTGATAAACCGTTATCCGTGTCTCGGGCTCAGCGGATTTGAACGCCTGAGTTTCAACAATCCTGCCTTTCACTTCACGAGGATTGGATACCAGCATTTCACCAATATATCCATTCCCATTTTTATCAACCAGTTCTATCCGGTCACCTGGTGCAAGGCGCAGGACACGAACTACATAATGTGAATCACTCTGAGATAAACGAAATTCCCGCGATAATGGATTAAATAACTCTCTTAAGAAAAACCTATGCATTTTGCTCCTAAGAGTGGCGATAGGGGTTGTCCTGCCCCTATTCTTCTTTGCGGAGTTGTTCGAATGCAGCTTTCTGTTTCCGCGAAAGACGGGTAGGAACTTGGACGTTAATCTTGACTAACAGGTCACCACGTTTTGTTCCACCTAACACCGGAATACCATGCTCTCTAATCCTGTAAACCGCCCCTGGCTGCGTTCCTGGTGCAACCTTCATCCTGACCAAACCTTCAAGCGTTCTGACCATAACTTCACCGCCAAGCACTGCCTGTGTAACATTTATTGGTATTTCCGCATGCAAGTTAGTTCCATCCCGTATAAATCCCGGCTCTGACTGAACCCTGATAAGGAGATACAGATCGCCTGGGCTGCCACCCTGGATTCCAACGTTACCCTCACCACGAAGACGAAGCCGATAACCATCTTCTATACCAGCAGGAATTTTGACCGTTATCTCGCGTTCCCTGACTACCCTGCCACTACCTTTACAACCACTACATGGTGACCCTACTGTCCTGCCGCTTCCTTTGCACCTGGGGCAGGTCTGTACCACGCTGAACAAACCATTGCCCATCCGGATACGCCCACTTCCACCACAATCAGGGCATGTTACCTGCCCCGTACCTGGTTTTGCGCCACTACCCAGACACTGCTCGCACTTTTCGTAGCGCCGGAGTCTCAACCGGACCTGCTGGGACCTAAGTATATCTTTGAGCGCCATTTTTAAAGTGTGCTCCAGGTTTTCTCCGCGTTGATATCCGGCCTGTGTTGCTGTCCTGGCGCCACCGGGACCACCACCTGTAAATGCCGAGAAAATATCTGAAAAAATATCACCAAACCCACCAAAATCACCGGAACTGCTAAACCCGCTGAAAAAGTCACCAAACCCACCACCTGGCGTACCAGCGTATGCGCCAGGGCTTATTCCTGCATGACCAAACTGGTCATAGTGCGCCTTCTTTTGTGAATCAGAAAGTACTTCATACGCCTCGTTGATTTCCTTGAATTTTTCCTCTGCTTGTCTGTCACCAGGGTTTTTGTCAGGATGGTACTTCACTGCAAGGCGGCGGTATGCACGTTTTATCTCGTCCTGTGAAGCACTCTTATTTACTCCGAGAAGTTCATAGTAATCACGTTTCATTGATGACATAGAAATCGGGCACACTGAATCGAGCCCTTAAAACTACTTATCTTTGTCTTCATCTTCTACTTTGTAGTCAGCATCTACTACGCCTGGTCCGGTTGACTCATCACCTTGGGACCCCTGTTCGGCACCTGGTCGCTCGCCTGGCTTTTCAGCATCCTGTGCTGCGCCACCAGGACCTGGTTTTTGCTGCCCGGCCTGCGCTTCCTTGTAAAGAACGTCAGCAAGTTTGTACGATGCACTGGTGAGCTCGTCACTCGCTTTCTTAAGTTCATCAGTAGACGCATCCTTGTTTTCAAGAACTTTCCGTGCTTCTGCTAATGCATCTTCAATGTTCTTCCTGTCAGCGTCGCCCAGCTTTGAGCCATGTTCTTTCAGGTTCTTGTCGCTGGTATATACCAGCGTATCGAGTTGATTCCGCACCTCCACGCTTTCGCGGCGCTTCTTGTCTTCTTCAGCATATTGTTCTGCTTCTTTCACATAGCGTTCCACTTCTTCCTTAGCAAGTTTATTTGGTGCAGTGATTTTGATTGATTGTTCTTTACCCGTCCCTTTGTCTTTTGCCGAGACGTGCAGAATCCCGTTAGCGTCTATGTCAAAAGTAACCTCAATTTGAGGTATACCTCTTGGTGCAGGAAGAATCCCCACGAGGTCGAACCTTCCGAGAGAAACGTTATCGTGTGCCATTTGTCTTTCGCCCTGCAGTACGTGCACTGTCACTGCGGTCTGTCCATCAGCAGCTGTAGAGAATATTTCGCTCTTGCGGACTGGTATGGTGGTATTGCGGTCTATCAGTTTTGTAAATACGCCACCGAGTGTTTCAATACCGAGAGATAATGGTGTGACGTCAAGCAGGAGGACGTCTTTCAATTCACCAGCAAGTACTGCACCCTGGATTCCAGCTCCTACTGCAACGCACTCCATCGGGTCAACACCACGTTCGACCTTCTTGCCAACATGGTCTTCCAGAAATTTCTGTACCGCTGGCATCCTTGTCGGCCCACCTACAAGAATTATCTTATGAATATCTCTTGGCCCAAGTTTTGCGTCGCTTAATGCCTGGTCAATCGAATGCCTGGTACGTTCAATTATCGGCATGACAAGCTGTTCAAGCTTTGCTCTTGTTATCTTCATCGCGAGATGTTTTGGACCTGATGCATCAGCAGTAATAAATGGCAGGTTGATTTCCGTTTCAAGTGTACTTGAAAGTTCTATCTTTGCTTTCTCAGCCGCCTCGCGCAAGCGCTGAACTGCCATATTGTCATTCTTCAGGTTTATTCCCGTATCCTTTTTAAACTCCTCTGAAATGTAGTTAACAAGCACACTATCCATGTCAGTCCCGCCAAGCTGGGTATCGCCTGACGTAGAAAGTACTTCAAACGTGCCTTCTTTACTCATCTCCATAATTGTCACATCCAGAGTTCCGCCGCCAAAATCAAACACGAGTATTTTTTGCTCCTGTCCTGCCTTATCCAAACCATAAGCAAGCGAAGCTGCGGTTGGCTCGTTTACAAGACGGACGACTTCAAGTCCTGCAATAGCGCCAGCATCTTTTGTTGCCTGACGCTGGTTGTCGTTAAAATATGCAGGTACGGTAATTACTGCCTTGTTAATGGAATATCCGAGAAATGCCTCGGCATCTTTCTTGATTTTCTGCAGCAAAAAGGCGGATAGTTGCTGTGGAGTAAACTCCTTGCCACCGATATGATACTTGTAATCCGTACCCATCTTCCGCTTGAAAGCACTCGCAGTATTATCCGGGTTTGCGACTGCCTGACGTCTTGCCGGCTCTCCGACCAGAAGCTGGCCATCCTTTGTAAATGCAACATATGAAGGGAACGCCTTACCTCCAACTATCGTGGTCCCCTCAGCGCTGGGTATTACGGTTGTTTTGCCTGCTTCCATTACTGCAGCAGCAGAATTTGAAGTTCCAAGGTCAATCCCTAATATCTTTTCCTTTGTTGTTGCCATCTTCTTCCTCCTCATTTATTTCATCATGCTTTTCTTTCTTACCGACCAGAACCATGGCTGGCCTCAATACATTTTCGCCAAGAAAGTAGCCATCTTGAACCACTTCTATGACTTTGCCCGCCTGTTCTGCATTATCAATTTCTTTCATCCCAACTGCGTGATGTACTTCATAATTGAACTCCTGACCCATAGATTCTATTTTTTTTAACCCATATTCTCCAAGCGCTTTATGTATTTGGCCCAACGCCATTTTCAACCCTTCTGCCAATTTATCGTCAGCGCCATTTGACTCAATGTGCTCCACTGCTTTCTCGAGCGCTTCAAGCCCTGGTAAAATAGAGAGTACAATCTGCCCCTGTGCTTTTGAAACCAACTGTGAGTCATTTCTCTGTACACGCTTGCGGTAGTTGTCAAATTCAGCGCGAAGCCGGAGCAATTGGTCGCAATATTCCTCCGCCTGCGCGCGCTTTTCTTCTACCGACTGCCTGAGCACTTCAAGCTCATTCAATTTCTCCATTATAGCAGGTTCCTGTATCATAAATTCCTCATAGTCCTTCTTCTTTTCTTCATGAATATCTCCTGGCTTGTCGACGCGTTCTTTCATTTTTATTTTTATCTCTCGGCCATGTTTTGAATTATAGAATCCACCTGTTTCCGTACGTAGTCAACGATGCTCGTTATTTTCTGGTATTTCATTGCCTTTGGGCCAATAACACCAAGCATGCCGCGCATTCTCTCGTCAAATCCATAGGAACCGGCAACCAAACTCAATTCGGAGAGTTCTCCTGGAAATATCTCTTCGCCAATAAATATTTCTGTATCTGCAAAATGCTGTTTTTCCTGCAACAGGCGATTGATTATAGATTCCAGCACCTTTCGGGGATAGATTGACGTTCCATCTATGTAAAACATTTCTTCCTTGAGCGTGTGGCGCAACAACCGTGCAGCAATTTCAAATATGTCATCGGTCTCATGCAATTTATCAAGTGAGTTCTCCAGCCACTCGCCTGCCTCTGCGAGCGTCCTGCCAGCGATTCTCTCATTGATGGAATCGCAAAGCCGGTTTATGCAACTTCCAAGGCTACCCGCGTGCGTTCTAATTATGCTATGTTTTACAACTCCCGGACTGGTTACAAGTACCATCAGGAAGTCTCCTGTTTCAAGCGGAATTATCCTGATTTCTCTGACAACACAATCTTCAATCTCGGGCAATGCGACAAACCCGATATGAGATGAAAGCGCAGAAAGGACTCTGGGCGCCACCCGAACCACTTCTTCAAACTCGCTGGTTTGTTCACCAAGAGCTTTCTTTACTATCTGCCGTTCAGAATCGAGCAACGGTTCATTCTCCATAAGAGAATCTACGTAAATGCGAAACCCTTTGTCGGTTGGTATTCTGCCTGCAGAAGTATACGGATGAGTAAGTAATCCCTCTTCTTCCATGCACGCGAGCTCGTTCCTGACAGTAGCTGCACTTACGTCCAGTTCCCCTGTTTCCAACAAGCGCTCTGAAGCGACTGGCCGACCGTCAGAGAGATAACGTTCTATGACCATTTTAAGTACCTGCCTATGTCTTTTGACAAGCTCTTCTCTTGTCATTCGCAAACCTCCGTACTCGCAAAATAGTTGGCACTCTGAAGATGAGAGTGCTAATTTATACCACACATAAAGAAATTTGTCAAGAGGGAGAAAAACCTATCTTCTGGGCTGGCTCTGGTGCCGCACCGATAGCACCAAACTGCTGTTCATATTTGGCAAGATTCTGTCCAAGCGCACCCAGCAGACGCTTTGCATTTGCTGGAGCCATTATAATGCGAGTTCTCACTTTTGCCTTCGGCTGCTGCGGCTGGAGATAGATAAAATCAAGTACGAATTCGGTCTGATTATGACTTATAAGCGCGAGGTTACTGTAACATCCCTGTGCCGTAGCATCGTCAAGTTCAATCTGAACTTTTATTTCCTTCTTCTGCGGCTGTTGTGTCTCCTGATTCTTATCTTCCTGGTCAGACATCACCTTTACCTCCTTGAATTTACTTCCCCACTTTGTATAAGAATGCTTCCCCCGCTGATAGCGTTTTATTTCCGTCATTTGATAATAGCAAGCCGGTGAAGAACTACTGGCACATATTTTAATTGCGTTCTCAAATCAAAACATTTGCGCACGCTTTTTTCTCCAAGACAATTAACAATTGTTTTATTCTTAAGAACACAATCAAGAAAGTTTTTGTCTGTTCTTGCTGATTCGATAGCGGCTTTCTGAACAAGCGCGTATGCTTTTTTCCACGGCATACCGGAATCGGTCAGCGTAACCAGAAGTGCTTGAGAGAAAAACTGGCCACCTGACTTTTTCAGATTCTCAAGCATGCGGTCACTGTTTACTTTGAGTCCCGAAATAATGTAGTTTACACGCTTCAACATATAATGAATAAGTATGGATGAATCAGGAAGAATTATTCTTTCGACGGAAGAATGCGAAATATCACGCTCGTGATACAGTGCAACGTTTTCGAGTGCTGCTCTGGCATTTGAACGCACCAGCCGTGCGAGACCACAGAGCTGCTCGCATTTAACTGGATTCTTCTTGTGTGGCATTGCGGATGAACCTTTCTGTCCGGCACCAAATGGCTCCTCTACTTCGCCTATTTCGGTACGCTGAAGGTTTCTGATTTCAAGTGCAAACTTTTCCAGAGATGCTGCTAAAAGCGCAAGTAGTGAAAGATATTCTGCGTGTCTATCGCGCTGTACAATCTGTGTAGATGCTTCGTCCTGTATCAGGCCAAGTTTTTTCATCACGGATTTCTCTACTCGTGGCTCAATCTGAGCATACGTACCGACGGCACCGGATAGCTTTCCTTTTGCAATCCGTGGCAGTGCCTGTTTGAGACGCTCCCGGTGACGTTCTATCTCTGCATACCATACTGCCAGTTTAAGCCCAAAAGTGATTGGCTGTGCATGCATTCCATGCGTACGACCGATCATCGCAGTATCTTTGTATCGCCTGGCCTGCATCGCCACGGTTTTTTCGACTTCCTTGAGCATGGATATTATAAGTTTCAACGAATCTCTCATCTGGATTCCAGTAACAGTATCCAGAACATCGGAAGAAGTCATCCCACGATGGAAATATCTACTTTGAGACGGAGCACGTTCACCTACGTACTCTACGAATGCAACCAGGTCATGCTGCGTCCTTTGCTCGATTTCACCAATTCTCGCCGCATCTATACGTTTGACTTTCTTGCGAAGTTGTCTCGCAGTGCCTTTCGGAATGGCACCAAACTGCTCCTGCGTCTCAACAACTGCAAGCTCTACTTCCCACATAAGACGCATCTTATTCTCATCCGACCATATCTTTACCATTTCTGGTGTTTGATATCTGGGTATCATAATAGTTTGGCTCCTTTCCGCTGAATGGTATGGTCACGCTCAGCGCCAACCGAAACAAGCGCAATCGGCACGCCGGCGAGTTCTTCAATCCGCCTCAGATATGCCTGAGCATTTCCCGGCAGCTCTTCGAATTGTCTGACCCCTTTTGTGCTCGTAAGCCAGCCAGGCCACTCTTCGTATATTGGTTTACACTCAAACAGTATACGCGTTTGCGATGGATATTCCGTGATTGTGTGCCTGCGCCAGCGGTAACCTGTGCAAAGCCGGATGTTTCTGAGCGTATCGAGAACGTCGAGTTTCATAACAGCAAAACTATCTATGCCATTTACGCGCACAGCGTGTTTCAAAATAACTGCATCAAACCAACCGCAGCGCCGCGGCCGGCGCGTAGTCGCACCATATTCTGTACCGCGGTCGCGGATAAGATTACCAAGCCGGCCTGGTAACTCCGTAGGAAACGGTCCGTCTCCAACACGCGTAGTATATGCTTTTATAATACCGAGGACGCTATCAATCCTCTTTGGTCCTATTCCCAATCCAACGCTTGCGCCTCCTGCTATCGGATTTGAGGACGTGACATACGGA
Source organism: uncultured bacterium (assembly GCA_964622465.1). Classification (GTDB taxonomy): domain Bacteria; phylum CG03; class CAZUQH01; order CAZUQH01; family CAZUQH01; genus CAZUQH01. Next base: position 19,250 of record CAZUQH010000003.1, on the reverse strand, counting down.
TAAGTGCCAAAATCAACATCCAGTAATGTACCCTGTGCGCCTTCAAAAAGAACTTTCTTGCCTTTATCCAGCGCTTCGTTCACGAGAATCGAGGTGTTTGTAATGTAAGGTTTAAGTTCCTCGCCGTACTTGAGCCATTCTTTATAAATATTGGAGAATCTGGGGCGTTTCAAACCATATACCTTCTCCAGAATATCTCCTTTGATTTTGATAGTAAAACGGAGTTTTTCTGCTAATACCCCGGGGTCAATAAGGTCGCACATTCTTATGCCAATTCTGTCCGTCCTGTCAGAATAAGCAGGGCCAATGCCTCTCTTTGTAGTACCTATCTTGCCTTTCTTCATTGCTTCCTTTGCTTCGTCAAGCATGTGATGATAGGGAAAAATAACGTTTGCTGCGTCGCTTAGCCATAACCTGCCAGAGCAGTCAACTCCGCGCTGCTTCAGCCCGTTGATTTCGGAAACCAGTGACCTGGGATTTATTACTACTCCGTTACCAATTATACAAGTGCAATTCGGATAGAGGATACCGGCGGGGATAAGATGAAGAATGAATTTTTCGTTTCCCCAGATAACCGTATGGCCTGCATTATCACCACCCTGATAACGACAGACCAGGTCTGCTTTCTCGGCAAGATAATGGATTATCTTACCTTTTCCCTCGTCACCCCACTGAGCACCAATTACGCACAAACCAGGCATCTTTTTATCACCACGTTATCACGCACTCTCGCATTGTAGCCGCAGGCTTCGGTAGCCGCAGGCTT
>CAZUQH010000003.1:0-18384 GCA_964622465.1 uncultured bacterium | reverse complement strand
CCACGTTATCACGCACTCTCGCATTGTAGCCGCAGGCTTCGGTAGCCGCAGGCTTTAGCCTGCGATGGTTCTGCCACATTAACACCAGATTTCCATTGTATCCAAATTAGGCGGGCAAGTCAACGCTGATATACTTCTATTGCAGATAATAAACGATTGAAAAGTACTATCCTGTCACAGGGATATCCGAGAATTTTAGCGAGGGTGGTTGCATGGTTTGAGAGGTTTGCCGGCAGGCGGTTGTTGACGTTCAGGCCGATACCAAGAATTAGATATTTCACGCGCCCGTTCTCAACTATACTCTCTGCGAGGATACCGCAGACTTTCTTGCCCTGGTACAATAAATCATTTGGTGGTTTTACGGTCAGAGTAACTCCTGTTTGCCTGCGAAGGACGTCGCGCACTTCATCTGCTGCGTTTACAGAAATCTTTGTGGTATCAGCGGGAGTTCTGGCCGGCCTCAAAACAATGGAAAACCAGAGACCGCCTTTTCCGCTTGACCATTTTGCACCACGCCTGCCGCGGCCACAGGATTGAGTCCCGGAAACAACAACAGTGCCCGCCTGTACACCTTTTTCAGCAAGCCGGCGTGCGGTATCCTGAGTAGAACGCACTCTCTTATAGCGAATAATTTTCATCTGATGGACTTGCGCCTTCCTTTGCCGGTACCTACGACTTCGCGCATTGCAAACAACCTGTCCCGCAAAACCATAGCAAGTTCGAAATCAAGATTCTCTGCTGCTTCTTTCATCTGACATTCAACTTCTGCCATTTGTTGGCGTACATTGCCTTTTGAAATATACTCATATCCACTTTCACGCAGGAGCCCTGCAACCTTCTGTTTCCTCTCGCTGACGAGCTCACGCCTTTCGTGGATTGCTTTCTCAATTGTCCGTGGTGTAATACCGTTTTTCCTATTATACTCAAGTTGCTTTTCCCTGCGTCGCCCCATCTCTTTTATAGCACGTCTCATAGAGCCGGTTACGGTATCGGCATAAAGGATAACCTGACCGTTTACGTTGCGCGCAGCGCGGCCGCTCACCTGAATAAGAGAAGTTTCATTTCTCAAGAACCCTTCCTTGTCCGCATCAAGCACTGCGACAAGGGTTACCTCGGGAAGGTCAAGACCCTCTCTCAAGAGGTTCACTCCAACAAGTACGTCAAACTCGCCTTTCCTTAATGCGAGCAAAATCTCTATTCTATCAAGTGTCTGCACTTCTGAATGCAGATACCTTACTTTGAAATCCTTACTCATCAGGTAACCGCACAGGTCTTCCGCCATCCTCTTTGTTAGCGTAGTAACAAGTACTCTCTGTTTCTTCTGCACTCTCTTTTCAATCTCATTAATAAGGTCATCTACCTGATTTGCCGCTTGCTTGACAATTACCAGGGGGTCAACAAGTCCCGTTGGTCTTACTACCTGCTCGATGATTTTCCCCTTCGCTGCTTCCAGCTCATATGGAGCAGGCGTCGCAGAGACATATATTGCCTGATTTACAAGTTTCGAGAATTCTCCGAATTTCAATGGACGGTTATCAAGGGCAGACGGCAGACGGAATCCGTATTCAACGAGCGTCTCCTTGCGGGAACGGTCACCATGATACATGCCATTCAACTGTGGGATTGTCATGTGTGATTCGTCAATTACAGTGATAAAATTATCTGGAAAGTAGTTTATGAGGCAGGCAGGCGGCTCACCTGGTTTTCTTCCTGCAAGATGTCTGGAGTAATTTTCTATTCCGTGGCAAAACCCTGTCTCTTCCAGCATTTCAAGGTCATAATTCGTTCTTGATTCAAGGCGCTGCGCTTCAAGCAAACGCCCCTGCGATTTTAAATCCGAGGCACGCTCTGCAAGCTCTTTTCGTATCGGCCCCAGTGCCGCAAGCATCCTTGGCCTCGGTGTTACGAAATGCTTCGCAGGATAAATACATACCCGCTCTTTCTCCGAGATGGCCTTTCCTGTTAAAGGGTTTATCTCCAGAATTTTTTCTATCGTGTCACCAAAAAATTCCACACGTAACGCCGTCTCAAGGTAAGCAGGAAATATCTCGACTACGTCTCCGCGCACGCGGAACTTACCACGGCTAAAATCAATTTCATTCCGTTCATACTGCATATCTATAAAATCTTCGAGTAGATGCTCACGTGACTTTTCTTCTCCTTTCTGAATGATTGAAGATACTGAACGAAAATCCTCTGGAGAACCAATGCCATATATGCAGGAAACGCTTGCAACTACTATCACGTCCCGGCGTTCAAAAACAGAAGTGGTTGCCTTCAGCCGAAGGCGGTCAATCTGCTCGTTTATGTCGGCGTCTTTATCAATGTACGTATCTGTCTGTGGGATGTATGCCTCTGGCTGGTAATAGTCATAATAACTGACAAAGTACTCAACTGCATTGTCAGGAAAGAACTGTTTGAACTCACTGTACAGCTGAGCAGTTAGCGTCTTGTTGTGGGATATTACAAGCACGGGCCGGTTTAACCGGGCGATTACGTTTGCAATCGTAAACGTTTTACCGCTGCCCGTGACTCCAAGTAAAACGTTGTGCCGTTCATTGTCGAGAACTGCTTTTGTGAGTGCTTCTATTGCTTCCGGCTGGTCTCCTGCGGGTTTGTAAGGTGCACGAAGATCGAAAATTTTACCTTCAGAATTCATATGTCATATTCTTAATCAATAATTCGCTCTGTTATTTTCGGCTCCAGCGCACTAATAGGAAAATCACTATTCCGGTAAACTTCTAATTTATCTGCCTTTGGACTGACAATGATAAGCCCTGTTGTACCATCGAGATTGCCGGTCAACTCCAGAGCATTTTCCCTACTTACGAACAGACCGGTAGACAGGCAGTCCGCAACAGCGCCGGAATTGCTTTCAATTTCTGCCGTAACCACAACACTTGCTTCAACACAGCGTCTCGCAGGATATCCTGTCTTCGGGTCGAAAAGATGATGGAATTCTTTGCCTGCGATTGTAAATTTCCTTTCGTAATCACCTGATGTGGAAACTACGGCACCTGGTTTGAGAACAAGCGTTCCGATTGTCTTACCATGGCCTCTGCGTGGATGCTGGATACCAACCACCCATCCATCTTTCTCTCCAGCCGGTTTACCAAAACACTTTACTTCCCCGCCAGCGTTCACCAGACCGGCGTCTATCCCATACTTTTTTATTACCTCAACTGCTCTGTCCAGTGCATATCCTTTTGCAACTCCACCGAGGTCCAGTTTTAAACCACTGGTAGCGAAACTAACCGTTCGGTTATCCTTATAATTTCCAAGCGATACGTTTCTCCAGCCAACTGTAGCCAATGCTCTTTCTATATCTAACTTTTCGGGAAGGACGTTCTGTTCTTGTGCTTTCCGCCAGAGCAGTGTAACGGCACCTATGCTCGGGTCAAAGGCACCGCCGGTTTGTTCCGCACATTCAAGCGCTATCTCCAGCACATAAGCCATATCCGTTGAGACCTTGACCGCTTGCTTGTCTGCAAGTGTATTTATGCGTGAAAGTTCGCTATCAGGGTCATAGAAATCAAATATTGTATCAAGGCGTTCTATCTCGCCTGTCGCGGCATTTACGGCGTCATCTACAGAACCTGCGTCTCCAGCAAGTTTGAACTCCCATACCGTATCCATAAGAATTGCATTACGCACCTGAAATTCCTGACGTGTTTTGCCAGAAGCACAACCAGAAAATATTAATGGGAGTACGGACAGAATTGATATTGACAAACGCAGCACAACGACTTCGTTACGAAAAACCACAGATAAGCACTTTGATGGCATTAACATTTCATATCTATTATACCACAGAGCCGCAAAAAAACAAAAAATAGCTGTTGAAAAGAGAGGTAACTTTTTGATATACTTGTTCCTGAGGGAGCGGTAGCCGCAGGCTTTGGCCTACAATTTGCCGAGCGCACCCGGTGGGTGAAAAGCGAAGCGTCAGCGAGGCAAATTGTCGCCGAGTGCCAAAGGCGCGAGGCGTACACCGCTAGGACGCAACCTAAAGGTTGCGACTACAGCCTGCGCACCTTAAAAGGTGCGGCTACCATTTATTGTCCGAAACGGATTTGAAAGTGGAAAATAATTTGCAGGTACAGCGCCGGCCAGAATGGCTTAGGAAAAAATCCGGCATTCCTACAAATACAAACGTAGATACCATACTGAAGGAACTGGAATTGTCCACTATATGCCGTGAAGCACGTTGCCCAAACCAGGCAGAGTGTTATTCACTGGGTACTGCAACGTTTCTTATACTCGGCTCCAAGTGTACCCGTAACTGTAAGTTCTGCTCTGTTACGAAGATGGCTCCAGAACCACCCGACCCCTCCGAGCCATCACGCGTTGCTACAGCAGTTGAATGGTTGGGATTAAAATATGCCGTTATTACATCTCCTGCACGAGACGATTTAGAAGACGGCGGCGCACAATATTTCGCAGAAACAATTCACTGTTTGAAATCACGCTTGCCTGATATCAAAATAGAAGTCCTTATTCCTGACTTCAATGGAAATACGAACTCACTTGCGAGAGTACTTGATGCAGAACCTGATGTGCTTGGACACAACATAGAAACGATAGATGAATTGTATCCTTCAGTCAGGCCCTGCGCTGATTATAAACGGTCTCTTCGGCTACTTGAGTCAGCACAACGTATGAAACCACAGGTTGTCACAAAATCAGGGATTATGGTCGGATTAGGCGAGACAAATGAACAGGTTGTCCAGACACTCAAGGACTTGCATTCGGCAGGCGTAAGCATTTTGACAATCGGGCAGTATCTGAAACCAGCAGTAGGCCTGCATCCTGTCAAACGGTATGTTAGTCCAGAGGAGTTTGAGTTTCTCCGTAGCGAAGCATTACATATTGGATTTCGGGCAGTTGCGTCAGGACCGTATGCCAGAAGTTCGTACCGCGCACACGATATGTACAAGACAGCAAAAGAGGAAATACCGTCCAATGAGTGAACACTTGATTTTCCTCGGAATGAAAGCAGGCACCGCTCAAGAGAATATGGCACTGGATGAAGCACTGCTGATGAGCACTGCCGAAGGTGACATTTATGGAGCTGTCCGCTTTTATGCCTGGCAGCCCTGCGCATTATCATTCGGATATTTTCAGAAATGGCAAACTATAATTTCTGATAGCGGATTGATGCCTGGAATTGACTACGTACGCAGGCCAACCGGAGGAAAAACGATAGACCACACAGGACACATTTCTTATGCCGTGGTAGCGAAACAGACTCTTTTTGGACAGGATACCAGTGCCAGAAATATTTACTTACGCGTGAATTCCCTTATCGCCGACTGCTTTCAAGAATTTGGAATCCACGCAATTCTTGCAAACAGAGAAAAAACTATTGGAAGCGAATGGTGTTTTGAGGAATGTATGCACGGTGATATAATGGTCGGCTCAAAGAAAGTCCTCGGGTCTGCACAGAGGAGAATGCGTGGTGCAATCCTTATGCATGGGTCATTTAATCCCGATAGAATAGGGCTAAAAAGTAAGGAAATTGCTGAATTGCCTGACAAATTCGCTGATGTATTGCATCAGGAATTCGGCTTTCCTCTGGTGAATAACGACATTCCACCGGTTATAGCAAAAAGACAGGCAGAGCTTGTTATGCAACGCTACTCCACGACTGCATGGAACCACCGTAGATAGCTCTCACGACGGCACTTGACAAATAGCAGAACAAAGAAGTAAAATAAATACTCAACTGGGAAGTAAAAATATGGGGGGTGATGACAAACTATGGCAAAGAAAAATAAATCCAGCAGAAGGAAAAGGAAAGATAAAAATGCAGTCAGCGAGGACGAGAAGCGAAACGAGAAGCAACCTGTGGTAGAGGAAAAAGTCAAACCAGAAAACAATTCAATCATAAGTGGTGATGAGAGTCGTCCTGTAATAGAAAATATGGCAAAGGAAAACTTTGAGCCAGTAAGCAGTTCAGTAAGCAAACCACAGCCAGCGCCCAGAGCAGTTGTGCCACCTATGGAAGGACCGGAACTCCCCCGCGGATACGACAAGACAACCATCGTCCTTATGCCACGGGACCCCTCCTGGATATACTCATATTGGGAAGTAGACAAAAACACACGGGATAAACTCAACCGCGAGCATAATCACGATATCTTCAGTCAGGGTACACTTGCTCTGAAACTATATGACGTAACAGACATTGAATTTGATGGTTCAAATGCTCACAGCCAGATGCTCATTAAAGTCGGGGATGCGGATAACTGGTATATACAGGTACCGGAAGCCGGAAGAAATTATTGCTGTGACCTTGGAGTTCTTACTCTGCGCAGGGAGTTTGTTCTTATCGCAAGGTCAAATACCGTTTCTTTGCCGTCCGGTAAACTTTCTGAAATAACTGATGAACAGTGGGCGAGTGTCAGAGAACGATTGGAAATGCTTATAGCACGGATGGGTTTGGAAAAGCCGGGCACAAGCTCAGCCAGGGCACTCAAACTTCTGCTAAGACGGATAGAAGAAATTCTGCCTTTACCAGGTTCATCATTCATGCCCGGAAGAATGCCTGGTTCAATGCCTTCATCCGGAACACTCAGAAAGAAGTAAGTGGCTGTCCCTAACCTCCTATTAGAAAGTAAGTGCACCTTCCAGAGTTATCATGCAAAAACTATTTATTTTGAAAAAAATATTTTCTAACAAGGTGGGCTGATTGGAAAAAGGCTATCTCTGTTTAGTATTACACGCACACCTGCCATTTATAAAACACCCGGAGTGTGAAGATTTTTTAGAAGAGGACTGGCTTTATGAAGCACTAACCGAAACATACCTCCCCTTAGTAGATATTTTTGACCGGCTTATCTCAGAAAATGTTGATTTCCGTATTACTATGCCACTTACTCCACCGCTCTGCGCAATGCTGTCCGATGAATTGCTTCAGAACCGTTATCTCAACCACATCAATAAACTGATAGAACTTGTGGATAAGGAACGAAAGCAGACGAACAGGCCGGAATTTCAAAAGGTTGCAGAAATGTACTGGCAAAGATATAACCTTGCACGTCACATCTTCGAAGATGTCTACCATCGTAACATATTGAATGCATTCAAGAAGTTTCAGGACTCAGGAAAACTGGAAATTATGACGTGTACTGCAACCCACGGTTTCCTGCCACTGATGTTTACTGACAATGCGAGACGAGCACAGATAATAGTAGCGGTAGAGGACTATCAAGAAAAATTTGGAAGGCCGCCACGCGGTATCTGGCTTGCAGAATGCGGTTATATTCCCGGGGTTGAGTCGCTCTTGAAAGAAGCAGGCATTCAATTTTTCTTCCTTGACACTCACGGAATTTTATACGGAACCCCGAGGCCAAGGTTTGCAGTATATGCACCAGTATATACGCAAAGCGGAGTCGCTGCTTTTGCACGAGACGTGGAATCATCAATTCAGGTATGGAGCGCAGAATACGGATACCCTGGCGACTACTGGTACAGGGAATTCTACCGGGACCTTGGCTATGATGCCGATTATTCCTACATAAGACCGTACCTGCACTCCGATGGTATAAGGCGGAATATCGGGATAAAATATTACAGAATCACAGGAGACATTCCGTTAAATCTCAAACAGGTATATGACCCGGATGTTGCAAGAGAAAAGGCAGCATTTCACGCTGGCAATTTTATGTTCAACCGCGAAAAGCAGGTGGAATATCTGCATGAGCGTCTTGGCCGTCAACCAATTATAGTAGCGCCTTACGATGCAGAACTGTTTGGTCACTGGTGGTATGAAGGTCCACAGTTCATTGATTATCTTCTGCGCAAGATACACTATGACCAAAAAATCTTAAAGACAATCACGCCACCTGAATACCTCGCAAAGTATCCCAAGAACCAGGTACTTAAGCCATCTATGTCATCATGGGGAGATAAGGGATACAACGAGGTCTGGCTGAATGGAATGAACGATTGGATATATCCGCACCTCCATCAGGCAGAAAAAAGGATGATTGGGCTTGCGCAGAAACATCATTCTGCTCACGGGAAGAAGTTACGCGCACTCAATCAGGCAGCGCGCGAACTATTGCTCGCTCAGTCGTCTGACTGGGCATTCATTATGACTACAGGAACGTGCGCTCAATACGCTGTACGACGCACACGAGAACATATCTGGAATTTTACAAAATTGTGGGAGTCAATAAATTCAGGAAGTATTGATGATGCGTGGCTTTCAGAACTGGAGCACAGGAATAACGTCTTCCCTTACATTAACTACCGAGTATATGCATAGCAAGTAATGGTATTTTACTTTCCGACGACCTGAACCCATACCTCGCGGTGACGCGGCCCGTCAAACTCTACAAAATAAATGCCCTGCCAGGTGCCGAGGTCCATCCTGCCGCCTGCAATAGGGAATGTAACTGAACAGTTCGCAAGAGCTGACTTTATGTGCGCATCCGCGTTACCCTCAAGGTGATGGTAACCATCCCCTTTTGGTGCAATTTTCGTCAACCGCTCCATTATGTCTTTCTTGACGTCAGGGTCAGCATTCTCGTTTATTATAACCCCTGCCGTAGTATGCGGGACGTATACACAGCATATCCCTTCTTCTATGCCTGAAGTTCTTACTATGTTTGCAACAGGACTCGTAATGTCAACGGACTCGATTCTTGAGTTAGTAGTAATGGAAAATTTCTGCATTGTTACCCTCCTTAACCGTGTCTTGAAAGATACCTGTACACTGCTGATATTATTCTCTGACTTGCTTTGCCATCGCCGAATGGATTTGCGCGACGTGCCATCTGGTCATAGTATTTCGGTTTCATCAGACGCTGCAACTGCTCAAATATCTGTTTGGAATTCGTGCCGACTACATACGCGACACCCGCTTCAACTGCTTCAGGCCGCTCCGTAACCTTGCGCAACACGAGTATTGGCTTTCCAAACGTTGGCGCCTCTTCCTGAATGCCACCGGAGTCAGTCAGGCACACCCACGAACGTTGCATCACATATATAAGGTCAAAATAGTTTAGTGGGGACGTCAGTAATATATTTGGTACCTTGCTTAGCATCTTGCTAACTGGTTTTGAGACATTCGGATTAGGATGTACGGGATATATTATGCATACCCCGGAATGCAGCACGGCAAACTCTTTGACGGCGCGGCAGATATCCTTTAACGGCTCGCCCCAATTTTCGCGGCGGTGCGCAGTAAGAAGTACTATTTTCCTTGACCAGTCAACCTTTTCAAGTACTGGATTGCTGGGTTTTCTTACAATTTTCGAAGCCATCTGAAGCGTATCTATGACAGTATTGCCTGTTATGAGGCGTTTATTCTCAGGGAGACCCTCACGCGCAAGTGCCATGTCAGCTCTCATTGTAGGGACAAATAACAAATCTGCAATATGGTCAATAAGCAGGCGATTTGCCTCTTCAGGATACGGATGGCCAAAGTCGTAAGTCCTTAAACCCGCCTCTACGTGCCCAATAGGGATACGGCAATAAAACGCTGCGAGCGCAGCTGCAAAAGCAGAAGTAGTATCCCCCTGAACAAGAACCATATCTGGTGGATGCTTATCGAATACTTTCTTTAAGCCTTCAAGTGTCCGTATCGTAACGTCAAAAAGTGACTGCTTTGGCTGCATGATATTCAGGTCAATGTCTGATTTGATGCCAAATATCTTGAGTACTTCATCCATTATTTCGCGGTGCTGGGCGGTAACACAGACCACAGGAACCAGCCCGCTTTTCTTGCGTAAAGCAAGAATAACAGGTACAAGTTTGATTGCTTCAGGCCTCGTGCCAAATACCAACATTATGCGTTTATTTTTCATAGTCAATTTTACCTGCCAAGTGCAGCGAGTGCGATTGCGAAAACAGACAATCCGAGAGTCAGGGTATACATTAGCAGGACAACTTCGCGGTGCCCCCAACCCCACTTAACGAAATGGTGGTGGATATGGCCGTCATCCGCCTGCATCATTGGAACTTTTTTCCTGAGCCGGCGGCATACTGCAAATACGGCATCAAGTATCGGCAGACCGACAACCAATACCGGGATTATAACAGCAAGAAACCCTGCGGTCTTCAGCGTTCCGATACATGTAATTCCTGCGAGAAGAAAACCGAGTAGCATACTGCCTGAGTCACCCATAAAAATTGAAGCAGGGTAAAAATTATAGTAGAGAAAACCTATGGTAGCTCCTGACATACCAAGAGCAAATACCGAAGAAAGACACAATTGTGCGCGGATTTGAACGGCTGGCATCTGCCTCAGTAGTATAAGTGAAATTATGAAGAAACTGATGCCAGAAATGGAAGAAATCCCGCCTGCGAGACCATCAAGCCCATCTGCAAGATTCATCGCATTGATAAACATAAGGAACCACGCGAGAGACACTATTATTGCAACGATATTAGGAAACTGAATATAGCGTCCACCAGGAAGCGAGAAACCAGCAATCTTTACTCCGTGTATTACTGCTACCAGCACTGCTATAACCTGCACAAGTAATTTTGTAGCAGGCGCAAGACCTTTTTTGTCGTCAATCATACCGAGTACAAGAATAATGATTGCGCCTGCAATTATACCCTGAAACTGACCGGAAAGCGACGGAATATCAAGAATTCTTCCATGGAATTGTGGAAATAGGCCCACGACAATAAGCCCGCACGCAATAGAAATCGCTATACCGAGGCCACCCCAGCGCGGCACAAGCAGGGAATGCACTTTTCTTCTTTTGTCCGGACGGTCGTATGTCTTGAACCTGTCCGAGATGCGAATTACGAGCGGCATTATTACAAGCGCTACAATGAGCGGCACAAAGAAAGAAATCAAATATACGTTACGCATTTGCTATTGTAACTCGGGATAGAGAGGAAACTTTTCGCACAATTTGCGAACGTTCTGTCTGATGCCGGATAGATACGTGTCGTCACTGCGATGTTCCAATGCATCGTTTATGAATTCTGCGATTGCTTTCATCTCTTCTTCTTTCATCCCTCTCGTGGTAAGAGCAGGCGTCCCAATTCTTATACCTGACGCTACGAACGGTTTCTGCGGGTCAAACGGGATTGTGTTCTTGTTAACCGTTATACCTGCCTTATCAAGCGTCTGCTCTGCTTCCTTACCGGTCAACCCTTTGTTTCTCAGGTCAACGAGCATAAGATGATTATCTGTTCCGCCACTTACAAGACGGAACCCACGCATTTTCAATTCACTTGCAAGCGTCTGTGCATTTACAATAATCTGTCTCTGGTATTCCTTGAATTCCGGCATCAGCGCTTCTTTGAACGCAACTGCCTTTGCTGCAATTATGTGCATCAAAGGACCACCCTGTCCACCTGGAAAAACTATCCTGTCCAGTAACTTTGCATACTCTTCCTTGCACATAACGACGCCACCGCGTGGACCGCGTAATGTCTTATGCGTGGTAGTCGTGACAAACTGCGCGTGCGGTACCGGAGACGGATGAAGCCCGCATGCAACAAGACCTGCAATATGTGCAATGTCAGCCATGTGCACGGCACCTACTTCATTTGCAATTTCACCAAACTTTGCAAAATCAATTATCCTCGGATATGCGGATGCTCCTGACACGATTATCTTTGGGTGGTGCTCATGCGCAAGACGGCGCAGTTTCTCGTAGTCAATCGTTTCCGTGTCGGCGTTCACTTCGTATGGCACAACTTTGAAGTATTTCCCGGAGAAATTCAGCGGATGACCGTGCGAGAGATGCCCGCCATGAGATAAGCTCATTCCCATTATAGTGTCACCTGGCTCAAGAACTGTCATATACACGGCAATGTTCGCCTGAGTTCCAGAGTGCGGTTGAACGTTTATGTGCTCACAGCTAAATAGCTTTTTGCCACGTTCACGTGCAAGTTCCTCGACAATATCCATATTCTGGCAACCGCCGTAGTATCGTTTCTTAGGATAGCCCTCCGCATACTTGTTTGTCATAACCGACCCCGCAGCTTCCATTACTGCAAGAGAAGCGAAATTTTCAGATGCTATCATTTCAAGAGTGGACGATTCGCGTTCAATTTCTGCCTTGATTGCCTGATAAACGTCCGGGTCTGTCGATTGTATGTGTTTCACTCTACTCCTCCTAACCTGTCAAATATTTTTTCAACGAGACCTTCTATTTCCTTAAAACTGCTTTCGTATACTTCTTTCGGTTGGCCTATAGGGTCTGGTATCTCGTATGGTTTCTCGCCCGCAAATTCAGTAAGAAGATGCACCCTGTCTTTTGCTTCCGGCGCAAGTTCCAGGACACTCTGCTTGTGGTGCTCTTCCATCACAAGGATAAGGTCAGAAGCGAGAATAAGTTCTTTTGTCAGAGGCGTGGAAACGTGACCTCCATGCTTTATGTCGTTTTCTTTTAATACTTCCTCAAGGTCTCCAAAGATTTTAAGACCAGGGCCACCGATAGTTCCTGCAGAACTTACGTTAATGTTTTTTAGAGCGCGCTCTTTAATCAACTTCCGCGCTACGCCCTCTGCCATAACGCTCCTGCACGTATTGCCTGTACAAACAAAAAGGATATTCATAAATTATGATTCCTGTCAACCAACAAATCTCCCTGTCTCAGCACCCGTGGCTTCACTCCAGTAAAATCAATCACTGTTGATGCAACGCCTTTTGGTTGTGGCGGACATTCCAGAATTATGTCTGCACTTTCCCTGATGAGTGGTGATACGTCCTTCAGCCGTCTTGGCACAGGAGCACCTGAAAAATTTGCGCTTGAAGCATAAAGAGGACCTGTTTCCTTTAAGAGTGCAAGAGCAAGTGGATGCGAAGGTATTCTTAAACCAATCGTCCCGCCACCCTTACGCGGCAAAACTGCAGTAAGAGGACCAGGCCAATATTTTTCTATCTTTCGCCTTGTTGATGTTTTTGCAATCGCAAGACGCCAGGCTTCTTTCTTACTGCCAACAAGTACCTGAAATGGTTTTGCGTTTTTTCTTGATTTCAACTGTCGGAGCCGCTTTTGTGCAGGCTGCGAATAATATGAAACGCCTATCCCGTAAACGGTCTCGGTAGGAAAAACAACGATACCACCATTTTTAATAATCGGCTGCGCAATATTAACTGCACTCAAAATTGCCTTCCGTCTTGAAGTACCAGGATAATTATTTGTGCTCACTCAAGAAATGTAATCTGCATTAATGTCCACGTAACGCGGTGTCATGTCACAGGTATAGTACGTGCACTTTCCAGTGCCACTTCCGAGCGAAACGTTGATAATGACTTCTTTACTGGAAAGAATTTTCTGTATTTTCTTTGAGTTTACCGGAACCGGAACGCCACGACGAAATACAGTCGCCGTACCCTTTGAAGAGCCGTAGCTGATAGTCACATTTTTCTCGTTGACCCTTGCGTGCGAGCAACCAATCGCTTGTAGTATTCTTCCATAGTTATTCTGCTTTCCATATATTGCAGTTTTTACCAAGAGTGAATTTGCGACTGCACGCGCCAGGAAATTCGCATCGCGCACAGTCGCCGTACCTATTACGTTAATAATGACGGTAACGGACGCACCTTCTCCATCACTTGCAACTTGCCTGGTTATATCAACGCAAATATCCTTCATTGCCTGTGCAAAATTGGAAGCAAGGGGCGGCGTGTTATCGAGGGACGGCGCTTTAGAACAGCCATTTGCCATAGCGATTACCATATCGTTGGTACTGGTTTGGCCATCTACGGTAAGATGATTGAAAGTTGTTGACACGCAATCCTCAAGAATTGCCTGGAGCAAGCGCCTGCTTGCGCGTGCATCGGTCATTATGAAACAAAGGAAGGTAGCGTGTTTAGTAGCAGCATGTTCACCGGAGCGTAATGAGCCGGCATAACCAGCGTGACTCGAGCCCGCGCTACGGCTGCGCATTGTGCCTGCCGTAGCCGGGGGCCCCAGACGCGGCTCAATCATACCAGCACCTTTTGCAAGCGCAAGCAGCCGGACTGGCTGTCCGCGCCACATAATAGTCCGCTCCGCTGTTTTTGGCCGTGTGTCAGTCGTCATTATTGCACGCGCTGCACTTCGCACGATATCCTCATTTGCCTCGCCGGCATTCCCCACTGACCGCGCGAGAACCTTTATACCACTCCGTATTTTCCCTAACGGGAGCCGTTCCCCTATAACCCCCGTAGAACCAACGAGCACTTCGCGCGGCTCAAAACCCAGCTCACGCGCAACAATGGCTGCAACTTTTTCATTATCTCTTGTACCATGCTCACCAGTACAGCAATTTGCATTACCTGAATTCACTACAAGCGCTCTAACGTCACCACTCACCACGCACTTGCCGCACCATTGGACGCAAGGCGCAGTAATCTGATTGGTTGTAAAAACGCCAGCAGCGGTAGCTGGCTTTTCTGAGACGAGCAGCGCAAGGTCGAACTGCAGTTTATCTTTCTTTATACCGCAGTGAACTCCGCCCAGCCGCCAACCAGCCGGCATTTTTGATTTATAATCCTGCTTTTTCATCAATTCCGAACATAATGTTCATATTCTGGACTGCCTGGCCGGATGCACCCTTAACAAGATTATCTATTGCTGACGTAGCCACAACAAATGTGCCATCCGAATCACACGTAATTCCGACATCGCAGAAATTTGTCCCAAGCACTGCGCCTGTTTCCGGCTGTTCTCCCTCTCCGAGGATACGCACGAATGGTGCACCGTCATAGAACCTGCGGTACAGTCCAAGCAGCTCTACTGTCGTGCTCTTTTTTGACAACTCCACATAACACGTTGTCAAAAGCCCCCTCGCTATAGGCATAAGATGAGGAGCAAAATGCACAGGGAATTTGCAAGCACCGCTACCAGCAGCATTTTTTACATCCTTCCGATATGCATTCGCAAAACGCTCAAGTTGATATGCAATCTCTGGTGAATGCCGGTGCTTGAGTACCTTATACGGCTTCATGTTCTCCCAGAGTTCGCTCATCAGATACTCAAGTTCGACTTTCCTGCCTGCACCGGAAGCACCGGATTTACCGTCCACTATAATATTTGAACTCTTGTCTCCAAAACTCAAAATCATATTTTCACTAACGAGTGGCGCAAGCGCAATTATTGCAGCAGCAGCATAACACCCCGGGTTTGCCACAACCGTTGCATTCGCAATTTCTTTCCTCCATAACTCAGGCAATCCGTAGACTGCCTCCTTTATAAGCTCTGGCGCGCTATGGTTTCCGTACCATTTCTGGTAGGTCTCGATATCCAACCGGTAATCAGCAGATAGGTCTATAACTTTTTTCCCGCACCGGACTACTTCTTTTGCAATTTCCTGTCCTGCTCCCGCAGGCAGGCACAGAAATACTACGTCAGCACGCTCTAGCAGCTCCCGTGTATTAACCTCTTCAAGCGTTATGTCTGTCATCCCGTGTAGTTCGTGGTGTATCTTCTCAAGGCGTTCTCCCGACTTAGAGCGGGAACAAACGATTTCCAGTTTTGCATAAGGATGCTTGAGAAGTATCTTCACAAGTTCCCTTGCAGTATATCCAGATGCGCCAACTACACCAACTTTTATTGATTTATCGCCATTCACAACACACTCCCAATTACACCTGCAGTTATCAACATCGCTACGAGAATAATCAACATCGGGGTTAATAGAACTGCAACAGCACGGCCTGGCAGCATGTGATAGGCCGTCGAAATCGCATCGATAAGAAGATATACGTACCAGACAGCCACTGCCAACAGGCCAAGAAGAAACCATAGCGCTCCTAGAGGCGCAACCTGACTTACAATCGCAAGTGGAACGAGAAAAAGAAGCGGAAACGTTGAGATGCCGGATGCCGCAAGGAAAGCGCTTGCTTTCCCATCACCACCCCATAAGCCGGCAAAGAAATGTAAAATTCCGGCATTCATGAACCAGCTAAGTACTACGCCAAGAATCACCATTGCTGTTGAAACACCAAGCATATTCCCAGCGCTAGGAAATCCGAACTTGACCGGGAGTAGAGTTGCAATTGCAGCAGAGATTCCGGAACAAACAACTATCGCTATAACGACTACCCAGTGACGCCTCCTGCAAACTTCCCACATAGCGTCGCATGGATGCACAAGAATATTGTACATAAAATCAACCCAGTCCATTATAGATTTAACCTCCTACCACATTTTGTATTCAAGACGTGGAGAGCTTTCTTCTACAAGTTCTTGTGGCGAAAAACGCAAGCCATGTGACTCGGTTATGGAGCCCAATAACCGTCTGAAGAACGGCAGAGGCGCCTCTATTATCTCGGGTTCTCCTTTTATTCCAGCAAGTTCCGCCGCTTCTTTCACGGCATCCTCGTAACTGCCGACTTTGTCCACAAGCCCTGCCTCCAGCGCCTGTGCACCAGTAAACAATTGCCCCTGCGCAAGCCCCTCTACTTTTTCGCCTGAAAACCCACGGCCAGTCTTCACTGCTTCCACAAACTGGCCATACGCACTATCCAGCATTGCATTCAATAACCCTCTCTCTTCTTCAGTCATTTCCCTGTAACCAGAACCAATGTCTTTGTACTTTCCGCTCTTTATGACCTCTACCTTCACGCCAATTTTCCGGAACAAACCCTCCACGTTTCCAACACTGAATATCACGCCAATGCTGCCTGTGATTGTCCCCGGGTTTGCTATAATTCTGTCACAAGCACACGCTACATAATATGCGCCTGACGCTGCAACGTCACCAAAGGAAGCGACCACTTTCTTGCCATGCGCCTTCAGGTTCCGGACTGCCTCATAAACCTCCTGGATAGCTGCTACACTACCACCGCCGCTGTTTATCCTGAGGACCACCGCCTGTACCCTGTCGTCCTTTGCAAGCACTTTGAGCTGTTCAACAATAGCGTCTGTACCCCTCAAACGTGCCATAAACCCGCCAGAATCACTTGAAACACTCAGCGGTCCATACAGATAAACCACGCCTATGCCATTAGAGCGTCCCAGTGTAATTCTGGATGGAATAGGTAATTGCCGTTGTGGTCTGTTCAGAACAAGCCAGACCCCGCAAATTGTACTCAGTACAAGCAAGAATGTGACAAGCGTAACAATAACTGTCTCGCGACGCATAGCATGCCTCCATCTTTACTAAAGAATTATGGAATTGTATTTAATGTATTATAGCGGGAAAGACGAAGTAAGTCAAACAGAATTGTTATATCTCGCTGGTTATCTCTTAGACCACTGGAAGGATTTTCTTGCTTTTGGACGGCCCGGTTTCTTGCGTTCTACCATTCTCGGGTCACGCGTCAGGAGACCGTTTTTGTGGAGGGTTTTCTTAATGTCATCGCTGATAGGAGCAAGAGCACGTGCAATGCCAAGTTTTACTGCATCTGCCTGCGCCATCTTGCCGCCGCCATTGACGTTTACAAACACATCGTATTTTTCTCGGAGTCCGACGGACGATAACGATGCTTCGACTGCCTTCAGCCCATCTATTAGCCCCTTAAAATATTCATTATAAGGAAGCGAGTTTATTAATATATTGCCATTTCCGGGCGCAAGTCTAACCCGTGCAACGGATGTTTTGCGCCTTCCTACTCCCCACAGATAGTTCAACCTGGCACCTCTATCCTTTCGGGCGAACACACGCCATGCGGGTGCTCCTGACCTCGGTACGCTTTCAGTTTCATAAAAATCTTCTCGCCCAGTTTGTTATGCGGTATCATTCCTTTTACGGCCCACTGTACAATCAATTCAGGACGTTCCTTCATTAATACTTTATACCTGAGATATTTATCTCCGCCAGGCCTGCCTGACGTCCTGAAATGGTATTTCTGCTCTATTTTGTGACCCGTTAATCTCACCTTACCTGCGTTGATTACAACGACATAATCACCACAATCAACGTGTGGAGTGAACGTTGGTTTATTCTTGCCGCGCAGCAAAACCGCAACAAAACTTGCAAGCCGGCCTAAAGGCACACCGCTCGCATCAACCAGGTACCACTTTCGTATGACGTCTTCTTTTCTTAAGGTAAATGTATCCATTTCACCAATTATGTCTGACTATAACAAAGAAAAGGCGTGTTTGGTGGTATTATCCCTTCCTGGGATAAAGTTCAAGCGCTATGACGAACAGAAGCGACACAATCGCTCCCTGTCCCCATGCCGCTGCACCAAGCCAGATGGGAATAAAGGCAATCCGTGCAATAACTCCGATAACTGAGCACAAAATTGCCAGCCACAGGAAAGCATCGATCATCCACTGCTTTGCCTCAAACGGTTTACCTGCCATCTTCCCCTCCTTCTTTAAATCTCAGATTTCTGCCGGAACATCCTGTTCTAACAGGATTTAACTCCCAGCAAACAACCAAACTACAAAAAAATCCTTCCTTTGTCAAGTATGTGTATAGGTTCAATACATCACCGACACTTCTGTGGCTGGTTTGTAACTTTATCAT
>CAZUQH010000002.1:16610-49905 GCA_964622465.1 uncultured bacterium | reverse complement strand
ATGTTTAAGTGTGGCTTGCTCCTTACGAATTTCTCTCTAGCCATTTTCTACCTCCATTACAAAATCTTATCCACAATATGCCCTGGAACCGGATCATAATGCGAGGGCTCCATTGTGTAAACCGCACGTCCCTGCGTAACTGAGCGAAGTGCAGTGGCGTATCCAAACATTTGCGCAAGAGGTACAAAACCCTCAACCATTTCACCCTGATGTTCGTGCAATATCTGAGTTATCTTACCTCTGCGTGAATTTATCTCATCCAACACATTCCCTAAGAATTCTCGCGGCGTAATAATGCCTATTTTCATCACTGGCTCCAGAAGTATCGGCGTTCCGCGCTTCAATCCATCCTGTACCGCCTCACGTGCAGCCATTACGTAAGCCAGATCAGATGAATCGACCTCATGATAGCTACCGTCAGTCAATACGACTTTTACGTCAACTACTGGATAGCCACCGAGCGGGCCGCTGCACAATGCCTCCCGAACTCCGCTTGCAACAGCAGGAATATACTCCAATGGGATATGACCACCACGAATCTTATTCTCAAAATCAAATCCGCCGCCTCTACCAAGTGGTTCAATATAAAGGACTACGTGTCCATATTGACCATGACCACCTGTCTGGCGGATATGTTTTCCTTCTGCTTCAACTTTCCTGGTTATGGTTTCCTTATATGCAACTCTCGGCTCACCTGTGTTGACTTCTAAACCAAATTCTCTCTTGAGCCGGTCAACGATAATTTCCAGATGAAGCTCTCCCATGCCTCCGATTAGCGTCTGATTAGTTGCCTTATCTGAGTTGATTAAAAAACTTGGGTCTTCCTCCATAAGCTTATGCAAGGATAATCCGAGTTTTCCATCATCCGCCTTACTCTGCGCTTCTATCGCTTGAAATACTACTGGCTCTGGAAATTGTATTTTCTCAAGTAACAGCGGATGCGTCTTGTTGCATATCGTATCACCTGTCTTTGTGTTTTTGAAGCCAATTATACCGTATATTTCTCCTGCGCGTGCCTCGTCTATGTCTTTACGCGAATCTGCGTGCATTTCAAGAATACGGTTTATTCTTTCTACCTTTTGAGAACTGGCATTATATACCTGTCCACCTTTTTTTATAGTACCGGAATATATCCGCACGAAAGTCAGTCGACCAGCAAATGGGTCAGTCGCAATTTTGAACGCAAGCGCTGCAAGTGGCGCCCCGACATCTGCTGAATACTCTTCCTCTTGCCCTGTAACGGGGTTCAAGCCGGTTACAGGAGGTATATCTAACGGTGAAGGCAGATAGTCTACTATTGCATCAAGCAACAATTGAATACCTTTATTTTTGAGAGCACTTCCGCACAGTACACCAACCAATCGCCTGTCAATTGTTGCTCGACGCAGAGCAGCTATCAACTGCTCGTCTGTAATTTTCTTATCATGGACATAGTGAGCGAGGAGTTCGTCATCTTTTTCTGCTACTTGCTCTATCAATTTATGGCGTGCAATAAGCGCCCGTTCCTTATACGCATCAGGCATGTCCTCTACCCGATACTTCGTTCCGAGACTGTCCATGTCATAATACCGTACATTCCAGCGCACCAGGTCAATGATACCAACAAAATCACTTTCACGACCAATAGGCAGAGTCAGGAGGACAGGAGTAGCACCGAGTTTTGACCGTATCTGCTCAACAGTTCTATTGAGGTCTGCGCCTACGCGATCCATCTTGTTCACAAAAGCAATGCGCGGCACCCGGTATCTGTCTGCCTGACGCCATACTGTCTCCGATTGTGGTTCCACGCCCCCAACCCCACAAAACACGGCGACACAGCCGTCAAGTACTCTTAGTGAACGCTCTACTTCAATTGTAAAATCCACGTGCCCCGGAGTATCAATAATATTTACCTGACATCCTTTCCAATAACAGGAAGTAGCAGCAGAGGTAATGGTTATCCCACGCTCCTGCTCTTGCTCCATCCAGTCCATAGTAGCAGTACCCTCGTCTACTTCGCCCATGCGCTGAATACGTCCCGCGTAGAAGAGCACCCTCTCTGTGGTTGTAGTCTTGCCAGCATCAATATGTGCAATTATTCCTATATTCCTTAATCGCTCAAGAGTGTAAGTTTTTTGTTCCATCGTAAGTGTTTTTGTCATTACCACCGGTAGTGTGCGAAAGCACGGTTTGCTTCTGCCATTTTGTGAGTATCTTCACGCTTCTTAATTGCTCCACCTTCTTTCTTGTAGGCGCTCATCAGTTCCTGTGACAGACATTCAGCCATCGGTATACCTTTTCGCTGATGCGCATACTGGATAATCCATCTCAGCGCAAGGTCTTCCCGCCTTTCAGGCCGGACCTCAACTGGAACCTGATACGTAGCACCGCCAACCCTTCGCGCTTTCACCTCTACCAATGGTTTAACGTTATCTATTGCCTGATGAAGTACCTCAACAGGAGGTTTATGCGTTTCTTTTTCCAATCCCTCCAATGCGCCATAGACAATACTATGCGCAACCGTCTTTTTTCCATTCTTTAATATCTTTCCTATAAGCGCCTGAACCAATGAATCACCATACACCGGGTCAACGCGCTCGGTTCGCTTTCTCTTTTTAACTTTTTTACGTGACATACCTTATTTTCCGCTGCCCTTCTTTACACCGTATCTAGAACGCGAGTTCTTACGCTCAGACACGCCCGCGGTATCAAG
The DNA here is from genome assembly GCA_964622465.1 of uncultured bacterium. Taxonomy (GTDB): domain Bacteria; phylum CG03; class CAZUQH01; order CAZUQH01; family CAZUQH01; genus CAZUQH01. The sequence continues at coordinate 47,213 of CAZUQH010000002.1, read as the reverse complement.
AGAACCTCTTATAATATGGTATCTGACACCAGGAAGGTCTTTTACACGCCCGCCTTGAATTACGACAATCGAATGTTCCTGAAGATTATGTCCAATGCCGGGTATATATGCGGTAACTTCCTGACCGGTGGATAACTTCACGCGTGCAACTTTACGTAACGCAGAATTTGGTTTCTTTGGCGTCCTGGTGTATACCTTAGTACATACCCCTCTCTTCTGAGGGGAACCCTTCAATGCCGGCGCCTTACTTCTATTTAAAGTTCCACGCCGGCGTTTCCTAACAAGCTGACGTAAAGTTGGCACTTCTCACCTCTCTGCTTCTTCATTGTATCCAGGAAAACCCGTCCCGACCGGGACTGGACGACCTATGATAACATTCTCTTTTAGTCCATGTAATTCGTCTACTTTACCCATAAGTGCTGCATTTGTCAATACCCTGGTTGTTTCTTGAAAACTTGCAGCAGATATGAAACTGGAACTTGCAAGTGATGCCTTTGAAATACCGAGCAATATTGGAGAATATGTTGCTGGCCGCAGTTTCTTACCTTTTTTATCTTTCGCCACACGCTTATTGCGTTTTTCAATTTCTGAATTTTCTTTTAACATATCGTACAAATTTACTGTCATTCCTTCCAGGAACCTTGTATCTCCGGCATCTTCGACTCTGACGTTTCCAAACATCTGGCTTATGATTACCTCGATATGTTTATCATTAACCTTCGCTCCCTGCAACCTGTATATCTCTTGTATTTCATTAACGATAAACTCTTGTGCATCTTTTGGGCTGCGTTTAACCCTGAGAATATCATGTGGGTCTATCTCGCCGTCTGTCAATGGTTCTCCGCACAAAACTGTTTCGCCTAAATAGACCACAGGGTGACGTCCATGAGGAACTACGTACTCCACCTTATCTCCACCAACCATGCTCTCAACAACGAGTTTTGCTCTACCCTTTTCGCTTGTTACCTGGGAAACTATGCCGTCTTTCTCTGCCACAACAGCTATGTTTTTAGGACGTCGTGCCTCAAATAACTCATCTATCCGCGGTAGACCCCCTGTAATGTCTTTTGTCTTATGGACATCCTGTGGTATTCTTGCAAGAACATCACCTGCTTTTACTTTTGCTCCGTTATCCACAAAAATCCTGGTGTCTTCCGGCAGTGTGTACACTCCGAGAGAGCCCCTCTTTGGGCCAAGAACAACCAGCCTGGGTTTCCGTTCCGAGTTTATAATTATTCTCTCAGTAACTCCTGATACAGGATTGACTTTCTCATGCAGTGATATGCCATACTCCAGGCCTTCATATTTTACCACACCCTGATATTCAGTAATAATCGGCATAGAATACGGTTCCCACTCAGCAATTAGCTCACCTGCCTTTACTTTGCTGCGATTCGCAAATGACAGTCGTGCTCCGTATGGAATTTTGCTCAGTTCAGCCGGGCTTCCTAGAGGAGCAAAACTCACTTCTGTGTTCCGGCCAACAACTACGAGTTCTCCGTTTTCCCTTTTGACGGTCTTCAAGTTTAGAAACTTCGCTTCTCCATCCTGCTTTGCTACGATGGAAGATTTTTGTACCTCACGACTCGCTGCTCCACCTATGTGGAATGTACGCAAAGTAAGCTGTGTACCGGGTTCGCCAATGGATTGAGCAGCGATAATACCAATTGGGGTCCCAGCCTTCACAATATCTCCATTTGACAAGTCCACCCCATAACATTTTGCGCAAACCCCATATCTACTTTCACAAGTTAAGACCGACCGGACCTTTACTTGCTCAATGCCTGCTTCAGCAATCTGTTCAGCTTTCTTGCGTGTTATCAACTCACCTGCTTTTATAATCGGTTCGTCCGTTATCGGATTTGCGATATTCATCGCGCTGACCCTGCCTGCAATACGGTCGACTAAGCTCTCGAGAACTTCATCACCTACGGACATTGCACGTATGGAAATCCCTTTATCGGTATGACAATCCTCTTCAACAACCACGACATTGTGAGAAACGTCTACCAACCGTCTCGTGAGATACCCTGCCTCTGCTGTCTTTAACGCTGAGTCAGCCAGGCCCTTCCGGCCACCATGTGCTGAGATAAAGTATTCCAGTACGCTTAACCCCTCTCTGAAGTTTGAAACAATGGGCGTTTCTATAATTTCCCCTATTTGACCAATTACCCGTTTCGCAGGACGCGCCATCAATCCTCTCATGCCAGCAAGCTGACTAATCTGTAACTTACTGCCTCTGGCACCAGAACTTGCCATTAGATAAATCGAATTAAAACGCGCTTGACCTTTTTCCTTTGCTGGTTCCTTCTCGACTTTCTCCAACTCTTCGAACAACTTCAATGCGACGTTTTTGGTAACGCCCATCCAGATATCGATAATGTTATTGTACCGCTCTGAGTTGGTAATAATTCCTTTATGATACTGCGATTCCACGTGTTTGACCTGCTGGCGAGCTTTTTCCACAAGTAACTTTTTTACTTCAGGAGTCGGCATATCCTCCAGGGAGACCGTGATACCCGCCTTGGTTGCATACCGATATCCAAGGTCCTTCAGCGAGTCTACCAACTCTACTGTAACAAGCGGCCCTAACTCAAAATAACTTCTCTCAACAAGTCCAGCGAGTCCTTTCTTGTCGACTTCGGAATTTACGAACCTGAGTGCTTGAGGTAACGCCTGATTGAATATCACGCGGCCGACCGTAGTATAACTTTCCCATTTATTTGGGTTCAAGAAATCCTCTTTGTTCCATTTTTTGTCTTCTCGTATTTTATTGATCTTTCGCACCTTAACCCGGGCGTGTAAATCAATACTACCGTGCTCATAGACAGTGATGACCTCTTCCTCATCGGCAAATATCTTGCCTTCCCCAAATACGTTTTGCTTCTCCTTGGTAAGATACGCACAGCCGAGAACGATGTCTTGACTTGCTGTCACCAGTGGTAAACCATTCGCCGGGGAAAGGATATTGTGCACCGAAAGCATTAAAAACATCGCCTCCAGACGTGCCTCATCAGTGAGTGGTATATGAACAGCCATCTGGTCACCGTCAAAGTCGGCATTAAATGCAGCGCAGACAAGCGGATGCAATTGAATTGCCTTACCTTCCACAAGTACCGGCAGAAATGCCTGTATACTAACACGGTGCAACGTCGGTGCACGGTTCAAAAGCACGGGATGACCCTGGATTATATTCTCAAGTATATCAAATACTACGTCCAATTTTTCCTGCAGCATCCGCTTTGCCTGGCGCTCCGAGGACGCAACCTGCTTGGAAAGTAATTCCCTCAAGATGAACGGTTTAAATAATTCTAATGCCATTTCCTTTGGCAAGCCGCACTGGTGCAGCTTCAGATGTGGACCACAAACAATTACAGACCGGCCCGAATAGTCCACACGTTTACCGAGCAGGTTCTGACGGAACCTACCCTCTTTCCCTTTTATAGAATCTGACAGGGACTTTAGTGGCCGGTTGTTAGCGCCATTAACCGTTTTACCGCGTGCGCCATTCTCTATAAGTGCGTCGACTGCTTCCTGAAGCAGGCGTTTCTCGTTGTTTATCATAACTAATGGAGCGTTAAGATTACTAATATGTTTAAGCCGGTTATTACGATTGATTATACGGCGATAAAGGTCGTTCAAGTCTGAGGATGCAAACCTGCCTTCCTTCAGAGGTACGAGTGGTCTTAAATCTGGTGGGATGACTGGAATTGCTTCAAGTACCATCCATTGGGGACGACCGCCTGAAAGTAACAAACCCTGGATAAGTTCCAACTGCTTTGCGAGCCGTTGCCGTGATGCCTGAAACCGTTTGTGTTCTTTACCCTCATCCTTTTGGCGAAACTCGTTTATCTTTGCCTTAAGTTCCTGCTCCTTTTTCTTCAGGTCAAGATTTTCAAGCAGCCGCTGGATTGCTTCTCCGCCTATTGAGACCTCAAACTGGTTACCGTATTTCTCACGACAATTAGAAACATCTTCTTCTGCGAGTATGGTCTTCACGGGCAACTCATCAACTTTTGAACGGACGACTACATATTTTGCATAGTATATGACACTTTCTACGTCACCGAGCTTCATTTCCAGAAGCATGGCAAGTGGTGATGGTGACTTTCTGAGATACCAGATATGAAGAACAGGCACAGCGAGTTCTATATGTCCCATGCGCTCTCTGCGTACCTTACTTTCGGTAACTTCAACTCCACAACGTTCGCATACCTTGCCACGGTACTTTACCCACTTATACTTGCCACAGTTGCACTCATAGTCACGTACAGGACCAAATATACGCTCGCAGAATAATCCATCGCGTTCTGGTTTGAATGTCCTGTAGTTGATAGTTTCTGGCTTTTTTACCTCGCCCCACGACCATTGCCTTATCTGGTCCGGGGACGCGAGACTAATCCGGATAGCGTCAAACTCTCCAATCTCAAGGTTTTTCGTTTTTATATGCTGTCTCATTTTCCTGCCTTTAGTCCGGTATCCTGTCCGAGGATTTTGCTTTTGACTTCTGGATTTCCACGTTTAAACAGAGAGCGCGCAACTCCTGAAGTAGCACACGAAAGGACTCCGGGATGCCCGGTTTTTCCGGGACGCTTCCTTTAATGAGCGAAATCAATAGGTGCTCACGACCTTCGATATCGTCGGATTTCAGCGTTAAGAACTCCTGCAATGTTGATGCTGCGCCATACCCTTCAACAGCCCATACTTCCATCTCACCAAACCTCTGTCCTCCAAATTGCGCCTTTCCTCCAAGAGGTTGTCTTGTAATAAGCGAATACGGGCCAGTGGACCTCGCGTGGAGCTTGTCTTCTACCATATGCATCAGTTTCATCATATACATACTGCCAACTGTTATTTTTTCCTGGAATGACTCACCTGTGCGACCATCATACAGAATGGTTTTTCCACTTCTTGGCAAACCAGCTTTTTCTAACTCCACGACAACATCGTCTTCAGTTGCACCGTCAAACACAGGACTGAACATGCGGCAATTTTGCTTATCTGCTGCCCATCCTAGCATCGTCTCAAATATCTGGCCAACGTTCATGCGAGACGGAACCCCAAGAGGATCAAGCACAACGTCAACCGGTGTCCCATCCGGTAAGTAGGGCATATCTTCAACTGGTAGAATACGCGCAATAACTCCCTTATTACCATGTCTCCCTGCCAGTTTGTCACCAACCGAAAGTTTTCTTCTGCTTGCAATATAGACCTTCACAAGCTTATGGACATTGAGCGGAAGTTCATCACCTGCGGATAGCCGCTCGAGTCCTCTTCGAAGTTTTTCATCCAGTTCTCTTATGTCCACTTCGTTTACCGCATGTGCTTGTTTCTTTTCGCGCTCACACTGTTCGCCCGTTATTTGTTTTGTATGATGTAAATGGTCCAACTCCTGCAACCGCGTATTCAGTTGATTATCGATTTGCTTCTTATGTTTGCGAATATCCGCCCTGATTTTTCTCTTCTGTTCCGCTTCCTGCGCCTTGCTGAGTGACGACTGTCGGTCATGCCGCTCAAAAATCTTTACGTCCAATACTACCCCTTCGACTCCAGGGTTGGCATAAAGAGAAACGTTGTCTACTTCTTCTGATTTCTTGCCAAAAATTACTCTCAATAGCCGCTCTTCCGGGGTCGGCCGGCTCTTCCCTTTAGGTGCCACTTTGCCAACGAGGATGTCCCCGGGATGAACATTTGCACCAACTCTAATAACTCCGTCGGATGTAAGATTCCTTAACATCTCTGTTCCAACGCCTGGAATATCCGCCGTGATTTCCTCCATGCCAATGTGTACGTCACGCGCCGAAATGGTTTCCTCTTTGATGTGAACCGAACTAAACATATCCTCCCTGAGTAACCGTTCACTCACCACTATTGCGTCTTCGAAATTGTATCCTTCCCACGACATAAAAGCTACAAACACGTTTCTGCCCAGCGCCAATTCTCCATTCTGGGTAGCAGACCCGTCAGCTATAACCTGGCCTTTTTTCACATGCTCACCTGTCTTGACCAAAGGGCGCTGATTCAGACATGTCTCCTGATTGCTCTTATGATATTTTTTCAAATAATAGACATCAGGGTGATGGTTGTTACCCGATTCTATAATTATACGGTTAGACGTAACTTCCATTACCGTGCCTTCATTCCTGGAGATTATCATTACTCCGGAATCATAGGCAACCTCTTTTTCTATCCCGGTGCCGACCAATGGGGGTTCAGGCCGCAGCAACGGAACTGCCTGACGTTGCATATTTGACCCCATCAAAGCACGGTTTGCGTCATCATGTTCCAGGAACGGGATTAAGCCAGCTGAAGCGCCGACTACCTGCTTTGGAGACACGTCCATATAGTCTATTTCTTTTGGGGATGCCAGCGGAAAATCTCCGCGCCTCCGGCACAGAATCAAATCGGATTTGAAACTGCCATCGGAATCAACAGGAGCATTTGCCTGTGCAATTGTATATCCGTCTTCCTGATCTCCAGTTAGATACTCTATTTCAGATGTCACGCGACTATCTCTTACCTTCCTGTATGGGGACTCTAAAAGTCCGAATTCATTCACCCGGGCATACAGTGCCAGACTACATATAAGTCCGATATTCGGCCCTTCCGGGGTCTCAATTGGACAAATCCTGCCGTAATGAGTGTAATGAACGTCGCGAACTTCAAAACCAGCTCTCTTTCGATGCAAACCACCTGGTCCAATCGCGGATAGCCGCCTTTCATGAGTAAGTGAAGCCAATGGGTTTACCTGGTCCATAAACTGAGACAACTGACTTGTTCCCAAGAATTGCTTTACTGTGCCGCTCACAGGAGCCGCATTTATGATATCGCGCGGTTCAACCTCATCTGAAACCTGCATATTCATTTTATCCTTGGTCAGCCGAGCCATGTGATAGAACCCTTGCCTGAGTTGGTTCTCCAGCAGCTCTCCAACGGGACGCACCCGTCTAGAGCCTAGATGGTCTATATCATCCACTGTACCGCCAGCGCCATTAACAAGATCCTTTAGATACATAACTGTAGCAAGAATATCTTCGGGAGTGAGCGTCCGTTTGGTCCCTGGAGATAGAGTCAACCCCATTTCTTTGAAGGTGTCTCCGAGTTTCTTGTTTATTTTATACCTACCCACTCTCGTCAAATCATAACGGCGGACAGACTTGAATAACAAATGTTCAAAAAATTCGCGTGCTCTTTTTTCATCCATGTAGTCGAGCCGGTGCAAATTACGGAATATATCAAGGACGGCACAACGCCGAATTTCAGATAGGTCTCTCAATTTCCGAAATGGATCTCTAAGGAGGGTATTATGAATAATGAGGTCTCCCGGGTCCGCATCTATCACAGTCACTGTTTTAATATTTGCATTTTTCAATTTTCTTATAAGGTCTTCATCGAGCTTCACATTTGCATGAACTAGCGGCTCTACCGTATGAGTGGTCTTTGAGCCAAGAATATTTATATCCTTCGCTGTTATGCAACCCGCAAGCGATTTGTCCGTTGTTTTCACTAACTTGACTTTGTAGAAACTGGTTAGAATCTTCTCGTCGGTTTCGTACCCGATTGCTCTTAATAAAATAGTGAAAAGAAATTTGTGTTTTCGGTCAATCTTTACGTAGAGAACGCTGTTCTGGTCAAACTCAAACTCTACCCACGCTCCGCGATAGGGAATTATACGGCCCTGATATAACTGATTACCAAATATTGAAATACCTTTCTCTTCATCGCGCTCGAAACTAACTCCGGGTGAACGATGCAGTTGACTAACTATCACCCGCTCCGAACCATTTAGAATAAACGTGCCACGGCTTGTCATCTGAGGCAAGTCACATATGAATATGTCGTTTTCTCTGAATTCCGGTTTACGCCGGCCAGGTGTATTCACTTCAAGCCGAAGCTTCGCTTTCAAGGCAAATATATAACTTACACCATTTGCGATCGCTTCTTCTTCAGTACATCTCGGTTCAGATACGGAATAATTCACAAAGTGCAACTTAAGAGAGGCATCGCTATTTGCAATTGGAAAAACGTCCTCAAAAACGGCTTGCAACCCATGTTCGTGCCGTTTTTCAGGCAACGTATCCGCTTGCAGAAATTCATAAAACGATTTACGCTGCAGGTCTACCAGGTTCGAAATAGGAAGAACAAATGGCAGCCTTGAAAAGTTCTTTATAGAAGATGTCTTCTTATGCAATGTCATTCCTCCTAGGAGCTGTAACGCAGGCTAAAGCCTGCGGCTACCGCAGGGTTATTGAGACAAAAACACCCCGCTCTACTATTTCAAAAGAATTCAATAAAATTCAATAATGGACGAGATCTAGAGAATGTTCGGAAAGGGAAGAAGAACAGCAACCATTCTTGCTTCTTTAAGTCCCACTGTTATGCAATTTCTACTTTTTGTTCCTCTAGAAACTTTTCTCGCCTGCGACACAACGAGTCCTTGTGTTTCTTATACTCGTCAGTCGCCCAGACAGCATCATATATTTCGTGCATCCGTTTACTGTACTCGTCCAGAAACTTGGCGCGGTCACCGCCCAACAGCTCTTCGTCACCATCCTGGGTAGCGTATGCACCTGTCTTTTTTACTGCTTCTCTCAAAACCCATGGCTGGTCAATAATCATGCACGGGGTTAACATATTTGGATACATATAATCACAAGCATGTGGAGCATATGGCTCCAGTGCTGTATATGCCTGTTGCCTCTTCCTGATTTCCCTGAAAAATGGTGACTGAAGTGCTTCTGCCAGCGGTGTCCGATTGATGTTGTCTGTCGCAAAATGCACAAAACCACAGGGTTCGATATCACCACGGTTGTTTACGTGCAAATAGCTACGGCCGCCCGCAATGCAACCCTTCACGTACGGGCCGTCATTCCAGAAGTCACCAAAGAATATCGGCTTTTTTGGACGTAACTCCAGAACCATCTTACGCAGTTTATCGCGCTGCTCAGGGTTTGGCATTAGAGACAAATCAGGATTTTTTCCAATAGGTATATACTGGAAATACCACAGGGCACGGCAACCTTTGGAGATGAGAAAATCGACAAACTCCTCGCTGGTTACGATATCGCTGTTCCTGGATGTTTGAGTTACAGAAGCGCCGTACAAGACGCCTTCCTTGCTCAACCTATCCATAGCGGCCATTATTTTATCCCAGACGCCTTTCCCGCGGCGCCAGTCAGTTTCTTCCTTGTAACCCTCAATGCTAATCATAGGAGCTACGTTGCCAAGTTCACTAAGACGATGCGCAGCTTTTTCATCTATAAGAGTCCCATTGGTATAAACCTGGAAGTAGCAATCATTATGTTTTTCCCAGAGTTTCCAAATATCATCGTACACAAACATCTCTCCACCGAGTGTGGTAACAAAATACATACCCATCCGTTTTGCCTGGTTCATAAGATTATCCAGCATCTCAAAAGGCATATCTGTTTTCTTGTCAAATTCTCTTGTGGAACACCCGATACAATTCAGATTACATCTCATAGTCGGGCTTATCAACAGGAAAAACGGTGGACGGTAGCCGTCTTTCTCATAAATTTTCTGCCTTGTTGTGTTTCCAACAATGCCTGCATTGACAAAGAAATTTTCTATAAGTTTCTTCTTACAGGCTGGACTTAACGTGGTTATAATCTTTTTCCCGAGCTCTACTGCTGGATGTCCATTTTCAAACTGTCTTTTCAATTGCTGAATTTTCCGCCTGGTCTCTTCTTCTTTGGCAATTTTCTCAGCGAGACGCGCCATTTGTACCAGCCGTTCGCTTGAAGCGTTACTCGCATAATTAACGAGCATCTTAACGACATTCTTATAAATTGCATTCTGAATTATTTCTCTTACCATCGCTACCTCCGGTACCAGATACCTTCTTAAATTATCGCAGTGGACCCTTCAATATCAAATATATGTATTTTACTCATATCTATAACAAAGTCAATATCCTGATGCAGCTGTGCCTTATTGTCAGCACTGACACGTACTATCATGTTATTCTTTGCCGTTTTGAGATGCAGATAAATCTCGGAACCAAGCAGCTCCACAACGTCAACTGTTGCCCTGAAAGTATTGTCGGCACTCGCACCCTTGGCATACAGCCGGTCATATATGTCCTCAGGCCGTACTCCAAATATAACCTGTTTTCCTAGCCAGGGCTCCAGTAACTTGTTCATATTGCTGATTGCCTTAACCCTGAAGCTCCCTTCGTTAAAGTAGAAACCTCCCTTCTCATGCTCAACGGTGCATTCAAGGAAATTCATGGCAGGGCTGCCGATAAAGCCCGCGACGAACCGCGTAGCAGGTTTCGCATATATTTCTGCGGGTGTCGCGATTTGTTGTAAATATCCGTCTTTCAATACGGCTATCTTATCACCCATTGTCATTGCCTCTACCTGGTCGTGAGTTACATATATAACCGTGGATTCAAGCCGTTCATGTAGCTTTTTTAATTCGGCTCGCATTTGAACGCGCAACTTTGCGTCCAGATTGGAGAGCGGTTCGTCAAAAAGGAAAACTTTTGGCTTGCGGACTATGGCGCGACCGACAGCAACACGCTGGCGCTGTCCGCCTGAAAGTTCCTTAGGCCGGCGCTGAAGAAGAGACGTAATACCAAGAATCTCTGCCGCCTGTTTAACCCTGTTATCAATTTCCGCTTTTGGATATTTCCTCAGTCTTAAACCGAAAGCCATGTTTTCATATACGGTCATATGTGGATACAAAGCATAGTTCTGGAACACCATTGCGATGTTCCGGTCCTTTGGCTGAACATCGTTGACAAGTTTACCATCAATATATATCTCGCCAGAAGTTACGTCTTCAAGCCCGGCAATCATTCTAAGTGTCGTCGACTTGCCACATCCGGATGGTCCTACCAGGACGCAGAATTCCTTATCTCTCACAGTCAAATCTATATCTTTAGCACCTATGACATTACCCGGATACATCTTTGTTGTATTACGCAATACTACTTCAGCCATAGCAAGCCTCCACTATAATAAGAAAACACTAATACCGTTCTTAAAAATACGACGACAATACCCGCTTCTTAATCTGCGATACAAACCAACCGATATATTAGGTAGTAATTTTACGAAATCAAAACGTCGTTGTCAAGTGCCTGTCAGCCAAAGTGTAAATCCGGTTATTAACCCCACCGTCAGGTTGTCGTTGAGCCGACTATGCATTGCCTCGGTTAGTCCACCCACCAGGGCGCCACACCATATCTGTCCAGCTGACACCGGCTGCATTGCTTGCTGGCCAAGTGCAGAGCTAAACAACAATCCTGTTAAGCCGCAGCTCACGACAAACGCAGTCGTGCCTTCAAGTGTTCTGGTGCCGACAAGTTGTATCCGACCAATTCCTCTGCCGACAAGTGTAGCAGCTGCGTCACCGACAAGCATATATACCGTTGCAAAAATCGCAATATACTTAGGGAATATGACAAATATTAGGGCTGTGGCTATAAAAAAGTAAGTAGTCCCGGAAAGGCGAAACGCTTCGGATTCTTTACCTATCGGATTATAAATTTTTCGCAGCGCACGGTTTAATGCAGTGTTTCTAAAACGCAACCACTCCAGAAGGACGGCACCTGCAGCAAACAGTCCCATGGTAATACACATAGGGATTTTCTCGTGGTAAACGTATATAATAGGAAAAGTAAGGCCAACCATTCTGTACGCCTTCCGCCATAATGCCTTCTTGAAAGTTAAACCATCCTGGACTCTGACTTTTTCCACTCTCTAAACTCCACTATCATTTCAGTTACTATCCCGGGATTCCGCCGGCATATTCCATATTTCCCTTAGTGGAAACCATTGGTCGGGCCAGCGGCGTATCCAAGATTCAAGCCTGCCTGCAAAAATATTTGTAAGCCGCGCAACTTCGGCATCACGCGGTTGATTCACATCAGGATATAATGGCTGTTCAAAAAAAATAAAGTACTTACCACGGTTTTTCATTACAAGCGCGCATGGAATTATTGGAGCGCCAGTTACGACCGAAATCAACACAGGACCACGAGGAAATTTCGCATGTTGCCCAAACAAAACTACATCTGCTGCGGACTCATCATTACCAAAAAGGATATCGCCAAGCATTGCGAGTATTCTGCCCTGTGAAAGTACCTTGAGAGCAGTCCATGTCTTACCCAGCGGAACTGACCCAACCCCGCATCGCTTTCTCTGATTGACATACAAGTTGCTAATACGCTCATCTGGAAACTGAAGGTAAATAGCATCGATCGGGAATCCGGAATGTGCAACTACACTTGCGCCAAGTTCCCAGTTTCCAATGTGGCCAGTAAGGATTATTGCACCATGACCGCCAGCAAGTGCACGTGCAATGTTTTCCTCTCCTTTTATTTGAATCCGCCGGTCCATTTCCCGGGGAGACATTCTTCCAGCGTAGGAAAAATCTGCCAGGTACTGCCCGTAATTCTGAAAGGTTTTCCAGGCCAGCCATTTTATACTATAATTGGAATAGGATTTGCCCTTTATTGCCCGGAGTGTTCTAACGGTCACATCACGCTCACGCTTATTCCTCAACCAATAATAGTTGGCCATCAGCCACGCGATAACTGTCCGTCCAGGACGCGGCAAACCATGCGCGAGCCAATAAACGGTCCGGAATAAGGAGTAGCCAGCCATCTATGATTGAGCCCGCCTCTCACGAAGCAGTGACATTACATGCTGGAGGGCATCTACGATACGCTTTGCCATCATCATTAGAGCTGTTACTCCAACCAACAAAATTATATACCAGCGCTCCTGCCAGGCAAACACAAGGCACAACATCACAATGAAAAAAAATATCGTTGCGCCCCACATCGGAGGAAGGTACTTTCTCCATGTAGCAGAAAGGCGGGTAACAAGAAATACTACTACGAACGCACCAAATGCAATTGCAAACTCCTTTGGTATAAGATAGAGGAAACTTCCAAAGACAATAGAAAGACCTGCTCCACCTTTTCCGCCGAGGAAAATCGACCAGTTGTGACCTGCCATTGCTGCAGCCACGATTGGGACTGCAACCCATCCCGGAAAGCCCAGCGCATCGCCAATTGCGAGCGGAATCACTGCCTTGAGTGCGTCAATAACGCCGACCATAATACCCCAGAATTTTCCAACTTCACGCCAGGTATTTGCTGCCCCCGGGTTCTTCGTACCTTCGCTGGTAAGGTCCTTGCCTTTTAAGGCCTTCCCAAGTAAAAACGCAGGGTTTACTGAACCAAGAAAGTATGCGCCAACAGTAACGATAAGAATCTTCCACCACATAACTACCTCCAGTTTAACCAGCCGACAACCCAGCCGCCAGGAGCGAGATAAACGCTTACTAATGGATGCGTCTGCCATAGATAGACGCTTGCTTTCGGGTAAGTACTTGTGAGTTTGTCTTTCAGGCGGGTTGCTGATTCTGGTCTGTCAGTATAAACAATAAAAACGGTAAGCCCTGTTCCGTCTGAGCCCTCGCCTTGAGCACTCTGAATTTCGCCGGAAATAATCTCTATTGCCTGCGCGTCACTGCGTGCTCTGCCAGCAGGTATTATACCTCCTGTATCATCATAACTCAGGATGGGTGTAATTCTCAACATGCTCCCCATAAGTGCTTTTGCTTTTCCAATCCTACCCCACTTTGCCAAATATTTTAGGTCACCTACAACCAACAAAATGTGAATGTCATTCCGCAGTTTTTCAACTTGCTGTGCCGCCTCTTCAAGAGGCATTCCTTCTCGCAGCAAGCGCGCAGCTGCACAAGCGAGCAGGCCCTCTTCAGACAAAGTAGCGAGCGACTCCACGACACGGACGGTTATCTTATCCTTAACGTTCTCCGCAGCTTTTCTGGCCATGTCAATCGTACTGCTCATTGCTTTTGGCAGGTGTACTGAAAGAATTTCCGTATATCCTTCATCGGCAAGCGACCTGTAGAAATTCTCAAAAGTTGCCAGGTTTATCAGGATTGTCTTTGGCATCGCTCCTGCACGTACGCGACTCATAAATTCGTCTGTAGTCATCTTGCTCTGGTCGATTTCCACGTCATCCAGACAAAATGGATGATGGATTATTTTTATTCCGAGCTTTTCTACCAACTCTTGCGGGATATTGCTAGCATCATCTACGACAACCACTCTCTTCGTCTCATTCATCATTCAACCCCCAGTAAATAGTAATGGTGCTTCTGGCCTCCACTATAAATCTGAATATCTGCCTGCGGAAGCAAACCTTTGAGCACATCTTTTAGTTCTTCTGCTTTTTCCTGGCTAATCCCATGTCCATAGTATATTGATACAATCTGTGGTGATGCCTGGCCATTCAACGTCTTTAGTACTTCCTGAGTAACCACGTTTGGGTCAATCCCGGATGCGACTATCTGATGATTTGCAATACCAATGACTTCACCTTTTCTAACTTTGTGACCAGCAAACGCGGTAGGACGCGCAGCGCGGGTAACATCGCAGGTGTGCACGCGTTTCAGCGCTTCTAACATATTATCCTTGTTATCCATCCACGGCTGTCCGGGAATATAACTCAGGAGCGCCGAAATACCCTCCACCATACTCTTTGTCGGGATAACAACAAGCCGCCCGGGCATTGCCATCGCTGCATGCTCAGCAGCAAGGATTGCATTTTTATTATTTGGAAGCAAGAAAACGACCTCTGCCTGACAATCGCTTGCTCTAGCGCAGAACTCTTTAACGCTTGGATTTATGGTCTTGCGTTTCTCTATCACTGACGAAGCGCCAAGTGATTTAAATATTTCCGCCATTCCACTGCCAGTACATGCAACCACGACTGCAGAAGATGCTTCAGCGTCAGGCGCCTCGGCATGACTTATAAATTCTTTCTGCATAGCTGACATATCATCTACTTTGATTTGTGTCGGTCTTCCCCAACGAGCCGCCTCCGAAAGCACTTCATCACGGCGGTTGGTATGTATATGGACTTTTGCGAGCTGTGGATTACCAGCGACTATTGTGGACCCACCGAGCCCAGCAAACGCCTTGCGCAATTCCTCAAGATTAATTTTTTCTCCTGTTATGAAAAACTCAAGGCAGTATTGATATTCGGATTTCCTGCTCCACGCACGTGCCACCGTTTCAATGAGTTGCAGCCGCCGGAATAGACGCTTGCCAGCGCGTTTTAAGCTATCTCCAGAGAAAGCGTGACCCGCTCGCGCAATTCCAAAACGGACTGATTCCTGGACATTACTGCGCCAGCGCTCAATCGATTTCCCATAGGCATCATCCAGAGGACTTGGCTGATATAGACCTATACCATGTAAATACCGCAACACCGCCTCAATTAAGTAAAGGAACCCACAGCCGCCAGCATCTACCACGCCTGCGTCTTTTAGCACCGGCAGTTGCTCCGGTGTTCTGTCAAGTGCCTGACGCCCTGCAGTCAGCAATAATTCAAATAGCTTTTCTAATTCCTTTGTATCCGAAGCATGTTCCTTCGCAGCTATTGCAATTTCTTTCATAACAGTAAGAATCGTGCCTTCAACAGGATTTGCGAGCCCGTTATAAGCTTCTTCCACGCCTGCTTGCATTGCAACTGCAATTGTTTCTGAATCCAATTGGGTGTGGTTTCCAGCGACTTTTGAGAAACCACTTAGGAATTGGGAAAGCAGGACTCCGGAATTGCCTCGCGCGCCCATAAGAGAACTCTGCGCAACAACTTCTGCAACTTCGGACATAGGGGGCGAAGGGAGCCGCATCAGGTCATTTCTGACTGACTTCATTGTAAGCAACATATTGGAACCTGTGTCTCCGTCCGGTACAGGAAATACGTTAAGATTATTTACGAGTGATTCCTTTTGCTTAAAATATAACGTGGAGTATTCTACTATTTCCTTTATCTTTGCAGCATCAATGGTTCTCACCTATCTCTCCTTCGCATGTGCAGGGATAATGGCAAGGCGGTCGCAATGAATAACTTCGGGTCCTCCTGGACGTCCAAGATAACTCATTATCTGGCCACTTTTCAAACCCTTGATTTTAGAAATCTCACTGGAAGAATAATTCGTGCGTCCCCTTGCAATTTCATGTCCGTTCCTGTCAGAAACACTGATTACTGTTCCTTGAGAGAATGGACCACGCACTTCCGTGATGCCACTCGCAAGCACGCTTTTCTTTCTGTCAATAATCGCCCTGATGCAGCCATCATCCACTACGATAGACCCCTCTGGCCTTGCGCTAAATGCGAGCCACTGTTTCAGCGCATGGGGGCGTTTTGGGGATGGCGTAAACCGCGTCCCTGGATATTTCCCGGAAGCGAGGCCTGTTAGATTCCCACGGCGCCTGCCATTTGCTATTACTACCTCGCATCCAGCAGCCAATGCAATAGAAGCCGCCTCCAATTTGGTAACCATACCACCCGTTCCAAACGATGAACCTTCTGACCGGGCATGCCGCAGGAGTTCTTTATCTATTGTTTCAACCCGTTCCACAAGCCGCTTTCGACCGTCTGGCTCTTTGATATACAACCCGTCGACATCCGTAAGCATCACAAGTAAATCGGCGCCTATCTTACCAGCAACCAACGCAGAGAGACGGTCGTTATCACCGACCTTGATTTCATCTACTGCAATAGTATCATTTTCGTTTATTACCGGGATAACATCCCATTTTATCAAAGTAAGCAGAGCATTTCGTGCATTAATATAACGCTTGCGGTCAGCAAGGTCATCGCCTGTAAGCAGGAGCTGTGCTACTGTCAGGTTATGCTTTTCAAAACCCAGAGAATAGGCATGCATCAAAAGTCCTTGCCCAATACTTGCTAAGGCCTGTTTGTCAGTCAGCCGGGTCGGCGCACCTCGTTTCATTCTGCCGCGGCCTGCTCCAATTGCTCCAGAACTTACGATTACCGCCTGCCAGTTGTGGCTCACTAGTTCCGCAACTTCATCAGAAAGGCGGGATACCCGGCCTGAATCAAGAGAGCCACTGGAATTAGTCAGAACTCTCGTTCCAACCTTTATCACCACCAATTTCTTTTTCATCTTTTGTATATCCTGGCTCATAAATCTTTCAATGCTTCGTAGATTTTTTCTTTAAGTTCTTCTATACCAGTACCAGTAACACAGGATACTCCGGTCGCATGAAAGTTAGCTCCTGTTATGGTGTCCAAAAGTTGTTTAGTACCTGGCAGATCCATTTTATTTGCGACCAGCAACTGTGGACGAGTTGCTAACTCTTTGCTGTACGATTTCAATTCTTCGTTCAGCGAATTGATATTCTCTACTGCCGGACGACCCTCATAACCAGTTATGTCCACTACGTGAAGTAAAAGACGCGTCCGCTGAATGTGCTTCAAGAATCTGATACCGAGACCTTTGCCGAGATGCGCGTCTTTTATAAGCCCCGGAAGGTCAGCAACAATAACGTCTTGCTCATCGTATCTTATCGCTCCAAGATTTGGCTCAACTGTCGTAAACGGGTAGTCAGCAATCTTTGGTCTTGCCCTGGTAAGACACGCAATGAGAGAACTTTTGCCTGCATTCGGATATCCTACAATTCCCACGTCAGCAAGTAGCCGCAGTTCAAGACGGAGACTGACTTCCTCGCATTTCTCGCCTTCTTCAAATACCCGTGGGAATCCGGGGTAAGAACGCGGCAAGGAACCATTTCCTCTACCACCTCTTCCACCATGCGCAACAATAACTTTTTCATTATCCTGGGTAAAGTCAGCGAGCATTTTCTCGTCGCGCCAGATTATCGTTCCTACAGGAACGTCTACCACCTTTGCTGGAGCATCTTTCCCGCGTTTTGAATTTCCACCGCCGTTGGTACCGCGCTGCGCCACTATATGTGGATGCAATGAAATATCTTTGAGGGTACGGATGCTATGCGATGCACAAAACGCTACATCTCCGCCATTACCGCCATTACCGCCTTCTGGTTTACGGCGTGAAAGATGTTTGTTATATCTAAAACTCGCACATCCGTTTCCACCGTCACCTGCCCGGACATGAACTGTAACTTCATCTATCAACACGTCCTATCAACTAGAAATATTGAGTACTTTTGCAACGGTATACTTAGCGCGATAACCTGTTTTCTTACGATAACCTTTGCGTTTTTTCTTCTTGAAAACGGAAATTTTTGGGCCTGCTTTCTCGCCTATAATTTCCAGCTCGGCACGTGCACCTTCCAAATAAGGATGGCCGACTTGGACGCCACTATCATCTGATATCATCAATACTTTATCCAGGGTAAATTTGTTGGTGTCGGATGTTAAATCTCTGTCTTCAATTTTTATCACGTCTCCATCCTGTATTTTATACTGACTACTGCCATACTGCACCACTGCATATTTCATTTTCCCTCCAATTAATTCCAGCTTCCCACTCGGCTTAGGTGTGATATTATTAGCCAGAATCGGCAAGATTGTCAAGCAAAATGTATATTTCGCGTATATATCCCGTGCCAAATAGTAAAATTTTACTATTGCTTGTCAAATATAATATTTTCACCAGGACATGTCAAGCAAATGTATAGGTTCAGTATATAGGTAACACATTTAGATAGGTCGCCGCGCCGGCGTTCCCGCTAAGCGGACATTGATTTTTTGGCTTATGGTATTTAATGTAGTAAATTTTTCATTATGCCAAAAAATCTATAGCGAGGCATTAAAATAATCTAAACCTAACATAAAGTATTGCCACGAGCGTGTCCGCGTGTGGGACGCCAGGCAGGCGACCTTTTAGTGTGGACCATTTATCTGAACCTAGAAGGCAAATCCCGCTCACGGTGAGCACCTCGTCCATTACCGTCCCAACTGTCCCGGGCCTCTTTTTAGTATCCTGACTGCCTCTACTCCTACCTTCGCTGCTTTTTCAATCACTGCGCCTGTCCCGGTATTTATAGCAAGCTTACCTTTTCGGGTGGTACCAATGCAGGCAAGTACCGTACCTATTTTCAAGCCGCGAATGGAGCCAATCGTGAACAATGCTGATGACTCCATCGAAGTACACAGTACATTTGCTTTGCGCCATGTCTCCCACTCCTCCATAATCTCCCGCTCCAGAGGGAGTCCCTCTGCCTCTTCGGTGTAGAATGCATCCTTTGTGTGTCCGATACCAATGTGATACCTGTATCCGAGTTTTTCTGCTGCCTGCTTAAGTGCAAGGGTGACTTCAAAATCAGCAACCGCAGGGTAGCTCAGCGGAACGTATTGCCGTGATGTTCCATCTTCCCGGACTGTGGCAGTCAATATAACAAGGTCACCGACCTTCACATGCTTCTGTAGTGAGCCCGCTGTCCCTATACGTATGAAAGTATCGGCGCCTACCCGCGCAAGTTCCTCCATACAGATTGCAGCAGAAGGACAACCAATGCCGGTAGAAGTGCTTGACACCTTTATTCCATCTATTTCACCCGTGTATGTGGTATATTCTCTGTTCGTCGCAACATGCCTTGCATTCTCAAAGAATGAAGCGATTTTTGGCACTCTCCCGGGGTCACCGGTAAGCAAAACGTATTTCCCAACGTCGCCTCGCTTAAGCCGGATATGATACTGTTCCCCTTCCTTTGTTTCAGCCATAATTTACTCCTCCTGGCCAGACAGATGGGTCAACTTTTACTCTTTTTGTTGCTACGTGCGTTAACTATTCCTATAGTATCGACGCCTGACTCTCCGTACTTCCACAATCCACCAAGTGCCGCAAGCCGCTCTATTCTCAATGAGATGTATTCTTCCATCAGTTCTTTTGGCAACGATTTAGCTGGCGGGATTTTCAATTTCAGGAAATTCACGAATTTACCATTTTTACTCACACGGAAATCAAGGTGCGGTCCTGTAGCAAGACCTGTTGCACCTACATAACCAATTACCTGACCTTGCTTTACGGACACACCTTTTTTTATTTGGCGCGCAAATTTCGATAAGTGACCATAGTAAGTTACGTACGTAGAATTGTGCCAGATTTTTACCTGATTACCATAGTCATGGTTCCGGCCAACGAATATGACTTTACCGTCCCCGACAGCTTCCACGGGTGTACCCGTAGGTGCAGCGTAATCAATACCAAGGTGCGGCCTCCAGTATCTCAGGATAGGATGAAAACGGCTGTGGGAAAAGTGGGAGCTTATGCGTCTGTATGAAAGCGGCGCTTTCAGGAATGCCTTGCGAACAGACTGTCCTTGCAGGTCATAATAACCAGCATACTTTTCGTTGCCATCGTAATAGACGGCAAAGCACCTGTTTCCTTTGCCACGATATTCAACTGTAAGAATCCTGCCATCAAACAAAAACTCTCCATTACGGCGGTAGCGCTCCCAGACAACGCGCACTTCATCTCCGGGCCTCGGCTCGGTGAGGAAATCAACCTGCCACGCGAGTATATCTGCAATCTTCATCGCAAGTTCACCGCTCTGGCCGCCATCCACTACCGTTCCGTAAAGCGAACTATTGATTGTACCGCGGAAACCAACTATTTCCTTTTCCAGAGGAACTTCATGCTGAGATGCTACCATTATTCCTTCACTTGAACTTGAACGCACGACTGAATAGACCTTATCCGGGTAAGAATAATAATTAAAACCAAGAACAACGCCATCCGTTGAGCGACTTAGCTCAAAAGTATCGCCTGGCATCACATACCTGAATGAGAAAACTCTGGAAAGTGGCTGGGTTATTTTGCTTCTCTCTGCCGGAGTAAGACCAAGCGCAGCGAGGTGTGTTAAAATCGTGTCACCCGAAACTATAGTCCCTGTTGACAGAATTACTGAATCATCTACCTTATTCTTATGATTATGGTTCCACCGCGCAGGGTTCGCCATCACTATTAGAATTGCCATAACGACCAATAGTCCGGCAACCACTACAAATCGGACCCATCTACTACTATTAATATTAATCTTCAAGTTAATCCTGCCTTTCTTTTTTTGCTCTCTTTATCTGTGCTTCGGCCTTGAGAGGACCGTAACCTAAACCGCCAGTCGACGGGTTGATTTTGACATACGATTGAAGTATATCTTACATTTTCCCAGCATACTTGTAAACTATTGCCATGTTGTCAGGTGGCGTCTGCCTTTCATTGACAAGTATCAAGCCACTTCCTGTCCACAAGTACGACTGAAGTTTCTATCTGCCGCTCAGGAACTGACCAGTAGTTTCTCAATAGTATATCTTTCTCTTCCGGAGAAACTAATCGAAAACCATGCTTCTCATAAAAACGAATTGCCCAGACTGCATCGGCCCACGTGCCGACCAAAACCGGCCGGGTCGTTTTCTTTAGAAGATTGATGAGTAATTTCCCGCCTATACCCTGATTTTGTTTCTCAGTGCGAACATAAGCATGCCTGATGAGAGTTACATCTTTGACATTTTGAACACCCATCACGCCAACAAGTTCGCCATCTTCTTCATACCCCCAGAATACAACACCATTGTCTATCTCATGCTGAAGCTCGTCCCTGGACATATAAGGTTCCTCCCAGCAGTCCACCGGGATAACGTTTTTATATGCCTGAGAGGCATCATTAATAATTAAGTAAATAGCCTCAAAGTCACTGTTTTTACATCTGCAGATCATTGTCCAATCGTTAGTAAAAGCGGATAAAAACCTCCTACAATGGGCTAATATAATCCTGTGCGCCTTTATTGCTGGTTGGAGGCTGTCTATTGTCTTTTACGAATAATGCCAATCCTGACAAAGATATCAGCGCTACGAGGGTCCAGAGTGCTGCAAAACCGAAACCGTAAAGCCACCAGCCAAGCGCGATTGGGCCGACAAGATATGCTGCATCAAAACTGATTCCGTATCCTGCTATGACCAGACCCCTGTGCTCCCGGGGTACGCCTTCCATAAGATATGGAAACATAATCGAATCAACCAGCGCAAAACCGAAACCGTAAGATACTGCCGCATAAAGAAGCATGCTCATCTGCTTTGCAAAAATCAACAATATAGGTGCCAGCACAAGAAAAATAGCGCCAAGCGCGATAACATTCTTTCTCGGATAACGGTCAAATAGCCAGCCAAGTCCGAGCCGAAAAACGATAGTAGAAATTCCATATACCGCAAAGAAATATCCATAGTTAAATAGGTCTCTTGCCTTTGCGAATAGAGGAAGAAAAGTAACGATACCACTGTCCGCAATGATTATGAAGAACCAGAGAAGAAGCAACTGCCTGCGTGGCGAAGCAAGAAAAGCGAACTTGAAATCAAAACGAAACCTGGTAACCGGAATTTCTTTTTCTTCCAGCATAACAAGTACGGCAAGCGTGCCTACTTCTGCAGCAAGCGTAGCAAGGACAACAGGCCTGAAGCCACCACTTTGATAAAGCCATGTTGCGAGTGGTGCTGCGAAAATTGCCGGTACTGCAAATAGCGTGGAGTATGTTGCAAAGAACCAGCCCTGCTTTTTCTCTGGCATTGTGATAGAAAGCAACAGATACGTGAATAGAAAGAACAGAGCAAGGCCTGCACCAAACAACATACGCACCATTGCAAAGTCGCTGAAGGATTGACAAAGCGGGTACAGGGCAGTAGCGACAATAATCGTCCCAACGCCGAGGTACTGGAACCTTTTTATAGAAATGTTCTTTAAGCGTGTAATCAGTAGGCGCAGGATGATTGAGACCACGGCACCGAGTCCCATCACTACCCCGACAAGACCTGCATTCTTCAATACGGAGTCAACATATACGGGCAAAATCGGAATGAATAGATATACCGCGGTCATTATGCCCAGACTGGAAAGATAAAGCATTATGAAGTTTTTCACTTCTGATTTTTCTTGATGAAGTCCGAACCGAAGCGTGTAGAAAAGCGGCGTACCTCGGAGAGCGAGAGCCCGGAAAGTGATTTACGACCTGTCTTTAGACAATACTTAACCATAAGTCCAACTATATTGTGCGCCTCGCGAAATGGGATTCCTTTTGTGACCAGATAATTTGCCCAGTCGGTCGCTTCCATAAAACCATCTTTACAGGTATCTGCCAACCGTTTGCGGTCGAACTTGATTGTCTTCAAAACGTCTGGTGTCACTTCAAGAATTCCGTCTACAGCATCAACCGCATTCCATAGATGTATTTTGTCTTCCTGTAAGTCACGGTTATATGAGAGTGGCAGACCCTTGAGCACCATAGAAAGTCCCTGAAATGCTGATGCAACTCGCGCGCTGCGGCCACGAATAAGTTCAAGAACGTCTGGATTTTTCTTCTGCGGCATTATAGATGAACCGGTGCACCATTCATCGGCAAGTTCTACGAACCCGAATTCAGGACTTGACCAGATTATCAAATCTTCTGCGAGACGCGAAAGGTGTAATACGAGTATAGACAGCACGCTTAATAATTCAAGAACAAAGTCACGGTCACTTACGGCATCTACGGTATTGGCAGCAACGCCAGAAAAACCGGCAAGCTTTGCTGCGTATTTCCTGTCAAGATTGAACGGAGTTCCTGCAAGCGCGGCAGCTCCGAGCGGCATAATTTTTATCCTTTTCAGTGTATCTTTCAGCCGGCTAGAGTCACGCTCAAGCATCGCAATATAAGCGCCAAAATATGTCCTGAGCGTAATAATCTGGGCGTGCTGCATGTGAGTAAAACCAGGCATTTTATAGTTTCCGTATTTCCTGGAAAGCGCTGCAAGTGTCTGTTGGGTCTTTTTGACGCTTGCAATAGTAGCTGCGACATAATCGGCACAGAACAAGCGCAGGTCACAGGCCACCTGGTCATTACGTGAGCGACCTGTATGGAGCTTACCTGCTGGCTTACCTATTTTTTCTTCAAGCCGCCTTTCAACGGCCATATGGATGTCTTCGTCTAGAGGCTTGAACTTGAACTTCCCCTGTGAGAACTCTTTATATATTTCGTCCAGTCCTTCTATCAAGCGCGTGCACTCACTCTCCGAAAGGAGCCCTGCTTTCCTGAGCACTTTAACGTGTATTTTGCTTCCGGCAATGTCGTACTTCCATAACCGGAAATCAGAAGATACTGAACGCGTAAACTTTAGCATTTTTGGATGCGGCTGTGCGCCAAAACGCTTTTCCCATACGGCACTCATTTATTCCTCCTCGCACGCCTCCTGCCAATAACCTTGAGCGGCAATCCATATATCTTGGTGAATCCATCTGCTGCGCGGTGGTCAAACACGTCAGCAGATTCATACGTCGCAAGTTCATAGTCATATAAAGAATTTGGAGAACGGCGGCCGAGTATGATTACATTTCCGCGCCACAGACGCAGGCGGACATCTCCTGTAACAAGCTCTGAAATTGACTGTGTAACTTCTGCGAGATGCTTCCGCAGCGGGCAATCCCAGAGTCCGTCGTATATCAATTGTGCGTATTCCATACTGGTTTTTTCCTTCCACTGACGGGTCCAACGGTCTAATACCAGCGCCTCTATTTCACGCAATGCACGATATAGCACTGTTGCAGCAGGAACTTCGTATACCTCACGGGATTTTATGCCGACAAGACGGTCTTCAACCAAGTCACTCCGACCGATACCATTCTTACCTGCAACCTTATTCAGTTTTTCAACAAGTTCAACTATACCGACACCTTTTCCATTCAACCGGACAGGCACGCCGCGTTCAAAAGAAAGGGCAATATCAGCCGGCCTGACAGGTGTGCGGTCAAGCGGTACTGTCAGACGGAATGCAGAATCAGGTGGCGCAACCCAGGGGTCTTCAAGCATACCACACTCAATGCAAACGCCCCATAAGTTCTGGTCTATGCTATATGGACTCTGCCTGGTAACATCAACAGGTATCTTGTGTTCCTTTGCGTAGTCAATTTCTTCACTGCGCGATTTCATGTCCCATTCCCTTACCGGTGCTATTACTTTCATTTCAGGCGCGAGTGCCTGAAAGGTAAGTTCAAAACGCACCTGGTCATTGCCCTTACCGGTGCATCCGTGAGCGAGCGCATCTGCATGCACTTTGCGAGCGGCATCTACCATATGGGATGCTATCAAAGGCCGTGTGAGCGCTGCAGAAAGATAATAACCGCCCTGATAAACTGCTCCTGCCTGAGCTGCTGGCATAGCATAGTTACAGAGAAATTCCTCACGCAGGTCGTCTATTATCAGGCGGTCAGCGCCAGCCGCGGCTGCGCGCTTTTTCAGTTTATCTGCTTTCAAACCCTGCCCTACTTCTGCGGCATATGCAATAACAGAAGCATGATACTTATCCTTAAGCCACCTGATTGCTACCGAAGTATCAAGTCCGCCGGAATAGGCAAGAACAATTTTTTTTATATTTCTCATATTTTCGCTCCTTTTTCCGCATGGTTTGCAAGGGCCTTATCTATCGAACTGACAAGATACAAGATGTCTTTGGCGTTAATTATAAATGGCGGCAGAAACCGCAGGACGCGCTCATGCGTGCAATTCACGAGAATGTGGGACTGTTCGCGCAATTCATCTACAAGCCACGCTCCTGGGCCATTCAATTCCAATCCCCACATCAGCCCAAGACCGCGCGCCTCTCTAACCAAATCAGAGTGTTCTTTTACAATATCATTCAGTCCTTCCTCTAGAACTTTCCCTAAATGTTTTATACGTTCAAACCGAGGAATATCCAGCATTTGAACCATTGCAAATCCTGCCGCGCAGGCAACCGGATTACCGCCAAAAGTAGACCCATGGTCTCCGTAGGACATAACGCCAGTAAGTTTCGGAGTGACCAGGGTAGCAGCGAGCGGCAGGCCACCACCGAGTGCCTTGCCAAGCGTAACGATATCTGGTTTTATACCAAAATTATCCCCTGCAAGAAACCGTCCACAGCGCCCAAGCCCTGTCTGTATCTCGTCACAAATCAAAAGCAGGTTTTTCTCATGACATAAATATTCTAATCCACGAAGGAAATTCGGAGTTGCGACATTAACTCCGCCTTCTCCCTGTACGATTTCTACCATGACTGCAACCGTATGGTTATTAATCTTCTGTTTAACTGAGCCCAGGTTATTGAATTCTGCCTGCACAAAACCGTCCGGTATTGGTCCGAAACCACGCTGAAACTGCTCGTCACCGGTTGCTGCAAGCATAGCAAGGGTCCGGCCATGGAACGAGTCCTTAAAAGTAATAATTTCATAACGACCCTGTCCCCACTTCCTCGCTATTTTCACGGCACACTCGTTTGCTTCAGCGCCGCTGTTCGAAAAGAAAACGCCGCCACCGAGGGTACGCTTTGAAAGCACCTGCGCTAACCGCGCCTGTGCTTGAGAATAGTAATAATTTGACAGATGCGCATAATTGCTCAGTTGATTTACGGCCGCTCTCGTTATTTTAGGATGGGAATGCCCAAAATTGGTAACGGATATACCTGAAAACATATCAAGGAACCGCCTGCCGCGCACATCCCAAACGTACTTTCCATTTGCCCTTGAAACAACTACGGGGTACCGACGATAAACAGGTATGTGTGCTGCATTGAGTGTCTGCATAACTTCTGTGTTTTTGTCTTTCACTTTTTACATACACCCGTGCCTACAAACGCAGGCTGTAGCCGCACCTTTTAAGGTGCGCAGGCTAAAGCCTGCGGCTACCAAAACCATAACAAGACGCACGGGCAAACCCGTGCCTACAACTGTCGGCAATGGGAGCCATTTTGTTTGCACCGCTACCTTTCAATGACTGTGCCGTAGATACACTTCCCTTCTATTGCCAATTGAAGCACATTCTTACGCCGCCCGTCAAGGATAAAGATATTTTTCACACCGCTCTTGAGCGCCTTACGTGATGCATCGAGCTTCGGAGTCATCCCGCCTGAGATGACGCCACGCTTCTCCAAATCGCCTATATCTGAGAGGTGAATACTTTTTATTAACGAACGCGTATTACCTGGGTCTAAAAGCACACCCGGGACACTGGTAAGAAAAACAAGTGCTTTTGCTCCGGTTTGTGACGCAATAAAACCAGCGGCACAATCCGCATTAATATTCAGTAACTGCCCTTTTTTTGTCACTCCGAGCGGCGCGATGACAGGAACGGAATGCTCACTAAACAAATATTTCATTATATCTTTGTTTAGTTTTGTTGGCACCCCAACAAAACCAAGATTCGGGCGCACTATCTGTCGCGCTGATATAAATCCACCTGCGTATCCAGGCATTCCAACGGCAGGAACACGCCCTGCGAGCAGATGCCGCACCAGGAGATTGTTCATCTCTCCAGATACTGAACATACAATTCCCAAAGTTGAACTATCTGTTACCCGTTGGCCATCCACAAACTGTGGAGGGATACTCCTGTGTTTCAGTTCTTCGGTTATCTGCGGCCCT
Organism: uncultured bacterium; assembly: GCA_964622465.1. Classification (GTDB taxonomy): domain Bacteria; phylum CG03; class CAZUQH01; order CAZUQH01; family CAZUQH01; genus CAZUQH01. The sequence continues at coordinate 19,993 of CAZUQH010000002.1, read as the reverse complement.
GCACCATGCACTATAACGACACGGTAACCCGACGTCATGCTACTTATGTCTTCTGCGAGATTCTTTAGCGTGACCTCATCACCTAATAGTTCTCCGCCTATCTTAATAACCATCACGTTCCGTACGCTCACAATGTCGCAATTATATCAAATTCCTGAATTTTTTGAAACCTCTGTTTATACATGATATACTTGTCAAACACGCCATACCTATGGTATAAAAGTATCGTTAGTATTACCAGAGAAACGGGGGGGTGAAATTAGTGACTGAAAAAGCTGATGCTGATTCCATGAATGAAGTACAAAAACGCATTGCCCAGAAATACCTTGAACTGGAATCCGGGTATCTTGCGAAAGAAAAGAAGCTCCTCTCACAGCAGGCAGAACTGGAAAAGCAAGTTGAACAAATGAAGGAAGAATTTCGTAAGAAAGAATCAGAGTGGCAAAAGGCACTTGCCTCCAAAGACACTGAACTTGCTGAAATCAAGGAGCGCATTGTCCACCGTATGATGCAATATCAGGAAGAATTAAACAAACGAGAACATGAGCATGGTAACGAGGTCGCACACCTCGACGACCAGCAGGACCACATCAAGGCAGAGTTCGAAGAACAGCTTCGGCAGTCAAAAAATATGCTGGAAAAGGAACGTAAGAATTACCAGAAGCAGCTCGAAGAAAAAGAACAGGCCCATCAGAAAGATATTGAACGGCTCACCGGGGAGATGGAAACCTTCAAGAAACGCCTCACCCAAGAATACAACAAAAAAGAACAGGAACTCAAGGATACCCAGCAAAAGTATCTTCGCGAACTCCTGAAAAAAATAAAGAGCGGAGAACTATTTTGAATTTGAAAACGACAAACAAAGCCATTGTGTGTTTTAGCATAGTGTTTTGCTGTCTTGTTTCCATCAAGACAGGTTACGCGGCCACCGTACAAGAGATGGAGGAAGAACTTGCAATAACCGAGCGTGCCGAACGTATCCTGGACTTCCTTAATTTGCAGAAATACGAACGTGCATACCGCGAAAGTAACAAATTACTGGAATCGTCAACTGCTTATCCTGCGCCGGAACTCGTGGAACTAGGCCGCTGTTTCCTCTGCCGCAAATATCTAATGCGGTCTTATGCATATCTTGCAGAAGGAAACGAGTCGGCTGCAAAAGAGACATTCATTCATGCTGGTGACGTCTACCCGGACTATACGAACCGGATAGCAAAACTTTATGAGAAGCAACTGAATTCCAGTAATGTTTCAGATGCTGCAAATTACGCGTTTGTGACGCTACAGGCAGAGGAGGAGAAAGATATCCTGCTTTCCAAACAAATACGTCACGAGGTGTGGCAACAGAAGGTAAACGTAAATTCAAAACTTCATGAGCAAGAGCTAAGCCGCTATTCTAATGAAGCAAAGAATGCCGTTGAAAAAGGCGACCTAAAACGCGCTGATGCGAACATTGAAAAATATTTAAAAATAAACCCGCTTGATGAAGAAGCACAGGCATTATCAATGCAGGTAAAACAGGCTCTTGTAACTCGTGAGCTGGAAAAAGCATGGCCATTACTAGCAAGGGGTAATAAAAAAGCAGCGTACGCGTTTGTCGTGCAAGCAAACCGTATTGCACCCGATTTCGTAAAAGAAGAGGCAAATAAATATTTTAAGCAGGCAATGGAGTTTATCATAAACGGCCAGCCGAAAAAATCTAAGGAACCTATGGCACGCGCATCACTTCTTTCCCCCGAAGACGAAGATATTGAACGGCTTGATAATTTTCTTCAAGGACGGGCAGATATATTTCCATATGCACTTGACCTGTTCAATAATGAAAAATACGAAGATGCCGCACGCTGGATGTCGCTATACGCACACGTGAAGCCGGACGATGAACGTGGGCAATATTATGCAAGAATAACCAGTGCTTACAAAAATATTCAAGATGGTAGCTACTGGACAGCGCGCGAAAATCTGGTAGAAGCATTGAAAATTGACCCCTCTAAGGAAAACTCCTTGATTCTGTTTGAACGCCTGGAAGAAGTTCTGGAAGCGCTGGAGGTAAGATGAAAAGATATGCAATCCCAACAGTGGTAATGGCCGTGGTCGTTTCTCTGACCCTGTCTGTGCTCGTAAATACAGTAAGTGCACAGACGTCCCAGGAAAAACTTGGAGTCGCAGTCCGCAAATATCTGGAAGGCAACTTTGCCGGTTCTGTCGATGACCTGGAAAAGATACTGAAAATAGAACCGTACAATGAAAAAGCCAAGAATTTACTGGTAAAATCATGTCTTAAACTTGCACAGGAACCGTACGAAAAAAAGGAGTATCAGAAAGCGCTTCCGTGGCTTGAGAAAGCGCTGCGTTATGACCCGAATAATAAAAAAGTACAGGATATGATGGTAACCATAAAACAACCTGTGCGGGAGCCGGTGAAAAAACTACCGGCAAAAAAGGAAACGGCAACCGTAGCTCCCGCAAAAGTTACGCAGAAACAAACGGCAGAAGTCCCGGCTGGCATAGCATTAACCGACCAGCAACTTGCAGAACTCATCTCAGTAACAGCTGCGCCGCAAGCACCGGCAAGAAACGGAACGCTGGTATTACTTGGTATCGTGATTCCTCTCGTTGCCGCCGCGCTTATAATATGGTTTATCTGGAGATTCGGGGCTTCGGTAGCACATGCAACAGTCCTTGCACGGAATACAATGGCTGAGGAGACAAAACGACAAGGCGAAAAACTTTCCTCGATAGCTGAACAGCAGAAGCAATTATCGAAGGCCGTAGAACAACAGGAGGAATATCATAAGCAGAAAAGATACGTTGATGAACAACTTGCAAAATTCATTGAATTGTGGAGCGAACAAGTTAAGACCCCGGAAGAAACGACAAAACTAACGATTAAGGACTCGAAAGGAATGGTTCGTACCATAACCGACATTAGTTCGAAAGTTCGTGCACGCGCAAAAAGCGTGGAGCTTATTGACTCCATGTTCAAAGACAGCGACATAGTGCGCGGGCTACTGACGCCATTCCTTGAAGATAATAATAACCGTGTCCGGGCAAATGCCTGCGTTGCGATGTACAAGCACCAGCCTGAAATTGCGTTGAATGCCCTAAGAGAAATGGCTGTAAGCGAAGATAAATGGATGCGGCTCTCTGCCGCATGGGCATTGGGTGAGATAGGCGTTCAGGAAGGCGTAAAACTACTGGAGATGCTTCTTGATGACCCTGACGAAGAAGTAAAAAAACTAGCACGCGACTCTCTTGAAAAAATTGTTACTAAATAGAACATTTATCATACCTATTGTTTTAAGCGCGATACTCGTTACTTGCCTTGCTGCGCTTGCACTTGGTGAACCCCCATCCACAACGACTAACCTTTCTGCTCTAAC
>CAZUQH010000002.1:14644-16510 GCA_964622465.1 uncultured bacterium | reverse complement strand
AAAAACGTCACAAGGTGAGAAGGATAATATAGATTACGACGGCTCCGCGCTCAGCGCTGAATCAACTTACTACTGGAGAGTCAGAACATGGGACAACTACGACGCAACAGGCACCTGGAGCTCGTCACCATATCCGTATTTCAAGACAAACTTCTTCTTCCTTAAGTTAACCTCTACTGTAACTGACTATACACGTTCAGTCGCCATTGGAGATATTAATGGCGACGGCGACCTGGATGTGATTTGCGGAAATGACGGCCAGCCGTGCCGGGTATATCAGAATAATGGCTCGGGAAATTTAACCCTATTGTCATCTTTCGGCGGCGGGACAAACGAAGACGAAACATACTCTATAATCCTTGCAGATGTAGATGGAGACAGTGACCTTGACGCTATAGCCGGGAGGTATGAGCCTGAGGCATACGACCACGTAGTATACAAGAACGATGGTAACGGCAATTTTTCGTTATACCAGGCGTCTGGTGAAGGAAGTGCTTCCGGGTATATCTGTCTTGCAGCAGGCGACCTTGACCGTGACGGAGATATTGATTTTGTGGCAAGCCGCAGGGCTTGCATGACCTATCCGCAGTGCAGGGTTTATCTCAACGATGGAAATGGCAGTTACAGCCATGCCTGGAATGCAGTAAATACGAGTACCGATACATACTCAATTGCACTTGGTGACTTTGATTGCGACGGCGACCTTGACCTTATAATGGCTACGCAGGCGAACAATCGTTATTATCGAAATACCGGGGACGGACACTTTACCTACTGGGGCCAAACTAATGAGACAAATAATTCACGAGTTGTTGCGGTTGGTGATGTAAATTCTGATGGAAAACTGGATTTTGTTATTGGAAATACGGACACCAATGTTCAGGTTTACGTAAACAACGGGAGTAACTTTGAGCTTTATACTACCATTGCAGATTCCATAGGGTGCCTGGCAATTGGTCTCGGCGACATCAATAATGATGGCCACCTGGATATTATGGCAGGTATCGGAGAGGTGGCGGGCAACAGGGTAAACGTCCTCGCCATCAACGATGGGAGTGGTCATTTCCCCACCACCATCTTCTCGCACTATGCGGGCGCTACTAATGCGGTTGCTTTGTTTGACATAGACGCAGATGGAGACCTTGATTATTATTCAGGAGACGGAGATTCATCGTACCCGCCAAATGCGCTGTTTGAATCTTACAAGGCGAATAGTGGGTTACATCCTAGTCCGGTCGCAAACTCCGCGCCCTCTCCGCCTGGTTCCGGATTCGGGTATACTTTTGAAGGCGGTACGCTCACACTGCATTGGGGTATGGGTAGTGATGACATAACTCCCGATGACCGGCTCTATTACAACATCAGAATGAGCACCTATCCTGAATCTGGGCAGGCGGCAAACAACGTAGTAAGTGGCGCGCTCGGGACAACGCAGGGACAGACAGGACAGAGATGGGGAAATATTGGTATGTCTACATGGACTTACTTTATTCTTCCGAAGAAGACATACTTCTGGCAGGTACAGGCGATTGACGGCGGGCTTGCAGTTAGTAACTGGTCTAGTGTACAGATTGTCAACGACCCGCCACATGGCGGATGGGATTCTGACGATATACTCCTATCAACCTGCTGCATCCAATCAACAGATGGACAGGGATTAGTAACTGTCAAATTTCGTTTACGCGACCCGGAAACAAACCTGTGCCGGCTCTCATCATTTTATTACTCTCTGGACGATGGACAAAACTGGCAACAAGTAACAAGCACGGCATGTTTTGCAAATGGCGCTGGGTGGATTGACAATAATGGTAACTATTATGCATCGTCAACGACATGGAATGGCGCAGGGCATAGTTTTGTATGGAA
>CAZUQH010000002.1:11919-14544 GCA_964622465.1 uncultured bacterium | reverse complement strand
GCTCTGAGTGACCTCGGCACTTCTTATTTTTCATCTTCAGTAAAGGTAAGGATTCAAGTAGCTGACTCACGGGAGAGCGGTACTACGGGGCAAAAAGACAACATCACAGTTGATACTAAGTCACCAACTAAACCAGAAAATTTCCATGGAATCTCAGCAACTGGAATAAGCATTATATGGGGATGGACTGCTTCAGGCGATGACAATTTTAAAATATATGAACTTTACTACTCCAGTGCCGGCCCGGACAGTGTTGTGGAGCGTTCCACTGGAACTGCGGATTTGATATATGCATCAGATACATCAACCACCACAGCTGGACTTCAAACACTTACAACTTACTGGGCGCGCATATGGGCAGTTGACAACTTTGGATTTGCTACTTGTTCCGACATTTCCAGTTACTGGACGGTTGAAGCATCAGCAAATTTCGCTGGAACACCTGCTCAAAAAACCGATGGGAGCGGACTGGTCAGCTCAACAGTCACGGTAACACATTCAGCAGGGCTCACCTGTTCATTGAAAGTAGAATTTGCAACTCAAGCGGTTACCGGCCCCTGGTATAAGTGCTGGATAGACACTAACACGTATAATTACAGTCCTGACACTATTTTGATTAATAACACATCTTTTTATCAGATACAGAACATAACTGACACAGGGCCACCTGGTGCAAACGTAGAGTTTATGTGGAACACCATAAAGGACGGCCTTATAGATATTGACGATTCAAATGTATGGCTAAGAGTTACTGCATATGGCGGAGATGTTGAACAATCAGCGCCATCTACAAGCACTGTATTTTCAGTAGATAACCGGGACCCGGAATTCTTTTCCGGTTCGTATTCGTACGGCTCTGGGGAATTGCAAATAACCTTTAATGAACAAATGAAAGATACCGTTGTTCCTGATGACGGAGTTCGGTTAAGTACAAGCACCGATGCTGAGGCAACGTCTGGTTTTTGGCTCGAATCTCCGGAATACAGTAGCGGCTCCTGGGATGGAGGAGCGTCTACGCTGAGTTACACCATCACCTCTGACCACAAACGACAGATTGAACTGTGGGATGGCGATGGTGCTAGCGACCTGTATGTCGTACTCCTTTCAACTGTATTCTCTGCGTATGACCTGCATGGAAACAAATTTTCAGTTGACATTTCCAGCACTATAACATGGTCGCGAGACGAAATACAGCCACAACTCTCTTCGGCAACCTACCGGAGCCAAACCCAACTGTTAACATTATGGTTCAATGAAGAAATGAGGGCTGATAGTTTGACGCCTGCTTCTGCTGGCGGGATACAATTACAGAGCAGTATCCCGCCGACAGGGACCAAAAAAGTATCGCTTACAGGTGCTACCACTTCAGGAAATGTAGATGGGTTTGAAATGAAAATCACGCTCACCTATGAACAGCATGGTGAGATTGCTTTATGGGGATGTACTGACTACATATACCTTGCAATAACCAGCACCGCTGTAATAACTGACCTGTCCGGAAACGGCGTGCGGCTCATACTGGAAAACTCTGCACTTCAACTACCGACCACCGGCGATTATGAAAAACCATATGTCCTGACGAATACGCTCGTTCCATCGCCGGACTTGCTGGGGGCACCAGTAAAACAGCAAGTGGTAGTCCGGTTCAGCAAAGAGATGGCTGAGATAGAGACGCTTGATGCAATTGAGGTTGCTGCAATCAGAGATAAAGATTGGAATGAAATATATTCAGTTGCAACCGGCGCAAAACAATTGTCCGGCGGAACGACCGCTATTTTCATTCCTGAACCGCCTCTTAAACATAATCACCGCTACAAAGTTACCGTCAGCGACTATGCCAGAGATATATCGCAGAACCGGCTTAAAGCCCGCGTAGAATGGGAATTCACCACTTTGATGAATCACGCCGAAGAGAACGTCGTATGTGCCCCATCTCAAGGCGTAACTCTTGAGCTACCGGCAGGAGCACTCTCAGAGAACGGATATATCAAAGTAAGCACCGGGCCGGCAGCACCTGCCGTACAGAAGGCAACAGATAAGGTACTTGCGCTGGATGACCCATATCGTTTTCCGCTAGTTCCAACATTGATATCTGTCTATGGTGCACAGGGTAACCGGTTAAGTGACTCATTCGGAAAAGAAGTAACCATAAAAATAGGGTATCCTGATAGTGACCAGGATGGAATCGTAGACGAAACAAAGCCGGCAATACGTGAACGTATACTCTCTCTCTACGTGCTTGAAGATGAAATCTGGACTAAACTACAGGGGTGCAGGGTTTTTGCTGATGAAAATTTCATATCTGCACCAGTATGGCGTGCCGGTGTTTATACAATCATGGGTGGACCGGAATACGAGCTAAACAACGCACATGCGTATCCCGTGCCGTACAACGCGAAAGAAGACAGAACGCGTTATCATCAGGGAATTACCTTTACAGGCCTCGCATCCGAATGCGACATTTATATCTACGATATTACCGGCCGGCTGGTAAAACACATTGTCCACGACGACGGTGAGTACTATGAAAAATGGGAGGACATTACAAACGAAAGCGGAGAGCAACTTGCAAGTGGCGTATATTTTTTCCTTGTAAAAAGTAAAGGGCATCATCAGACAGGGAAA
>CAZUQH010000002.1:0-11819 GCA_964622465.1 uncultured bacterium | reverse complement strand
ATATGCAATGCAGGGACCGGTGTGGCTGGAGGAAAAGTTCTTTTACTTGAGCCGGCTGCGCGTCAGGCAGGAATAGGCGGGGCAGGATGCGCACTCGAACCGGACGTCAATTCATGCGCATGGAACCCTGCGCTGCTTTCAGAAATCAAGAGAGAGGAAGCATCTTTCCTGTATTCAATGTGGCTTATGGATACGTCTTACCAGTGGCTCGCATATGCACGTCCGCTCAGAATCGGTACCATGCCACTTGGCGTATCCGCGTCAATCTTGAGATTCGGTGCAGGAAACATTGCCGGTTACGACTGGTATGACACCCCAATCGGAACCGTAACGGCAGGGAACTTCTCAGGGAGCATCTCGGCAGGTTCTTCACTTAACCTCGGTAGAGGTGTATTTGGTTTCGGTATTACCGCGCGGCTGATGAACGAGCGCCTCGTTGACGACAGCGCTACCTCCATTTCATTTGACGCAGGGGCAACGTACAGAATTCCACACCGGCGGATAAGAACCGGTTTGAGCTGCTGTAATTTTGGAAGCGGACTGAAATTCATCGAGAAATCCTCAAAACTCCCGACAGAACTTAATGCAGGAGTATCTTTCCAGCCAATTCCTGACTATCTGAATCTGTCCTGCGACCTGACCACACGTGAGGGTGAATTTATCATTGCAGGAGGTGCCGAATACTGGCTGTTTGGTAAGATAGCACTACGTGCTGGATGGACGACCGAGAATTCAATTGGCAGCGGGCTTCGTGCAGGGCTTGGTTTACATATCAAAGACATTCAAGTGGACTATGCCTGGTCTGATTATCAAGAGTTCGGCGCAAGTCACCGTATTGGAATTATAGCGCGGTTTGGCAAATTGTCGCTTGAAGAAGTGATGTACCGGCGTGCACTAAAATTGTGGAAAGCAGGCGATAGCGACGGTGCGCTACTTGAGCTTAATAAACTGCTCGCTATAAACCCGAACCACTGGCCGGCAAAACGCGCTAAAACAAATATACTGCAGGAAAGTCCGGACCGGTAATCCGAGATGTTTCGCGCAGCCTGCCCTTGAGCGCAAGCGAAGGGCTCAACATGACATTATTGATTTGTATCTCTGAATGTGGTAACCGTTATATTGCCGGATGAAAAACCAATAGTTACAGCGCCTGTTTTTTCTGTTTCCAGAATTTGAATGCCTTTCAACTGTTTGCGAAGCAGATTATTTTCAATAATGCCATCCGCTATTGCATATTCAGGATGGGTATGGAATATCGTTTCATAACAAAGTGCCGTCTTGCCATGGCGCGGGATTACAAGTACGTCAACTTCAGAAGGCCAATTCTGTGTTGTAAGTAGCATTTCTGATTCCTGGCTTAAGGCGCCGGCAAGTAATATTCGCTTACCTTGATATTCTACGGTAGTAGCAACTTCAGATTGATAATTCTCCTTAATAAGGCCGCAAGCACATTGCAGTTTCATTCCACCATAGCACAATAACCACGGTTTCTCATGGAAGATTACTGATAAGCTCTGCATTTCTGCACGTTCTTTATTAGTTTCTTCATAGTCCGGAAGATGTACCTCCAGTACTCTGAATTTATTACAAAACTCCGCCAGGTCCGGCCATCCCTCTGCGCCAAATCTAGTAACAATGATGGCATCTAATCTGGTTATGCCCTGACTCCACAGGTATGGAGCAATCGTGTAATTCAGGACGTCCTGCTCGCGATAACCACCGAATGACGCTACAAGAATATTCCTGCCACGCGGAGCTTTAATTACTGCTGCATCGCCGTTTCTGGTTGCAAGAATCGTAATTTCGGGACTACGCAACGTTTCCAATACCGGCTGAGTTAGCAGGATGCTCGCACCAATGATGCAAATAGCAATCGTAGGGCGGACTAATTTTCTGTTCCTATAAGCAACTGGTATCAATACTATTACAAGATAATAGAACGTAAGAAGTGCTGGTGATGGAGACGGTAGATAGATTACGCCTCCGGGAATTGACGCGAACCATTCAACTACCTTAAGAAGAACGGCAATTACATGGCGGAGCAATATCCCAAACCAGTTTGCGAGAGGATAAGATACTGCTCCAAGCACTGGCAAAGCGATAGCGCTTGCAACTAATGCTCCTGCGGTTGGCACAATAATAAGGTTCGCGGGTAGCGCAATTACAGATACCTGATGGAAATACTTTGCTATAATAGGGTTGACGCCAATCTGCGCAGCGAGTGTAACCGAAAGTGGCACTCTCAACCATTTTGGAAGAAACCTCAAACATTTATCAAGGACTGGAAGGAAGTGAAGCAGCGAAAAGACAGAAAGGAACGACAGTTGGAAGCTGACTGAAAACAGCGCTGCCGGGTCAACAAGCAGGATAGCGAGCGCTGCCATCGCCAGACAGTGATAATAGTGGCGGCCACGGCCAAGCGTAACAGACAGCGTGCCTGCACCAAGCATAACCATAGCGCGCACACAGGACGGACGCCAGCCCACGAGAAAAGTGTAAGCACATATTGAAAATATTCCAGCAGCAACACTGCCGGTACATGACATACCGAGAATGTAAGTAATCGCAATAACAAACCCAAAGACCAGTCCGACATGCAGTCCACTGACAGCGAGCAAATGCGAAACCCCTGCACGTGAAAAGTTACCTCTAATCTCATTGCTTAATTTTTGTTGTTGTCCAACACCGATAGCGCTCAAAAGCGCGGCAGCGTCCCCGCCGACAAGTCCATCAAGTGAACTGACGAACCAGTTTCGCACTCTGTCACTCATGTGATAGCGGTAGCGTGAATCTAACTCTCTATCTGTTACTCTCAGGCAATCCCCTTGATTCCATATGCTCATCACGGCATGAATCCCCTGGTCACGTAGCCATCCCCTATAGTCAAATGAGCCGGGATTTAATGCACCGCCAGGCAGATAAAGGTAACCATTTGCATGAATGCAATCACCGATTGCTACCGGAAACTCGTCATAGACGTGCACCGCTATTCTGGTGTCCTGCAGGCCTGCCCTGTGTCTGTTTACCGCAATCGTAGAAGCAGCGACTACAAAAGATACATCATCCTTGGTTAATTTTTTTACCGAAATCACTCTCCCGTAAATGGCGGCATTACAACCACCTATCTCTGTTTGGAACAATTGATTTTTCTCATAATGACTCTCTGCATGCCTTGCTGTAAATAACCCGACGATGATGCCAACCAATAATATGATGACCTGTCCCATTGGAGCGTGTTTGCGAAATCCGACGCACACTCCAATAAAAATTAGAGATGCCGAAATTGTAATGTAGATAGGGAAATGAAACCGTTCAATCAAAATCCCTGAGATAACACCAAGTGTGCATGCTACGAGTGGAGTGAAATAGTGATTTGCAGGATACCGGGTCCGCATGGTTCTTTAGAAATGCTGGTTTTGTATTACTATTCGGGTTTACTTATCTTCTTCGAAAAGTATTTTCTGTTCTTCCTGCTTCATTTTTGTTCTTGCTACGTCATACTCGCGTATCAATGCTTTATCTATCGCCGATTTCAACTGCATGTTTGTAATAGCGACCTGCTCTATCCAATCACCGCCAGAATTTCTTGAGGGCCAGGAAATAAACTTGTAAGGACTGCCGGTACGCTCACTTATACCGTCCATTACACCTACGGTAATTACGAGTACTCCATTTAACGTGACTTTTACGTTTGCCTTCCGTCCAGAATTTCCGCGGGTCAGCCGCACTTCGCCAATTCTGTACTTTATCTTCAGTTCACCATTTCCTGAATCCGGCTTACCCGTACGTATTGCCTCACTAATACGGGACATCAAGTCCCTGCCTGCATCTATAGTCGTATCTATCTCTACCTGTGGTATTTCGACTCCGGTCCTGGCTTGATAGTATGGAAATTTTATTCCCCACTCCAGGATTTCAATTTCATGGATAGCAATAGTGCCGCCCAGAACCACTGTCGCCATCCTATCATTTCCGTTGCTCTTCCGCTCAACGTGTGTTACCCATAACATCGGCTCTGTTGCCTTGTCGCTGGCAACTGAAACCGTAACAGACACAGGCAACACCACTGCCGACATTACTACCAGACAAACAAAGAAACTACTTGCACATTTCCTCTTCATCATTCTAGTCGCTCCTTTCCGTACAAATCGTACATTTGCGCGGGCAAGCCGTACAGTATATGCCTTTCAAACTGACGAAGGCGACGCCGAGGATAATGGACGGACTCGAATGAAGTACGAAAAGGAAAGGTGGTGCGGGTAGGTGCTCGGAGTACCTCTCGCGAGCCAGGTCCATTATCGCGATTCTTCATCATTACTGGATGCTTTGATTACTTTTTACTTCAAATATTTATTAACCAGAATACCGAGCCGGCGAACTGTTGAACGATTGATTTTTGCCGGCTCAGTTTGTATTGCTCCTTTTAGCGCGTCAGCGCACTCGCAATTTCGCTGGACGGCAAGTTCCGGAACTACTGCTTTTATGAGTTTCTTTGCGTTTTCTATGTTAGCTTTCATATTACCAACCACAACTTCAACGCTTACTTTTTCTTCTTCCTTCCATACGTCGTAATCAGTAACCAGGGCAATCGTGGCGTAGCATATTTCCGCTTCACGCGCAAGACGCGCTTCGGGCAAATTGGTCATTCCTATCACCGAAAACCCGAGGGAACGCCAGACCTGCGACTCCGCCTTTGTAGAAAATTCAGGGCCCTCAATACATACGTAGGTGCCACCCTGATGAACTGGCAGGTTAAGTAATCTGGCATGTTTTACGAGCGCTGCCGCCATATCCGGACAGACCGGGTCTGCAAATCCAAGATGTGCAACGATACCATCCCCAAAAAATGTAGAAATACGTTTGGTAGTGCGGTCAAAGAACTGGTCAACTATGACAATGTCGCGCGGTCTCAGTTCTTCTTTCAAGCTGCCGCAAGCGGAAACTGATATAATTCTTTCTACTCCAACTGACTTCAAAGCAAAAATATTTGCGCGATAATTTATCTCGGTCGGCATTATGCGATGCCCATGACCATGACGCGGAAGAAAAGCAAGTCCAACTTCTCCCAGACGACCGACCATTATATTGTCGGACGGCTCACCGAATGGAGTGCGGACCTTTATCTCACGTACGTCCTGGAGTCCTTCCATCTTGTAAAGACCGCTACCTCCGATAATTCCGACCTTCACGCTGTCATCTGGAACACCTTTCACTCTTTATCTCCCTTAAGAAACTCCTCTACCTGACCAAGTGCTCCTGCAAACTCCTTGAGAGATTCTTCGGGCACAGTGATGAAAGTCCTGTGGTAACTGCCTCCTTGCGGAATACTCTCTGTGATTTTGACAAATTTTCCATTACGGTTTTGTTTTATGTCAAAGAAGAAGGTCTTCCCGCGCTGTGTCTTAAACCTGAAACTATGAATTTCTACGTCTGCCATTTTTCCTCCTAAAATTTTTATACTTCTTGCAATTTGTCCAATATGCCACAAAGCAATCTAAAAAAATTGCTTTTTATTGAATTTATGCTTGATATAACATCAGCGTGACTTAAACGGCCATTTGTCAGGCCTGATGCATAATTCGCAACACATGATATACCCAGCACTTTCATACCGGCTGCATTTGCAGCAACTACCTCAGGAATGGTTGACATCCCGACTAACTGAGCGCCAAGCCGTGCTATCATACGCACTTCTGCCGGCGTATCGTAAGCTGGACCGGCAAGTCCAGCGTAAACCCCATCTGCAACAGGAATACCAATTTGCCGTGCGACACTTTTCGCAAGTGCCCTCAACTCATTATCATAAGCAAATGACATATCCGGAAAACCATCAACCAATCCACGCAACGGGCTTTCTCCCATTAGATTTATGTGGTCGCTTATAAGGACAATCGTGCCAGGCCGCAATTTTAGGGTAGTGCTTCCTGCCGCATTTGCAACTATCATTGTTTTACAACTTAACTTCCCGAGCACGCGTGCCGGCAAAGTAACCTGACTCATGTCGTAGCCCTCATAGAAATGCGCGCGTCCTTCAAGTAATGCGACTGTGCGCGCACCGTACTTTCCCGCTCTTAATATTCCCGGATGTCCCGTTACCGACGGTGCGACAAATCCCGGAATCTCCGAATACTTGATGACTATCTCACCGGCGAGTTTCAGTGGCGCAGGACTCAACCCTGAACCGAGGACTATCGAAATTAATGGCAAATCCGGCAGTTTATCGCGAAGGAACTTCTCCGCTTTTAGTAAATCGCTGTCTTCTCTTAATTTAGCCATTTTTACTACGCAGGCTAAAGCCTGCGGCTACCGAAGCCTGCGTTTTAAGGTTCTGACGCGAAGCGTCGGGTTCTTATTGAAGGATACTCCCGAGGAAGCTGACGCCATTTTCCAGAGGCCCGATTCCAAGGTATTCGGCAACTGTCTGCCCTAAATCGGCAAACGTCTTCCTTACGCCAATGTGGACGCCGGCTCTTACAGGTCCACCATACAACAATACCGGAACATACTCTCTCGAATGGTCGGTTGACGGTGTCGTCGGGTCGCAACCATGGTCAGCTGTCAACACGAGGATATCACGCGGTTCAATGGCAGAAATTATCTCCGGTAAGCGGCAGTCAAAATCCATAAGTCCGCGCGCATAGCCATCAACGTCATTCCGGTGTCCCCACAACATATCAAAATCCACTAAATTAGAAAATATAAGCCCCTGGTCATTTATATTCTTCATACAATGAAGTATCTTATCTACGCCATCCATATTATCCTTAATATGAAATGCCTGGGTTATCCCCTGCCCCGAGAATATATCCTCAATTTTCCCAACTGCAAAAACGGATTGCCTGTCTTCCTTTAACCGGTCAAGTAGCGTGGGCCGGAACGGACGGATTCCAAAATCGTGCCGTCTCCCGGTACGTTTGAAGTTTCCTGGCTTGCCTACAAAGGGCCTTGCTATGACTCTGCCAACACAATGCTCGCCAACAAGCATATCACGTGCAATCTGACAGATTTCGTACTGGCGCTCTATTGGTATCACGTCCTCGTGCATTGCTATCTGAAAGACGCTGTCTTGAGAAGTGTAGACAATCGGATAACCAGTCCTTAAATGTTCCTCGCCAAGTTTCTCTATTATTACAGTCCCGCTTGACGGGTAATTACCAAGTGTACGGGTCCCGATACGTCTCTCAAACTCACTAATCAAGACCTCTGGAAACCCGTTTGGATACACAGGAAACGGACGGTCGAGGACAAGCCCTGCTATTTCCCAGTGCCCTGTTATAGAATCTTTTCCTTTTGACGCCTCTGCCATTTTTCCACACGAACCCTTTAATTCTTTACGGCTTGATGGAGTGTGTCCGAGGTCAACCAATTCTCCAAGTCCTAATTGTTCCATATTCGGTAGCGTCAAAGAGCCAAGTTTAGCCGCAATGTTGCCAAGAGTATCGGACCCTTCGTCGCCATAATCCCTGGCATCAGGCAACTCTCCGACGCCAACACTATCAAGTACAATAAGAATCACACGTTTGTAGCTTGATAGTCTCACTTCCTTTTGAGTACTTTCCTGGCTGCTTCAATAATTTCTTTATGGGTGAGGCCAAACGAAGTCAACAACTCGTCTGGTTCCCCTGATTCACCGAACTTATCGTTGACGCCTACCATCTCAACCGCTACCGGATAATTCTTCCCAAGCACTTCACAAACTGCGCTGCCGAGCCCGCCAAAAAGTTGATGCTCTTCTGCGGTTACTACGGCGCCTGTCTGGCGAGCAAGGTGGACTATTGTTTCATCGTCAATCGGCTTGATAGTATGCACGTTAAGTACTGCTGCACTGATACCTTCTTTGTCCAGTTCTTCCGCGCCTAAAAGGCACTCGTAAACCATTATACCGCAGCCAATCAAAGTAACGTCTTTACCTTTACGCCAGATATGTGCATGTCCGACTTCAAATGGAGTTGATTCGTCCGTTATGACAGGTACCGGCGTACGTCCAAACCTTGTGTATACCGGTCCCGGAATATCGGCAATAGCAACAGTCGCCTTGCGTGTCTCTATTGCGTCGCATGGCACCAGTACCTTAATATTTGGAATCACTCTCATTATCGCTATTTCTTCAAGTGCCTGGTGTGTTGCGCCATCAGGACCAACCGTAATCCCGCCATGCCCACCGCCAATCTTCACGTTACAATCACTGTAACAAATGGTAGTACGTATCTGCTCCCATGCACGGCCCGATGCGAATACGCCATAAGTGCAAACGTACGGGATAAATCCAACCAGGCTCAAGCCAGCAGCCACACCCATACCGTTTTGCTCAGCTACTCCAAGCTGGAAATATCTATCCGGAAATTTCTCCTGGAACATATTCATTGCTATGGAAGATGTGGTATCAAGGCCAATTGTCACTACGCGTGGATTTTTCTCACCGAGTATCACTAACCCTTCCCCATATCCATATCTGGTTGCTTTTCTTTCTAACACTTACGCTCTCCCAGCTCTTTTAGCGCGGCTTCTGCCTGTTCCTTGTTAGGTGCCTTGCCATGCCAGCCAACAACGCCTTCCATAAACGAGACGCCTTTTCCTTTTATGGTATGTGCAATAATAACCGTCGGTCTGCCTTTTATCTTTGCTGCTCTGTCATAGGCAGAAAGGATATTTTTCATATTATTTCCATCTATTTCAATAACTTCCCACTTGAACGCACGCCACTTCTCAGAAAGATCAGATAAATCCATCACCTCTTCAATGCTTCCATCTATCTGTAATTTGTTGTAATCAACAACTCCGCACAAATTATCGAGTTTGTAGTGACCTGCACTCATAGCAGCTTCCCATATCGAACCCTCGTCGCATTCACCGTCTCCCATTACCACATAGACACGCGATGGACGTCTGTCTTTCCTCAAGCCAAGCGCCATACCGACACCGATAGAAAGTCCGTGACCAAGCGAGCCGGTAGACACTTCAATTCCCGGTAGACCGCTCGTTTTGCTGGGGTGCCCCTGTAACCGTGTGCCTGGTTTTCGCAAAGTCATCAACTCTTCCTGGGGAAAGTAACCGGAATACGAAAGACATGCATAAAGAGCAGGACAAACATGACCTTTGGAGAGCACCACTCTGTCGCGGTCAGGCCACTGGGGTTCGTCTGGCCTGTGCTTTAGACGGCTAAAATATAAACCTACCAGAAGGTCCGTGACCGATAGCGAACCGCCTGGATGCCCGCTTTTCGCTTCAGCAAGCATTTTGATTATCGCAATCCTTATCTGTCGGGATATCTCTTCTAAGTTCTTGATGTCATTGGCGCTTTTACTTACCATAAATACACCCTTCACTTCTTCTTAACAAGATGTTCCTCTACTGCTGAGAGAATTTCTTTCGAACTGAATGGCTTGACGACATACCCATCAGCACCTGCCTGAAGGCCCCGCATTACCTCTAATTCCAGGCCCAATGCTGAAACCATAATGATAGGGATGCCGGATGTCTCCTCTTCCATTTTGAGTTTCTGTGTAGCCATAACTCCATCAACGCCAGGCATCATCACGTCCATGAGAATCAAATCCGGCTTCTCTTCCATTGCTTTCTTGATTGCCTGTTCGCCACCTCCAGCAGAAACCGTCTCATATCCCTGCCTCTTTAGTATGAATTCAATCAGCTGTACGGTGGTTGGCTCGTCATCTACAACAAGAATCTTCTTTGCCATAGCCCTCTCCTTATCCCCTCACTAAACCCGGGAATAATCTATTTCTCTAACCGTCTACCGTGATGTGCTACTGCTATATCCAGTAACAGGTTAAGTGTAGTGTATTCTTTGGTTGCATCGCTGGCGCGCACAAGATGAACTGAAACGTTATCCTTTCTACGTATCTCTTCCAATTCATCGGCAACATATTCTTGCGCACTGATTGGCACAAAACCTACCACTACCGCTATTTCAACACCAGACTGCTTTGTTCGCTCTACAAACCAACCCCAATCATTCACCTGCCTTGGGTCAAATCCGATACCACTTTCACCAACGACATAGTACCGCATTTTGTGCTTCTTAGCCACCTGATAAATCGTCCGTCTGATATCATAATGCAACTTCTCTTGGCCCGCAGGATAAAAGTACTGTGCTTTTATCTTTTCCAGCTTCTCTGCCAGCGCTTCTTCTTTTTCCATTATCTCACTCAGTTCTTTTGAGACCGCTTCCTTTGCAGGGGGCGCTGGAGCAACCTGAGGAGGCGCCTGTTCCGGCTTCACGGAAGGCGCTTCTGCGGGTGGCGGAGGAGGCGCGGGTGGCGCTTCAGGTTGAGGTGGTGGAGCAGCAGATACCGCAGGTTCCCCCTCAATTACCAGGTCACTCATTAATTCCTCAACCATCTGCATCGTTATTTCTTTCTTAGACAACTGGACATACGCATTTATTCGCTTCAGGAACCCTTCTAACTCACGGATATTGGAAGTCAATTTACGTGCAATGAAGTCGAGTATTTCGTCTGCTATCTTAAGATTAAGCGTCTCGCACTTCTTTTTGAGGATAGCTATGCGGGTCTCTAGTTCCGGACGCTTTATGTCTGCTATCAAGCCCCATTCAAATCTTGATTTGAGACGCTCTTCAATATTGGACAAACGCTTTGGCGGTTTGTCAGAGGCAATAATTATCTGTTTGCTACTATCATATAAAGTATTAAAAGTATGGAAGAATTCTTCCTGTGTAGATTCCGATTCGCCCAAAAATTGGATATCATCAACCATCAACAAATCAAGCGCTCGGTAGTTACTCCTGAGCTCATCGAGTATGCCGTCTTTTACTGCATCTATCACGTCTTTAATGAAGCGCTCAGTAGAAACATAAAGGGCCTTAGTATCTGGCTTTTCCTGAAGCAAGCGATGGCCAATCGCCTGCATCAGATGGGTCTTCCCTAATCCTACTCCACCGTAGAGGTAAAGTGGGTTGTATATCTTGCCAGGAGCATGCGCAACTGCCATTGCGGAACCATGTGCAAATGCATTGTTAGGCCCTACCACAAATGTTTCGAAGGTATAGTGCGGATTCAGGTCTATAGAAACTGCCCACTCGCTTGATTTTCCGTCGCCTTTTCCACCTAGAAGTTTCTCTAATTTCTTTTTCACCTTTTCCCCATACTCGTAAAGATACAACCCCCAGTTGTAAGGCGCTTCCATTACCGTAAAAGGTGAGGAACACCTAGTGCTAATCTCACCTGCAAGACGAACCACGTCGTTCTTGTCCCCCTGGATAAGTAACCGGTGACGGTCTTCCTGTTTCTCTATTGGATCAGGTTTTATTTCCCAGGCCTGTATCATTTTCTCCTACAATTCTCAAGTAAGACAATAGTTTACAATATTATTACACATATTGCGCATCCAGTCAACAATCTTATTTCTGTTGAATATGTTCTTTTTCCTTTCTCGATATTTTGTCAACACGGCGTTTATGCCTCCCACCCTCAAAAGGGGTTTCCAACCATGTTTTAATAATTCGGATTGTCGCTGACCTGCCCGTAGTAGAACCGATGCACAACACGTTTGCAAAGTTATGCCTTGCAGCAAAATATGCCATCCTTTCGTTACAGACGAGTGCTGCACGAATTCCAGGATATTTGTTTGCACTGATAGACATACCTATTCCGGTCCCGCATATAAGTACTCCGCGTTCTGCCCTTCCGGACAGTATCACTCTGACCGCTTTCCGCGCATAGTCAGGATAATCGCAGGAGCCGCTGCCACGGTATCCAACGTCAATAATTCCGTATCCTTTACTTTTCAATACGCCGGAAATATACTCACGAAGTTCTTTACCGTGATGGTCTGAACCAATT
>CAZUQH010000001.1:38264-53829 GCA_964622465.1 uncultured bacterium | reverse complement strand
CCTAAAGAACCATAATACCTTCTGTCAAGTATATATGCATCACCATCTGCTGATATTGTAAGTAGCTCACCAAATGGCTTATAAGCTATCCCTCCCCTTATATCCATAGGCATAGCATCACGCTCTTCTATGAACTTAGGACCTATACCAATATTGTATAACCCAAATGAAAGGTTTAGGTTGTATGAGATTAGATACCTTAAACCAACATCAATTGCACCTGAAAAAGATGTCTCATCATCTAACTTCTGTTGTATGAATTGTATACCAATACCAACATCTAAATTATCAAGAAGTGTCGGGAAAGCGCTCTCTCTTGCAAATGAGAACCTGAGAGATGCATCGTATGCACCGAATCTCCTGTCTTCTTTTAAGGTATCGGCTACTCTTGCCTCTATCCCATCCACTCCAAGATAAGTTATACCTACACCAAATACACCTGTGTCCTTTAAAGGTATTGCTGATGCAACAAAACCGTAATATATACCCTGCCAGTACTTAAGATATGTAGCAGATACTTCCCTCATATCCAAGGAAGCAAGGCCTGCAGGATTCCAGTAAATACTGGATGCATCTTCACATACAGATGAGTATGCACCTGCAAGTCCCAGGTTTGTGTACCTATTAGCGAAGTACAACCACCTTGCAGGTCGCGTTTGGACGCACTTTGCTTGAGGAGACAAGGAAATGCACTATGTATACCCCGCTTGCGACCAGCTTTCCGCTGTCATTCCTTCCATCCCATTCTGCTTCATATGTGCCAGGTGCCTTCAGCGTGCCCCCTTCAACTATTGTTCTCACTACATCACCAGCAACATTGTACACTCTTATGCTATACTCATCTACATTGTAGTACGACAGTTGTCCAACAAAGCCAAGGGTCTGGTCAGGGTAAGGCATCCTGTATGTTATTCTTATCACTCCATCTTCATCAGGACGGAAAGGATTCGGGTAGGCAAATAAATATTTGTTTTGTTCTTCCTGTTCCTTCCATCTCGGCACATACCTCCTGTATGCTATCATAGGGCGTTCCTTCCACTCTGGACCGACATTAGTCACACAGCACCAGAATATGTGAACTGTGTCATCGTTACATATGCCTACAGGGTCCATGTGTGCATCTCCTCCTGATATGCCATAATCACCCAGAAGATCAAGTGGCTCACTCCATTCTCCACCAAGATGGTCAAGCGTCCGCACAAGAATAGTCATATGGTTATATGATAAATCATATGCGTCCTGAACAAACCAGAGCATATCCTGTGTATTAAAGAAAAGATCATAGTGAGGCATGGCGTCGCTAAGTGTCTTTATGTCCACCGCATCAACCCACGAGCTCCCCTCGTTGGTTGAATATCTAAAATACAACGCATCTGGGACATAAGTTTCTTCCAACCATCTACCAGTATAAACAACAGCCGCCCCGTTTCCGTAAGATGCCAGTGCCGGGGTCTCAAGAGCGTAGTCTGTAGTTGAGGTGCTCAATGTCCCGGATACCGCCCAGTTGTAGCCGTAATCGGAAGAATTATTCCAGCATATTTCGCATGGTCCTCTCGGGTTACCCTGCCAGACTGCGTAAACAATATCATCTAAAGTACATACCGAGGGAAAAGCAGTTGCAGTGGATGTACTACCCACCTGCACATGGGTTGTCCACGTTGCCCCTCCGTCACGAGAAGCCCTGTAGAAGTAAGCGCTGCTGTCAGCCACATCTCCTTCGTATATTAGATGGACAGAACTGCCTGAACCGGCGGTAAGTGCAAGACTTGGGAAGAGATCAGCCGCATCACACAAATCAGTATCTGGACCCCATGTTTTCCCACCATCCTCTGAGCGCTTATAGAATACCCTGTCAGCACCACTACGATAATCTATCCACACAACGTGAACTAGGCCGCTTGGATTAGTAGCAGCCGCAAGCACCGTCGTAGCCGCAAAACACCAACTGTCTGGCGACAGTAAAATATCTTCCGTCCATGTTACACCATTATCATCAGAGCGCTTGTAATACAACTGCCAGCGCGAGGTCTCAGGAGTACTGGACCTTGCGTCCTGCCAGAAAAGATGTATGGTGTCACCTGAAATCGCTGCGACTGGGAAGCCCACCCAGGCAGTATCTTCTGTCAGTATCCTTACCCTATCCCAGCCAGCATACTCATCTTCGGTTGCCCAAGCCGGGACAGTACAAGCTATAAACGATACGCACAGAACAACAGTTATACTCCATATTACCGTACCACCTAACTGCGCATACCACTTATTATATGCTCTCCTTCTCATGGGTCATATTGTAGCACACGCCAAAGACAACTGCAACTTTTCATTTTACCTCACAAAAATGTCGTTGAGATTATTTTCCAACAGGATTCATTCGGCAGAAAACTCCTTGGTTTTCATCATGTTTCGTTGCTCAGAATGACAGGGGCCAGCGTAATACGGCCTGCTCGCTGGTCCTACGGTCAAGCATTTGCAGGGACTCTCTGTATGACCGGTATTCCGAAACGGGTATAATTCTTACTCGCCTGATTTGTTTCTCATTATAGATTAATCTTCCGTTTTCAAAAGAATATTTCGCTTCGTATTGCAGGAACCGGGTTTTTTCTGAAATCTGGTCCGGTAGGTATTCAGGAATAACACCATCCGGTAACTCAAGTTCAATGTGCTTCTCCTGTATATTTGGGACCCCAAACCAGATTGGATATTTTCTCTCTTGCTTTGCTACCAGTTCACACGATACGCCTCCAAGCCGCTTTACAAGACGGATATGTCCACCTTTAAGCAGGAATTCGGGACCAGAGAAAACCATTTGTAATACTACATGCTTGTTCAAGTCAGAGAAGTCGCTCACTTTATAATCGTCAAGTGTCGCGCCAGGACAGATTGAGGAAATTTTTTTCTCTAGCTGTTCTCTGACTTGAATCGGACGTGAATATTTAAGCCACCACCGCTGACCAAGGTTAAAATTCCCGTAAGTAGAAACATTTCTTTCACCAGTAACCGATTCATCTGGTGCGATTTTTATTTTCATCTCTTCCATTACACGATTACTATCTGCTGATAGCATAGGGGTCTTTTCAATGGAACAACCGCGAGGGGTAAATACTAATACGTCTCTCTCCTGGTCACCTTCCGTCAAATCCCCATACGAGCAGGTTTCTGCTGTTGGGTCCAGGAATACTAACGTATCGCTTAGTGGGACACAGGCGATTGCATGGTTGAAAGCAAGCATAGGAAAACCCCTGTTAAGAGCCCACATACCTTCGGTACCGATAAGCACAGGGTAAGCATCTATTCCAGTTGCATTAAGCATACTAATCAATAACACTGACTGGTTTTTGCAATCGCCGTAGCGATTTTTCATAATTTCACCTGCTTCGTGTGGTTCAAAACCTGCCTCACCGTATTCAACTGCAACGTAGCGAATCTGACTTGCAACCCAGTGATAGATTCTAGCAACTTTTTTCTCTTTGCTTCTTAGCCCTTTTATAAGTTTTTGTGCCGTACGTTTGATAGATTCATCCGGTACAAACTTATCGCTCACGAGAGGCCACCACCATTTCCATATTTCATCCCACGAACGAAACGTAGAAACGTCTATGCGAGGGACAACTTCCACGAGAGGCGGCATTTGCGGCTCCTCAATAACCTCTGGTATGTCCTTTAGCGCCCATCCCCAGCAGGTACTACCTGACGACTCTGGCTCGAGCTCTGGTTTGTACGTAGAGTTTTCGGGAATTGATATTTTCCAGCGAATCGGATAACCCTCTGGAAAATCAATACATAGATATGCAAGTTCTATTGGTTCGTTTCCCTGAATGCCGAAGTGCGCACTAAACTGTTTTTTATCTATCAACCTCATAACGTGCCACGTTACTTTATATTCCACAAAGCAACCTGGCGAAACTTCCGGAAGAGAAACGATTCTCACTCTTGCATTAGAATATAGTGGAAAATTGAGATATTTAGAGACATCGCGTATGTGCTTCTCACCAACCGGGATAACTTTTTCACTAGCGGTTATTGTGCGTGCGAAATGAATTGTAACTGCTTCATCCGTGGAATCATAGTCAAATGCGAGCTCAGCAAATTTATTCTTACCGCGGTCGTTTAAAATTTTTATTAACCGGTACTCAGTATAATCGGCAGTATAATCTTCATTTATACAAACAGTCGTACTATCTATGAAAACAACTGCACCCGCCTCGGGGTGTTCATCTTCATCCGGTGAATTACGTATAGCAAGAATTGCATCTGGAGAGCACGCGTCTTTGATTGTGAGTGGTTTTGTAGATTCTCTTTCAATTGCACTTATTCGTTCTTGTGCAAGTTCCAACCATTTTTCATTTTTGATTTGTTTGTATATTGAAAGCGCACGTGGATACAGGTTCAAATTCTCTGCGGCGCACCCATAGTAGAAAAGATATTCACTATCGTCACATACTGGAGTAAGTCCCTCGCCTATTGTCAGTGCTTCTGCGTACTGTCCGGATTTCGTAAGCGCTATCAACATCAACCGTCCAATATCCGGTGTCTTGCGCGGCCCGGCATATTCCACCTCAAGTTCGGTAAGCGCTCTATCATACTTGCCGCAAGAGAGATATAGTTGCGCCAGTTCTTTTGCAACTATCGTTCTATCCGCATCTGGTAATTCCTTCGCCATGATATAGAATTGCTCTGCCTCTCGCCAAGCCGTTGTGGACTCCAAGACGCACTGACGTGCCTTGTTCATTATTTCGTTAAAGGATGTATCTGCCTCTAAGAAAGAGGTGCTCCTAAAGAATACGAAGGAAGCTAACAGGAGTAACAATGGAGCTATTTTAGAATAGTGGCGTGAAATCATCTGATAGTTCTTAAGAGAGGTACTTCGTCACAATCCGGGAACTTCGGACAATTAATGCATTCTTGCCATATTTTATGAGGCAGGGTTTCTTTTGCAACTTCGTGAAACTCGAATTTCTTAAAGTAATCGGGTTTATTCGTGAGAACGAATATACGCGTTACACCGAACTGCTTTGCGTCTTTAGTACAAGCATCAATCAGTTTCGCTCCAATCCCTTTTGACTGGTACCGTTCATCAACTGCAACTGACTTAATCTCTGCAAGGTCCTCCCAGTCAATATGCAATGCTGCACAAGCGATAACCTGACCGTCCGCTATAAACACAAAAAAATCACGGATTCCTTCATAAAGCTGATTTATAGAATGGGCAAGCATTTCTCCATTTTCAGCAAAACGTTTAATCAGGGAATACACCTGTTTTATGTCCTCAATTCGTGCCTTCCTTATCATCCTTTTTCCTCCATTGAATCATACCCGTGCTTGAGGGCGCTTGTGTTCACATCCAGGAGCTTGAGTTTCTTTTGGCCAAGCACGGCAGGGAGCGCTTTGACAGCCGCGTCAAGAGAGATTATTTGTTTTCTTCTAAGATAAGCACCAAGTGCTACCATATTTGCACACCGCTCATTACCCAATTTTTGCGCAATTCCGGTTGCCGGTATGTTGACGATATCAATTGAATCCGGTATTCCTGTGAGGTTATTGATAAGAGAACTGTTTATTACGAGAAGCCCGTCTTTCTTCATCCGTCCGACAAATTTATTAAGCGATGGCCGATTCATCGCAATAACCGTATCCGGCTCCTCAGAAACCGGAGAGCCAATCCGCTCATTTGAGATTATGACTGTGCAATTCGCAGTGCCTCCTCTCATTTCAGCACCGTATGAGGGGAAAAAAGTAACCTCCAAACCGGACTCCATCCCGGCCTGCGCCAAAAGTGTTCCCATAAAAAGTATTCCCTGTCCTCCAAAACCAGCAATTATAACCTCTTCCTGCCTATTCATCCTTTATAACTCCGAGCGGATACGTTGGAAGCACTTTTTCTTCTATCCACGAAGTTGCCTCAATCGACCCTACACCCCAGCCGGTCGGGCACATTGACAGAACCTCTATCAGGGTAAAGCCCTTACCGTCAAGTTGATATTGAAATGCTTTTTTGAGAGCGCGTTTTGCTTGGATCACGTTCCGCGGGCTGTGGACCGACACGCGCTCAATATACCTGGAACCGGAAAGCTGCGCCAGTGCCTCTGAAATCCGGATAGGGTATCCTGCGTAATGCACGTCTCTTCCCGTCGGTGTCGTAGCCGTTATTTGTCCTGCAATCGTCGTTGGCGCCATCTGCGAACCTGTCATACCATAACATCCGTTATTTATGAAGATAACCGTGAAGTTTTCCCCGCGGTTAGCAGCATGTATTATCTCAGCAGTCCCGATAGCAGCAAGGTCACCATCGCCCTGATATGTGAAAACAATGCGGTCTGGCAACATGCGTTTTATCCCTGTCGCAACAGCCGGCGGACGGCCGTGCGCTGCTTCGGTTACGTCGAAATCCCAATAATCATAAGCAAAAACAGCACAGCCAACCGGCGCAACGCCAATTGTCTTTTCGCGGATGCCAAGTTCATCTATAACTTCAGCGACAAGACGGTGCGCAATTCCATGACCGCAACCAGGACAATATGTAGTTCGCACGTCAGTAAGTGATTTTGGTTTTCCAAACAACTTTTTCACTGTAACATACCTCGTATTTCTTGTATAATTTTTCCGATTTCCGGCAACCCGCCGGCCGGCCTGCCGTAGAAATGCACCGGCACCTTCCCTTCTACGGCAAGCCGTACGTCTTCTACCATCTGGCCAAGCGACATTTCTACAACCACAAAACCTTTCACGGTTGATGCGAGTTCATTCAACCGCTTATACGGAAACGGAAATAGCGTAATAGGTCTGAACAAGCCGACTTTCATTCCGGCATTCCTTGCTTCAACCGTCGCTTTATGGCAAATGCGTGCGGACGTTCCATACCCGACAAGTATTACGTTTGCGCCTTCGGTATTCGTTTCCTCAAAACGCACTTCTTTTTCTGTAATTTGCTGATACTTCTGTTGTAAATGATAATTATGTTCCTCTAAAGCGCCCGGTTTCATCAGGAGCGAGACAACACGGCGTGCAGGACGCTCTTTAGCGCCATCAAGGACCCAATCTTTCATATCAGTAGCACGGATAATCTCTATGTCTTTCATAACCATCGGCTCCATCATCTGACCAAGAACGCCGTCGCTCAGCATTAGCGCCGGTATCCGGTACTTTTCCGCAATGTTAAATGCAAGCCCGGGAAATTCATACATCTCTTGAACCGAATCCGGAGCAAGCACCAGCGTCCGGTAATCACCGTGTCCGCCGCCACGCGTTGCCTGAAAGTAATCGCCCTGTGCACCTGAGATATTCCCAAGCCCCGGCCCGCCACGTTGAATGTTAACGATAAGCCCCGGAAGCTCAGCACCAGCCATATAAGAAATTCCTTCTTGTTTTAAGGATATGCCTGGCGAAGACGAAGAGGTCATCGCACGTGCACCGGTAAGCGCAGCGCCAAAAACCATATTTATTGCCGCAAGTTCACTTTCCGACTGGATAAAAATGCGCCCTTCTTCCGGCATTCTCTTTGACATATGGCCTGTTACTTCGTTCTGCGGAGTTATAGGATAACCAAAATATGCAGTGCAACCGGCTTTTATCGCACCTTCCACGAGCGCGATATTTCCTCTCATCAATACCTCTTTACTTCCTGCGTTATTATTCATTGCGTAATATCGTGAGTGCTGCATCCGGACATATGACGTAGCAATAACCACAGCCGGTGCAGCTTTCCGGCGCAACCACTTCGACAGGATGGTTCCCTGAACTGTTAAACTCTCCGGATAATACAAGCACACTCTTTGGGCAAAAATGAACGCACAATCCGCATCCTTTGCAACGTTCTGTATCGATTTTGATTATAATCTTAGGGCTTGTGGTTTCTATTTTTTCAACCAACTTTGGCTCCTTTTACGCCTGCTTCTTCGAGTAGCTGCTCGGCATGCCGGACAGCTGTTTCTCCAATTTTTCTGCCTCCGAGCAAACGCGCCAATTCATGGACTCTCTCCTCAAAACCGAGATTGCGAATCGTAACACTTGTGGTATCCTTCTCTATATTTTTCTCTACCAGAAAATGCGCCTGTGCAAACGATGCAATTTGAGGAAGATGTGTTATACAGATTACCTGGTGATGCCTTGATAAATCGGCAAGCTGTCTGCCTATAACTCCACCTACATATCCACCGACACCTGCATCTATCTCATCAAACATTACTGTCGGTATCCTGTCTGCTTCAGCAAGTACCGTCTTTATGGCGAGCATAATGCGCGACAATTCGCCACCGGAAGCAATTTCCTTTAACGGTTTCAGCGGCTCGCCTGGATTCGGCGCTATCATAAAACAAATATTGTCCCATCCATCCCGGCTCACCATTTTGGGCTTGATTTCAATTTCAAATTGCACCTTTTTCATACCGAGCTCTTCAAGCTGCCTCTCTATTCTCGGTGAAAGTTCACCTGCACATTTCTCCCTTGCACGAGAAAGTTTATCGCAATGTTCTTCCAGTTTATCTTTTGCCTTTGCTATTTCCTGCTCAAGTTCACCAAGCGATTCCTCGCTATGTTTCAATTGTTCTATATCGCGTGACAGTCGTTCTTTGCGGGAGAGTATATCTTTTATCGAACTCCCGTACTTTGCTTTCAGCCGGTCAATCGTATCTTTCCTTGACAATACCTGCTCAAGCCGTCCCGGGTCAAACTCAACCTTTTCCCGCAATTCAAGCACCGCACGCGCTATGTCATCAATTGTTACTCTTGTTTCGTCAAGACGTCCACTTATATTCCCGAACTGCTCATCAAATTCTTCGAGCTGCTTCAAGCTGGTAATTGCTTTTCCAAGACGCTCTACCGCAGATCCCTCGTCATCATACAGATTGGCATATGCAGACGTCAACGCGAGATTGAGCTTCTCGCTGGAACCTAAAAGACGGACGGTTTTTTCCAGTTCATCGTCTTCACCGGGTTTAAGTTGTGCACGGTTGATTTCATCAAACCCAAAAGAATACATGTCAACCATCCGTTGACGGTCTTCGGCGTTCATCTTTAGCATTTGATGACGCGTTTGAATCTCTGACCATCTGCAATACGTATCGTTAACGTTTGTAACCTCTTTTTCAAGACGTCCAAAGCGGTCGATAACGGCAAGTTGTTCGTCCCGTGATAAGAGTGCCTGATGTTCGTATTGTCCGTGCATATCAACCAGCCGGCTCATAAATTTTCCGAGCTCCCCGGCACTTACTGGTTTACCATCGAGCCAGCTGCGACTCTTGCCGGTATTTGCGATTTCTCTGGTGACTTTATGCAAGTTCTTGCCGTCATCTTGACGGACATAAAAATCACCGTCAACGCGTGCGCTGCTGGCGCGGCTGCCCACTACCGTAGTCCGTGCGCGTTCTCCGAGTAAGAGTTCCATTGCTCCAAAAATAATGGATTTACCGGCGCCTGTCTCGCCAGTAATAACGTTTAAGCCAGGACTAAAACCTATGTCAACTTCGTCAATTATCGCAAAGTTTCTTATTGAAATTCTACTAAGCATTCTTTGGTTAGCCCCTTTGTGACCAGCCGAATTTCTCTTTCAGACGGCTGTAAAAACTATATCTTCCCGTGTGTGCAATAATGACTGGCCGGCCTGCACGGGTAATTATTATCACATCGCCAATTTTGACCGGAAAATGTTTCTGTCCGTCCAGCGCCAGGACAATACGTGAGTGATTCTTCCTTACAACCACCGTTAGTTCCCTCTTATTGGAAAGGACAAGCGGCCGCAGATTGAGTGAATGAGGAGAAACTGGCGTCACCAGGAAAACCTGACAGGGGGGTTCTACTATCGGCCCGCCAGCTGCAAGAGAATATGCGGTTGAACCTGTCGTGGTACTTACGATAAGACCATCTACCACGTAATTTGCTACAGGGTTAGAATCAATTTTAAGTAATAAATCTATAACACGCGCAGCAGATTCTGCTTTGATAACAACGTCGTTCATAGCATAGCCAGTAAAAATCTGCTTTTTATCTCGCTTAATCCGACATTGCAAAGCGTCCCTTTTTTCAAGCAAAATCCGACCTTTCTTAAGATATTCCTTTAAGTTTTTCGTCTCATGAGCACTGACTTCCGAGAGGAAGCCCATCTGTCCGGTATTTATACCCAGTACCGGGATACCTTTTCCGTATAATAATCGTGCTGACTTCAGCACCATCCCGTCTCCACCTATCACAAGCGCGATGTCGCCTCTGACACCTTTATCGGCACTGACTATTTCAAAACCATTCCTCTTTAAAACTGAACTGACTCGCTGCCACACAACTTGCACGTTCCGTTTTGACCGGTCCCCAAACAGTATTACCCGCTTAATTTTCATCTATTCTCCGCTAACTTTTGCGTTTATCTATGATGTTCCTCTGGTTCCCACGATAAATCGTCCCTGTCTCTTCCATTCTTGCATTGTCTTCCAATTGGACTCCAACCTCGCACTCAAGGAATTTATTTGATTCCATCTGTACTCTAGCATTATTAGAGACAAAAACTCCGACTTCATTGGACTCTAGCAGATTTTGCTTAAGTGTGGCACGTGCACTACCCGAGAGAATCACCCCGCGTACGTTCCTCTTTATTTCATTCTCAGAAAGGACTACCCTGCTTCTTTCTGTACAGGCAATCCCTCCACCATTGTCTATAAATTTATTCTTGAGAATTTCAGGAGATGAACTTCCACTTATTACAACGGCACCCATATTTTTGACTATAACGTTCTTCACGATTCTGGGGCTCGATTCCTTCCAGCATCCGATAGCGCCGCCATTCCCTTCCAGATGGTTATTTTCAATCAATGGTTTTGCTTCATCGCCTGTCGCAATCCCAACGTTATTACCAGTAACGCGGTTGTTCGCTATTATAGCACTTGAGCCGCCTTCTGCAAATATCCCTGATGCGGTGTTGTCCTGGACATCGTTATCACTGATGATGGGCTTACATAGGTCACTTGCGCCAAGACCGTATTTATTGTTTTTTATGAGACAGGATTTAATCTCAGGGCTGGAAAAATCCCACAGACCGATACCGCCGATACCGCCTATGCTATGGCCACTAAATTCGCAATTTGATACCTTTGGTGAACGCCTGTCATAGCACCTTAAGCCCAGCAACCCGTTCCTGATTACAACATATTCCAGCACCGAACTATTTTCATCACCGAGCAGCGAGACCGTACCAAAACGTCCGGTCTTCCTGCCATCTATTACTATTGGCCTGGATTCTGTTCCACGAGCAATTAAAGTTCCTCTGATGATGAGGTCTACTTTATCCTCATTAAACAGGTTTACCGTCCGGCCGCCAATGTC
Source organism: uncultured bacterium (assembly GCA_964622465.1). Classification (GTDB taxonomy): domain Bacteria; phylum CG03; class CAZUQH01; order CAZUQH01; family CAZUQH01; genus CAZUQH01. The sequence continues at coordinate 42,525 of CAZUQH010000001.1, read as the reverse complement.
ACGATACATCTGGATATCTTTGTCTGGTTTCCTTCCAGGCACAGTGATGGTTGCTCCCGGCTCTATGGTTAGCGTTACGTTTTCCGGAACCACTATGTCCCCTTTAAGTACTATCCGCCCTTTCCAGACCTCGTCATTTTCCAGAGAACCGGAATTCGTTACCGGTGATGAGCATCCTGCAACACAAATCGCAATGCATATACTTAAAAATATAGCGAACGCTTGCGTTTTTTGTAAAGGCACGGTTAACCAAGATATGCTATGATACCGGTAGCCGCAGGCTTTAGCCCGCGCAGGTATTGTGGTAAAATCACGGTTAATCAAGACGCACCTTAACACCAAGCTCCGGGATTGCCTCTCCAACGACGTAATGCGAACCAGTTATACAGACAATGTCCTGGGGTTCTGCTTCAATAAGTGCTTTCCTGATTGCTTCCTGAACGTTATTAACAATTGTCCACCGGTGATTCGGCCAAACCTTAGCGATCACCATGGGGTCTTTTGCACGGCTAACATGCGACCTGGTAATATAACTGTGGTCTGCAATTTCTCCGATTACGGATGCGATTTTCTTGTGGTCCTTATCCTTCATCATGCCAATCACCACAAGTAGCTTATTATACAAAAATTTACCTGACTGTAAAAGCCCTCTGAGAGCCCTGATTCCCGCCGGGTTATGTGCAACATCAAGGACTATCCTTATCCTTTTGTCGTTATCTGCGGATATCGTCTTTTCTATCAACTGGCAACGGCCTGTTATTCGTGCTTTTTCAATCCCTTCCTTTAGATACCGTTCAGGAATACGAAATCCGGAACTGCGCAGGACGTTTACCGCTGTCTGTACGATTCCGGCATTTTTCTCCTGGTGCGCACCCGGTAACACCTTTGGATAATACATAATAGAGCAATCAGGGCAATCGCTTGCCTTATATAATCCGGCATTACGGCGACGCGCAACTGAAGCAATAACGTTCAGTGGCCCTGGCCTTGTTTCGCCGGTTATCACCGGCACGCCGCGTTTTATTATTCCTGCTTTTTCTCCCGCTATTCCGATAAGTGTGCGTCCAAGAATCCTGGTATGGTCAAGTGCGATGTTGGTGATAATCGTTATTACCGGCCTGGGAATAATATTGGTAGTATCCCACCTGCCACCCAGTCCTGTTTCCCATACCACGAACTCAGGTTTTTTTCTATTAAAGTACATGAGTGAAAGAAGCGTCAGCGTTTCAAAATATGTCAGGCGCCTGTTACATGCCTGCGATTCGACATCAGTAAGACGTGATAATCCATCCTGTGTTTCCTTTTTAGAAATAGGTTTACCATTGAGCATAATCCGTTCGCGCACATCAACAAGATGAGGTGACGTATAGGTGCCAACTTTATATCCTGCACGCATAAGCACAGAGGTGAGCATAGCGGCTACCGACCCCTTGCCGTTAGTTCCTGCTATATGGATAAAGTTCAGGCCGCTGGCGGGAAAACCGAGAATCTTCCAGAGACGACGCGCCGGTCCTAATCCCGGTTTGATATTAAACTCGCCCCTGGACTCAAGATGCCGGGTGAGCGTCTGCTGGTATGTCATCGCCCCTTCTTGGGGGTTTTGGTACCTGGTGGCAGTGTAAGCAAATTTAGTATCTGAATTATGCAGTTCTTCAATTCTTTCCGCGGCACGATTATGTCAACAAAACCGTGCTCAAGCAAGAATTCCGACGTCTGAAATTTATCGGGTAATTTCTGTTTTATCGTCTGCTCTATCACGCGCGGACCTGCAAAACCAATCAGTGCTTCCGGCTCCGCAATTATAATGTCGCCGAGCATTGCGAAACTTGCTGTAACGCCGCCGGTTGTCGGATGACTGAGTACTGAAATATAAGGCAAACGCGCCTGTGCTACCTTACCAATTGCTGCACTGGTCTTTGCCATCTGCATTAAAGAAAACATACTCTCTTGCATTCTTGCGCCACCAGAAGCAGAAATTAAGACCAGTGGGATTTTTTCTTTTATAACTCTTTCTGCGAGGCAGGCAATTTTCTCACCAACTACCGAACCCATGCTACCGCCAAGGAAATCGAAATCAAATACTCCCAGACCAACACGATGTTTGCCGATACGGCAAAGTCCTGTTAATACCGCTTCGGTAAGATGCGTCTTTTTCTGGTCACGTACGATTTTTTCTTTGTACTGCCCATCACAAAAATTGAGTGGGTCTGATGTCGCCAGTTTCCGGTTTATTTCCCGCCAGGAACGTGGTTCGCACAACATATGAATCCTTTCTCGCGCATTCATATTGATGTAAAAACCGCAACGTGTGCATACCTTTAAATTGTCTCTCAATACATGGGATAACATTATGTGTTCACAACGCGGGCACTTAACCCATAACCCGAACATTCCAGCGCTTATAGCACGGTTTCCTGGTGAATTATTATTTTTATCGTTTACTGTAACCATTTATTTCTACTGATTATCTGTTTTCTGTTATACTGAATCTGCTCATTTTCTGGAGCAATACGATAAGCCTTTTCGATTGCCTGTATAGCATCGTTATGCCTGCCTGTTTTCTCATAACATATTGCCAGTAAGTGCCATGCATCGGCATTTTTTTTGTCTATCAAGCACACTCTTTCGAGTGAAGCAACAGCATCAGCGTACGTTCCTTTATTGTATAAATCAAGCGCTTCATCAATGCGCCACTTCAATTCCACAGAAAACAGTGGGTTATTCGGTGGTGTGTACGCTCCTTCGTGCCGACTCTCAGAAAATATCCTATAAACACCCAAATGTCCTGTCCTACTTGACCAGTCCAGCCCAACATATTCATCCCAGAATTTATTAAATTTTTCTATATCATTCTTGTCCCATTCAAGAATACTTTTGAGGCGATAAAGTTCCGGAAGGTTCACAAACAAATGCGTAATACCTTCATCGTGTAGCCGTTCAGCAAACTGCTCAGGACCTTTGCTTTCTTTAAGCCATTCCATAAGCGGAGTGTAATCATTAAGACAATTGAATACAAACGGGCGGTCAATGTAATATGCGCGTTGTTCTCCAAATACGAGCACACAGGAATTTTCTGGCAGGTTTTCATTCATCCATTTTGCAGCTGGATAATACGGATTTGGATATGTCATTCGTGCGGTACTCAAATACTCCTCCTTTGACTGGACGCCTGAAATTACTCCAAGCGGGTCAAGCGCCATCTTCTGTAAACCACCTGCCTCAATGAGTGAAAGCAGACATAAAATACCCGTACCGGCCAATGCCGTATTCCTTGCAAGCGCTGACCTTATGTGTGCAACGGCGTAGCAAAGCAGGAGTACTAACGCTGGTATAAATGGCACGAAATAGCGAAAGTAGAAACGGCTTATGGCAAGCCATGCTATTGTATATATTATACAATAAGTTAGCAAGAATTTCACCACAGGGGGTTTCTTCCGCAACAGGAACACAAGAGGCGTGAGAAACAAAAGAACCATTCCGACTTGATTTTCCTGTCCCCAGTCGGGAATCATCGTGAGTTTCCATGGAAAGAGAATGTAGTTGAATATACTGAATGGTGGTGGTGCAGGGTCAGTAAACGAAAAAGATTTTAGCGTTGGGTAGTGACCGGTACCAAAGAAGTACGGAAAGACAGGATTGCCAGTTGAAATAACAGCACGGATAAGCCATGGACTTGCAACTATAAGCGCAGTTACAGCCGGCACACTGGCATTTAGTAATGCCTTGCGTAAATTATTCTTGCGAAGGATTCCTACGACAAATATTCCGCCAAAAAGAGCAATGACTGCCATTAAACTTGTATATTTCGCACCAACTGCGAGACCAACAAAAATTCCTGCCAGCACCAACAAACCATAATTGTCCTTGCTGTAGCGGTCGGATTTATCCGACCTATTGTCCTTGCGAGGAGCGTTATTGTCATTGCGAGCCGCAGGCGAAGCAATCTCATCCCTCTTGAACCACATCACCACGCACCACAATGCAAGCGTTTCCCAGAATGCCAACGCCATTTCATGTCCGGAATGCCACCATATGTACATCGCCATAGGGATTGTTGTGAATATCGCAGCAGCAACTATACCCGTGTCATTGCGAGGAGCGTTATTGTCATTGCGAGCCGCAGGCGAAGCAATCTCATCCCTTTTCCCGGCTCCAATTCCTGCAGTAATAGTTTTCCAAATTTTCAACATCACCAGAATGGCCAGTACCCCAAACCCAAAATTCATAAGTTTAGTTACTGATTCCCTGCCAAGCGCAAGCC
>CAZUQH010000001.1:26563-38164 GCA_964622465.1 uncultured bacterium | reverse complement strand
ACCCCAAACCCAAAATTCATAAGTTTAGTTACTGATTCCCTGCCAAGCGCAAGCCCGTAACCATATAAAATCCCCATATTCTGCGGATAAAGTGACTGCATAACGTAGGGAACAGTTCCCGCATAGCCACGATGCAGCCAGTATTGTGGAATACCCAATTGATAGAAAAGCGTGTCATAAAATGTCTCCGGTGCAAGTGACCCGACAAGAGATACGAGAAGAGCACCGCCAGTAAGCAGTAAAAATAATGTTTTCCAACCTGAACCGAATATCTTATCTTTTACATTTTTTTCAGAAGCGCTTCGCCTGCCGGAAACAAAAAAACCGGCTCCCAAGCATCCAAAAATTCCCACAACCAACCAAAGCCATAGAGATAAGAAATTGCCTGTAGCCCCAAGAAGTATGCCTGTAATAATCATAATTCCTAAACCGAGTCCGATTGATATCAGTGGCTGACCTGTAAAAAAGTTACTAATCTGTCTGGCGTTTCTCCATTTGCTATGTCCAAGTAAATAACCTAAACTCTTTCCTGCTCCAAACGCTGCAAGAAAGAAAATGCAGGTCCTTAAAATAGCCAGCAAATGCCCGACCAACACCATGGCCACTGCGCCTGGCTGCTGCGGTGTATGAGGAGATATGGAAAATATACGTCCAACCGGTAGGAGCCCATGCTGTGGCAAATAATTGTTCATAATCACGATAAACCATATGACAATACATAGGAAAAGCAGCCATCCCGCACCTAAGATGTATGGTGTATTGATGTTTTCATCCTTTTGCTTTTGCAATTTCGCTTTTTGTCTTGCTTTATTTTTGCTCATCTATCTGGTATAATTCTACCTGTGAAACCGTCATCTTCAACCGCAATCTGGAACATACTTAGATATTTTATAGGGCTCGCGCTACTTGCTCTTCTTGTCTGGCGGCTTGGCTGGACTAATCTTGTCAGCGCTTTTAAAGCAAGCAATCTCTTTTACATTCCGGTATTGGTAGTTATTTTCCTCGTGATTCTCTTTCTTAATAGTATCGCTCTGCACGTCCTCTTGATTCCCGTAATTCCAGGTATACGGTGCAAGGAATCCATAATAGACTACCTCTACGCATGGACAATCGGATGTTTCCTGCCATCTAACATAGGGCAGTTTTCTATTGTATACTTTTGGCATAAGCGCGGCCTACCAACCGGTAGCGGCCTCGCAATCACTCTGTTGAATAAACTCGGGAGTTTGCTCTGGGTTGCAATACTTGGCATTTCCGGAGTCCTTCTATTCTTGCCTGCGCGTCAGGCAATGCCTTCAGTCCTCATATTTATCGGTCTCTGCATCCTGTTTATGTTCTTTCTTGTTGCAAGGCCAGGAAGAATATTTATCCGTTTCATCTTCAAACGCTTCGCAGGATGGTTTCCTGGTTTCTACTCAAGCATTGACGAATATTTTGTCATTCATCGCCGCTCGCTAATTACAAGTTATCTCGTTGTGCTTTGCGTATGGCTGGTTATGGGGCTCAATACGTTGGTCGTATTTAAAATGTTCGGTATTCATATTTCCTTCTGGAACGTGGTAACAATCAACGCAATAGTCCAGTTGTTCGCATTAATACCTGTCTCGATAGCAGGTCTCGGCCTTCGCGAAGGAAGCGCCGTATTCCTATATTCACTCCTGGGCCTCCCGACCGCAACTGTAGGCGCTGCCCAGATAATGTTACTATTCATTACTTACGCTATTTGTCTTGTCACCCTCTGGCCGTTAAGCCGCACATTTGGCAAAGCCAGTTGGCAAACCATATTTTCCAAACTAAAGACGAAACCTGCCAGATAACTGTGTATACCACTGCCATGTTTCCTTCAACCCTTGCTTAAGTCCTACCCTGGGTTTCCAGTTTAGCCTTTGTTTTGTATGGGAATTGTCAAAAACGTAATTATGAATGGAGAATTCCCTGATAGCCGCCGCGGAAACAGGAAAACACGGGAATACTGTCTTCACCAGTGTTGCTGTGGCTTCCAAAAAATAACGGACTTTTGCAGGTACGGAAATAACCACAAAAGAGCCATTCTTCCATTTCGCCATCGTTTCTACTACCTTTCTCACGGTGTATAGAGAATCATCACAAAATGTGTAAATTTTACCTGGTTCTCCAGATTCAAGAACCCGGATTATACCTTCCACCAGATCAGAAATAAAACAAATGCTACGAAGTGGCCCGTCTTCACCAATCAATGGAAACAATCCTATTTTTACCAAATTGCAGTATCTGAATATACCATGCCTGTCACCAGGACCATAGATAAACGATGGACGGATAATTATCACAGGAAAATTCTGCTTGTGCCACATCTCAAGCAGTACTTTTTCTGCAAGCATTTTGGAATTGCCATACGCATCAACAGGTTTGTATTCTGCACTTTCATCCAGAACACTTGTATTTTTACGGGGACCTACAGCTGAGATTGAGCTTATGAACAGGAATTTCTTGATTCTGTTTTTGAGCACTAAGCGAGCAAGGTCAACAGTAGCTTTATAATTTATCTCATAAAAATCTTCTGCCGAATATCTGCCTCCATGCAAAACTGCACCTGCGTGAATTACGATATCTGCTCCGGTTAGTGCTTTTCCAATTCTGTCAATATTCCGGAGGTCGCCATATACAATCCTTGTATTAGGTAGAGACCTGAGGATTGTAATGTTGCTGGTCTTTCTCACAAGACAAACCAATTCATAGTTCAGTTCACACAACCGTCTCGCAAGATGGCTGCCTATAAAACCCGTACCACCTGTAAGAAAAATCGTCTTCAGCGTCCCCACCTCCTGAGCATCTCCTCAGCACGTGCTATATCTTCAGAATGCGTGATATTGATATATTCACCCTTGAAGAGAACAGGTGAAATTTTCTCGCCGCCGTCAATCATTTTTTGTATGACATCCGTAATTTCCACTTCACCGCGCAACGAAGATGGCTTCGTTTTTTTAATGTAGGAAAATACCTTGTCTGTGAAGAAGTAGTAACCCATACCGCAGAAATTATTGAAAATATGCCTCGGTTTTTCTTTCACACCGACTATTCTGTGTCCCTGAATTCTAATAGAATAACTCTGTCTTATATCCTGTCTATTATCTGTCTTCCAGACACCCACACCTTGCTCCATCCGCACCGGAAACTTGAACTCTCCTACGCAAAGGCAATCCCCGAGTATAACTATGAATTTTTCTGGGACTACCTGTATTACCCGATTTACTGCGTCAGCAATTCCATGTGGATTTTTTTGTTCCACAAAATTTACTTTTACAGGAATGGTACTTATATATTTCATGACCTGTTTTTTATGGTGGCCAACAACTATGACAAATCGACTTACCGATGGAGACCAATAGTCAATCACATGTTTGATCAGTGGTTTGCCGAGTATTGGAATCATCGCTTTCGCAACCCTGTCATATTCCTTTCCTAACCTGATTCCTTTGCCAGCGCACAGAACAACTGCTACAGATTTTTTGACACGTTTAGTATACATGAACTCACCCTGTACACCTTTTCAGTAATGCAATAAATTCCTGCGGATAACCCTCAATGCTGTACTAAATTTGTTAACAAGATCACCAAACGAACGAAGGTGTATTAGTTGCTTCAGGAGATATGTTGGTCTAAAATAATGCTGCAAATAAGCGTATAAAACCAATTTGTCGAGTTCTTGTTTTGAGAGATGAGGATATGATATTATTGATTCTTGCTGTGGGTCTACTGGTTTGTACTCATTATCCGGCGTGACAAACCAGTGGTGCTCCCTTGCTTGATAGTAGAACTCTGTTCCAGGGAAAGGCGAGGCAATGCTATAAAGGATAAATTCCGGCGCAAATTTCTCGGTCATCTTGATCGTCTTAAGAATTGTCTCTCTTGTTTCCAGTGGCGTCGCTGCCAGAAGGACATTTATTTCTGGCTGGATTCCATTCTCCCGAAGTAATTTGATTCCCCTGACTATATCTGGCATCTGCATGTCCTTACGCACTGCATCTAGAATCCTCTGGTCAAAGGACTCAACCCCCAGGTCCACATAGACGCATCCTGACTCGGCCATTGCTCTTGCAGATGCCGGAGTAACCATGTCCGGTCTTGCGAGGCACGACCACTCAAGTTCCAGTGGTTTCAGTACCTCGCAAATTTCTAATGTCCGCTTCTCATTCCACAGAAACTCATCATCAATAATAGAAACGGCTCTAAAACCCAGCGACCTTATTTCTTTGAATTCCTCCGCAACTCTTTTAACAGAATGCAATCTCGGTGGCGGTTTTTTATAATAGGTTTTCCTGAATTCCAATTCTCTGGCAAAAGAAAGTGAATTAGGCACGCAAAATGTACATCTGCCGAAGCATCCACGCGAAGTTAATGTGGCTGTTTGCGGCATGTGTCTCATCTTGGGATTGTAATACAGCCTACGGTCAAGGAAGCTTCTATCCGGTATCGGAATAGTATCTATGTCATCTATGATTGGACGGCTGGCATTGTGATGTACATCTCCATCGTCTATGTAGGAAATACCTAGAATCCCGGATAGGTCTGAGGATGTTTTAATTGCTTCTAATAGATCTGTAACCGCGAAGTCAGCTTCTCCCCGGACGACATACGAATCTGGTTTATCCAGAAAATTATCAGGTCGCCAGGTTGGCTGGGTACCGCAGTATAAGAATTTTGCTTTCGGTCTTATTGCACGGATCATATCTCTGGCTTTCAGGTCCATTGTCTCCGAAAGAAATACTGTATAGAACAGATAAACATCCGAATCGTCTTCCAGAACCCATTTCTCAAACTCATTCCGCCCGTCGCCACGTGCGGCAAAATCTTGTATTCTTACCGACATGCCTCTTTTGGATAGTATTGTTGCGATGTACAGGGTGGGCAGATGCGGGAGAAAATATATACCGTAGTTACACCCATAGCACCGCTCAACAGGTCTTGTGCCATCTAATGGTGGTGGGAATATTATACTTACTTTCAAGTTTTATTTTCCTCTATATACCTATGAAAATACAAACCTCTCAGAAATCCTACACCCCAACCCAAAAACCATGTCCAGAGCAGACCAAAGTATATAAAAGTATGTTGCAAACTGCGTGCATGAGAAAGAAAAAGTGCTGCCACAAAACTAGACCCAATAAGTAACACAAGCAGGGATACACAAACGAAGCGAAGTGATGTGATGAACAGTCCAGCAAGCGCAAAGAGTATTACGAATACAAAAAATGATGGAACAAAATGGAACCATTTTGCCATTTTCCAGTGAAGCTTAATTGCTTGTATCCTTCCTATGCTGTATCTGTAGGATTGCCTCAAAAAACTCTTCCAGCTTGTTCTATGGTGATGTTTGACCATTGCATCCGGATTAAAAATTATTTTACCTCCGGAATTCTTAATCCGCCAATCAAACTCTGCATCCTCGCAGGTAAGTAATCTTTCGTCAAAATAACCAAGCCGCTCAAAAACTTCTCTCCGATAAGCAACATTACAACCAGGGTTATGAAAAGTTTCCTTTCTGATTACAAATCTACTTCCATACCGTGCACCGGGGTTGCTTAAAAATACAATGACTTTTTCAATATATCTTTCAAATTCAGTTGCGCTTTCTGGCAAAATCGTTGCACCTCCTGCCGAAAGAACCGAAGAATCCTGGAATTCATCCATCAGTGTTTCAACCCATTTGGAATTTGGTTCACAATCTGCATCAGTAAAAAAAATATAATTTCCATTGCTATTGATAACACCTGTGTTTTTTGCAAATACAATTCCTGGCTTGGGTTCATATAATACTTTATCGGTATAACTGCGTGCAATTTCTGATGAGTTGTCACTACTCCCATTATCAACCACTACGATTTCTGTTGCTTCGTATGTCTGGTTTTTGAGCGCTTCCAGACATCTTTTAAGATTATTCTCTTCATTCCTTACTGGAATTACAACAGATACGAGCGAACTCATTATTATATCCCTATTTTTTGTTCAATTCTGTCTGTTCTGGAAGACGAAAAGCACGGCAATAACGGCAAATTTCTGGCATCTCGCCACGATGGATTCTCCTTACGCACTCGCGATATTTCCCTTTCCATATAGCTGCAAATGATTCTGTAAATACATTTCCAAAGCTGTACTTCTTCTGATGTTCTCTAGTGTTTGCCTCGTTAATTATGCAGCATGGCTGAACATGCCCTGTAGCCAGGATAAAAGGTTCAGTCCATTTGGTGCATCTGCGCATCTGCTGCGTTGGCGTAATATTCTGATTCCAATTCACGAATAATCCTAATTCTCTCGCTTTCTTTTCAACGTCACGCATAAGAAACCTTGGTATGTCAACCCATAGGTGTCGCACTTGAGGAAATCTAAGAACAGCGGAGAATGTTATCAAAATTGCATAGTTTGTATCTTTTCCAACTAGCGAATACACTAAATCCAAAAAATCCGTCATTTCATTGATGTTAAGAGATGTCACAACATAATGAAACCAGAATTCCGGTATCGGCGTACATTTTTCTCTTTTTATGCGAACAAAATCCCTTACGTTCTTCATTACCTTTTCCCATTTAGTGCCTATTCTGATTTTTTCATACGTCTCTTTTGTACTTGCGTCGCATGACAGCCAAATTTTATCCACGCCAATTTCTATCAACTGTTTGGAAATATCTTCACTTATAAGGTCAAAACTATCATAAAATTCAATAAAAATAGAGCGTGACTTCAAATATTTTAACATTTTCAAGTAATCTTTGTTGAGAAAACTTGAGCCAATACCAGTCATTCCTATCCACTTCAGCCGGGGAAACTGGTCCACGATTTTCTTGAATTCTTCAAAACTCATTTCTCTTGGCTTTTCATGCCAGTACGCTTGTTCGCATATTATACACCGCAGATGACAGCGTGTGGTTACTTCAATTTCTATTGCTTCGGGATAGGGTGCTAACGATGGCCAAATTCTGTAAATAGGGTCGAACAATGCAATTCCAGCGTCACGTGTGAAAATAGATACCCACAGATAATTTCGTGCCATCTTGAACTTTCCTCTTCTCAACAAGTAGGATATGTATTTGAGCCTTGAAAATGCGATACTTAATAGTTTTATTCGTCTGGAATCCATTACGTTCTCCTTTGTGCATCAGAATATACATGACCCAATTTATTGCCCGCTTCGCGTTCTCCAAAAAAAGTTATGGCGTCATTCCTGGCACGCTTACCGAATAAACACTGCTTGTCGTCTATCAGAATTCTGGTTATCTTTGAAGCAAAAGAGGACGGGTTTTTAGGTTCGGCAAGTAATCCATTGTAATCATCCTTTATGAATTCAGGTATCCCACCGATATCACTCGCTACAATCGCCTTCCCTGCCAACATTGCTTCTGTAAGTATTACAGGCGACATGTTTTCCCACTGCTCTGGTATTACTACCACATCTGCCTTACTTAAAAATTCTTTTACTTCCTTGTACGGTTTAGGACCTGCCAGGAATACATGCTTTTCCAATCCAAGTTGGTTTATTTGAATGAGGATGTTTCTATAATAATATTCCTGATACCGTGCAATATCGCTTATTACAAATAGCCGTGCATCGCTAAAACTCTCAATAATTTTTGGCATTGCTCTAACGATGACATGTAATCCTTTTCGTTTTTCAATCCATCCTACGTATAATATCATATGCCCACGTTTTGGACAAATCTCTGTCCGGATAAGGGACATATCACCTGGCTGATTAACAATCGTTACCTTCCCACCAGGAACCCTCATGTCTTCAAGTATTGATGCCGAGTTTCTGGAAAGTACAATAAAGTTATCTATTTTATTCAAGAAATAACGAAAGATTGGTTCCCGGAGATATAGAAGTATCTTCTGTATAAGCAGGAATTTCTCTGGGAGGCACCTGACACATCTTGCGCCCTGTACCCTACGGCAAGACCTGCCATCTGTATTGGTCAGCGTCATTTGCGGACAAAACATCCAGTAGTCATAAATTGAAACACAAACTGGAATTTGCTCTCTCCTAGCAGCAATAATCACAGCAAACGTAAACAAATAGAAGCTGTGAAGATGTACAATATCGGGTTTCAACTTATGCAGTAATCGCTTGATTGAAAAGTATACAATAGGGTCAAATTGGAAAACGTACCACTTGAGTATCTCTATAATTTTTTTAATATTCCTGGGAAAAAGGTCTTCCAGAACCGCAACAGGAAAAACTGGAAAACCATCGACCGTTTTCTTAGAATAACCTGCGCTTTTTGTTACAATGAAGCTAATTTCACAACCTCGTTTTCTCGCGGCTCTCGCAAACCGAAAAGTTAAATAATCTGCTCCGCCAACACGACGATGATACCCAGGCAGAAAATTACTTATGTAGCATGCTTTCACTGCACCTCGCCATACAAAAAAATGCTGAGCATTTTTTTCAACACTCTAATAAAGTGTGTAGGAAATTCTCTCGGGCTTAGGTGAAACAGCATAGCAAATACTGCAAATACAATTCTACCAAGGCGACCTATGGCTAAATACTCTTTCTTTTTCTTCATTCTGGAAAACTGATATACCTTTTTCTGCAACTCCTGTGGATATTCTTTTGACCATAAATGTGCTTTCTCACCATAGAATGCATTGCTTTCGCCTGAAACCACTTTCGCGGAGGGGACGTAGTAAGAAAAAATAGCACTTATTCCTCTGGAACGTGCCCATTCAAGCGCCTGCAAATCATCTTCATAAGTTGCACCAGGAAGGCCTATTATGAAAAAACCATGCACTTTTTGCCAGTACTTCTTTGCAATTAAGATAGCTTTTTCTATCTGGTCAAGTGTTTCCCCTTTTTTTATTATTTGCAATACCTTCGGGTTTACGGACTCTACACCAAAACCAACTAACTCACAACCCGAAATTTTCATCGCACTCGCTGTTTCTTCATCAAAGAGGTCGGCTCTTAATCCGTTCGAGCATTCCCATCTTAATTTCAGACGGGCAACGAGGTTCGCAAATTCTATCACTCTTCTTTTATTCAGATTGAAACAATCATCAATTATCTCAAAGCCTTTTATATTATATTTCTCTTTTGCTTGTTTCAATTCCTGGTAACAATTCTGTGCACTTCTGGGATACCACTTTCTGTTATGTGATGCACAGAAAGTACATTGATAAGGACAACCAACGCTAGTCACAATTGTATAATCCCAGAGACCGCTACTCCAACACGCTTGCAAATATCGGAAGGAATCAAACAATTCATAATGAGGAAAAGGATAGGCATCAGAAAATGGCTTGTCAATAAACACTTGCTTTTTGAAATCAAGGTAAGGATAGCAACACTGGACATCTATCCCATTCCGAACAGAAACTATCTCTACGTCAGGATATTTCTTCTTGTATAGACGGGCAATTCTTTGCGCTTCCTTTAGTGTTAAAGACCGTACGGAAATACCAAGCACATCGACTTTGTGTTTCAGAAATCTATCTTGCGGATACGGAAGGGTATGCTGGTCAATCACCTTTACATTGAGCTGGGTTGCTGCGTATGCCAACCCAATGTTTGGGTAGTTAAAAGCTATTTCGGTTGCAGGGTCAACAAAAAGCATTTTCATCATATCACCATTTACATTATATATGAGGAATGAACGTTTTTATACCCGTCCATGCTTGCCACAAAAACTGTCTTGGTGACCGTTTGTACCATAAATTTTTCCACAAATAGTATGGGCGAATGTAAAAACTATGATAAGCGTATCGTGCTATTTTTTCCATTTGCTCAGGAGTAAACTTACCAGGCCAATAATACTTCTCGGGGCGTTTTTCGGGATTCATTACGTATTCCCTCCAATAGTCCTTATCTATGAGTCCTTGACTGAGCGCCATATTATGCAGCACGGTACCGGGAAGTATTTGTGTAATACTGAACACTGCATAGTTCAAACCGAGGGACTTCGCAAACAGAATTGTCTTATGCATTTCTTCAATTGTTTCTTCAGGACTGCCGAGCATAAAATCACCATAAGTAAGTATACCTGCGCTCTTTACCATCTTTATACACTCACGCACTTTCCTAAGGTTCAAGCGTTTATTTAACACCCTCTGGATATGCGGGCTTCCTGATTCAATCCCAAATTGAATAAGCCGGCATCCTGCCTTCTTAAGAGCATGTACGATTTCTTCGTCCAGAACATCTGCCCTGGAACGGATTTGCCATCGAATTTTAAGTCTACGTTTCTGAATTTCATCACAAATACCCAATACTCTTTCTTTCGAAAAAGTGAATAATTCATCAAAGAACATGAAATCAGATATCCCCATTTTTGTGCATATTTCTATTTCATCAACCACATTTTTCGGAGAGCGCGTTCTTGGTTTTTGACCACTTTCGATTTTGCTGCAAAAATAACAATGATAAGGACAGCCCCGGCTGGTTACCATTGTTGCTATTGGAGAAGAGTACGCAAGAATTGATGAATACTTCCGATAATCAGTAAGGTGCCTCGCTGGAAACGGAAGGGCTTCTATGTCACTATTTCGTTGTATTTCAACTGGCTGGTTTATGTTCTCCTTACTGAGAACACCCGGTATTTGTTCTACTGAAGCCCCGCCGGATAATGCATTGACCAGTTTCAAGAAAGGAACTTCTCCTTCTCCGCAGACAACATAGTCAATTTCCGGAAAGCGAACTGTCTTACGTGGATAAAGGTAAGTATGTGGACCGCCTACTACAGTTACTGTCCGCGGCAGGACAGACTTAATTTTGGAAAAGCAAGTAATCACGTCGAAAAAATAATCAGTGGTACTGTAAACGCCGACTATATCGGGCTTTTGTGTTTCCACATATTTTCCAACTTGATCATGGGTCATCCGGTTTATTGGAGCATCAAGAACATAAACTGAATGGTTACTGTATTTTTCGAGGTATGCAGCAATATATAGAAGGCCAAGCGGCGGATAGGTACCGACGTCACTCATAGTCGTTCCATATACCGGTTGGACAGCCGGTCTGGTTTGCGGAGGAAATACAAGCAATACTTTCACTTTATGTTATTTTTTATACTCCACCTGGAACAGGCCGGACAGAAATGCTGAAAAGATTGTCTGGACACCGATGACAAGCAATGTCAGCGAGAATACAGCTGTCTGAACTTCTGCTAATTCTCCAAAGCCATGCGCAATCCACTTTACGAAAATGTATACTGCAAAACCAAATCCTACTAGCGCGAGAATACCCCCAAGCGTCAGTGCACGCTCAAGAGTAAGCCAGGAAAGTGGCCCACCGCTTTCCTCTTCCAGGCCTATCTGGCGTGCGTAAACCTTTGCGCATAACCCGAGAGTCAAGATTTGCCATCCAAGCAAGGTCATCATACTCCCGTAGAGCATTACGTGAATACCCCACATACGGCCAAAAAGCCAGATGGGTCCAAACATAAGACGGATGACAAGGAACAAACCGATAGCAAACAAAATGCCACCTGGTACGAAATAAAGATTGTTTGGGCTGTAGAGCAGCATAAACCTGATATGCCGCCATGCATCACGGAAAGAAGATAGTTTTGACTGGCCGCGCCTCGGGTAATATGTGATTGGAACCTCGGTAATCTTCAAACCCTTCTTTAA
>CAZUQH010000001.1:22482-26463 GCA_964622465.1 uncultured bacterium | reverse complement strand
CCTTCACGCAACAATTGAACAAACTTGCCTATTTCGCTGAAGTCATACGTATCATCAGCATCTCCCATAATGATGTATTTCCCACGTGCAGCGGTAATACCTCCGCGCAAGCAAGCGCCATATCCTCTATCTTCAACTGTTACTATTCTGGCACCCAGTCCCTCTGAAATCTCAACAGACCTATCGGTTGACCCGTTGTCAGCGACAATAATTTCATATTCAATACCGACAACACCCAATGCTGACTGTGCCTTCTTTACACAGTCAGCGATTGTTGCTTCCTCATTCAAACATGGCAGGACAACCGAAATTTCTATCACTGTATTTCTTCAGGTGCTGTAACTATGCACTGCTCTTGCGATAGACGAAGCAAGTGCTATCATTTTCTGCTTTGCAGCTTTTTTCTTTGCTTTGTGTGAGAGAAGGACCTTGAGCAGCGAACTGCCAACTATCACTCCATCGCTATAACGGGATATATCGTATGCCTGTGCAGGATTGGAAATACCAAAACCTACGGCAACAGGCGTCTGGGTCATTTTCTTAAGACGGGAAACAACATGCTTAACTTTTGCGTGCAGGTTACGCCGTTCGCCCGTAACCCCTGTAATTGAAACCGCATATATAAAACCGGTGGAGACCTTCGCAATTTTCTTGAGTCGCTCATCGGAAGAAATGGGCGTAACCAGGAAAACCGTATCTATTCCATATGAATGCGCTATGCCGAGTAAATCCCTGGCATTATCTGGCGGCAAATCCGGTATGATAACGGCGTCTACGCCAGCACGTTTCGCCAGACCGAAAAAATTCTTGAAACCGATATTATACACTGGATTGAGATAAGTAAGGATAACAATTGGTATCTGTGACTTAGCTCTTATTTTACCGGCAATATTCAAAACGGAAATCGGCGTCGTGCCATGTTCAAGAGCATATTGACTCGTTGCCTGGATTGTAGGACCGTCGGCTACCGGGTCAGAAAACGGAATGCCAAGTTCAAGAATATCTGCTCCGTTTTTAGCAAGCTGCAAAGCGAGCTCAACGGTATCTTTCTCTGACGGAAAACCGCCTGTAATGAATGGAATAAATGCCTTTTTATTATCGCGCCGCAATACCTGGAATGTACTTTTAATCCGGTTCATCTTAATTTCGTTTTCTCCGCCATTTCTCCGCCATAGCTTCCCGTACCACGTCAACGTCTTTGTCCCCACGGCCAGAAAGACACAGAGCTACCAATTTCCCTTTCAACTTTGGCGCGCGCTTGATAAGCTCTGCAATTGCGTGACTTGGCTCAAGCGCAGGTATGATGCCTTCTGTTTCTGCAAGTACATGAAATGCACGCAACGCTTCTGAATCAGTTACTGAGACAAATGATGCTCTTCCAGTATCTTTCCAGTAAGATAGTTCCGGGCCTACTCCGGGATAGTCGAGCCCTGCTGCTACCGAATGAGTTGTAAGAACCTGCCCGTATTTATCCTGCATAAGATATGAACGTGCACCATGTAGAATGCCCGGCCTGCCAGCAATAAGCGTTGCTGCATGTTTACCAGTGCTTAAGCCCGAGCCACCAGCTTCGACTCCGACAAATTTCACGCTACTGTCATTCATAAACGGATACATAAAACCGGTGGAATTACTCCCCCCTCCTACGCATGCAAACATATAATCAGGTAATCTACCTTCCTTCTTTAAAATCTGACGTCGTGTTTCTTTTCCTATGACAGATTGAAATTCCCGGACCATCACTGGATACGGATGTGGCCCTACAACCGAACCAAGAACATAGTGAGTTGTCCTGACACTTGCAACCCAATCTCTGATTGCTTCGTTTACCGCATCTTTCAGAGTCTTGGAACCGGTTTTTACTGGAATTACCTCCGCACCAAGAAGTTCCATCTTCCACACGTTTAGTGCCTGACGTCTTATGTCTTCTTCTCCCATGTAAACTACACATGGTAACCCCATTACGGCGCAAGCTGTCGCGGTAGCAACGCCATGCTGACCAGCTCCGGTCTCTGCAATGATACGCTTCTTGCCAATCCGTTTAGCAAGAAGAACCTGACCTAACGTGTTATTTATTTTGTGCGCGCCAGTATGAAGAAGGTCTTCTCTTTTAAGATATATTTTTGGGCCGCTTAACTTATGTTCCAGTTGGCTGGCATGATACAGCGGAGTCGGCCGTCCTGCATAATCAGCAAGATAACTATTCAGTTGTTTCTGGAATTCCTTATCACGACGCGCTGCCTCAAATGCTTGCGTCAATTCTTTTAGGGCAGGAACAAGCGTTTCAGGTATGAAACGCCCGCCAAAACTACCAAAATAACCTTTCTTGTCTGGCACATGTTTATTCATCGAATTACATTACCTTCGCTTTCATAATAAATTGGCTCATCTTATCCATATCCTTCCGCCTCGGTCCTTTCTCGACACCACTCGCAACGTCCACTGCATAAGGATGTACTTTTGCTATTGCCTCACCGATATTTTCCGGAGTCAGGCCACCTGCAAGAAATATTTTTTTGCCCGTTTCCTTTGCAGCACAAGCAAGTTCCCAGTTGAAGGTTTGGCCTGTCCCGCCAGGCACACCCGGGTTATAGGCGTCAAGAAGAAAATAATCAACCTCTGGAAGATATTTTTTCAATTCCAAAAGCGACTCTTGCGAGCGTATCCTTATTGCTTTTATAATCTCTACGGAGGGTAATTTGTTTTTTAATTCCTTTACATATTTCCCGGATTCCCTACCGTGTAATTGTACAACTGAAAAACCATGCTCTTCAAGTGTTTTGGCTACGTTGTCCAGTTTCTCGTCAACGAATACTGCTACAGGAGTTACAAACGAAGGTAATCCTTCCATAATCTGAGGGACAACTAGAGGACTGATATGCCTGGGCGTTTTTTTCCAGAAGTTCATCCCTATATAATCGGCGCCGAAGTTAGCTGCCCAGCGTGCATCTTCAACGTTAGTGATTCCGCAAATCTTTACTTTAGCCATTTAACTCAACAAATTCCTGATTGCTGATGCAGGGTCTTCTGAAGTAATCAGCGCCTCGCCTACCAGTATTGCACCAACACCTGCTTTTTTTAGTTTACGGACGTCTTCCTTTTTTTCGATTCCGCTCTCGCTCACAAGAAAATGCCTGTCATTGTCATTGCGAGGAGCACCCGAAGGGTGCGACGAAGCAATCCCCTGCCAGTGCCTGTCAGAAATTTTTTTTGCAAGACGAAGGGTTGTTCCAACGTCGACAGAAAAATCTTTTAGATTTCTGTTATTCACGCCTATAATCGGACACCCGCAGTCAAGCGCAAGTTCCATCTCTTCTTCGTTGTGCACCTCGGCTAAATACTGCATACCAAGCCTTCTGACCACATCCATGAAACGTAACAACGTTTTTTTATCCCGCATCAGCGAAACAATCAAAAGTATGGCGTCAGCACCAGCAAGCCGGGCACGCAAAATCTGGTATTCATCTATTACAAATTCCTTCGCCAGTATAGGTAAGGTTGTCTGCCGGCGCACCTCGCGTATATCTTCCCATCCGCCATGGAAGAAATCCGGTTCGCATAAAACCGAAATTGCTATAGCACCGCCGGCCTCATACGAATGGACAATGTCAGGAATTGACAAATGCGGAGCAAGTTCGCCGTGCGACGGAGAAGCACGCTTTATCTCAGCGATGACGGATATGCCATCCCTCTCACGCCCCTGTTCCAAAGCTGCAAAAAAATCCCGCGTCTGTGGAGCGCTCTTGAGTTGTTCTTTCAGCGAACTCTCCTGTAAAGATTGTTTTTCTCTTTCCACTCTTACTATGGTGTGCTTGACTATCTCATCAAGTATTGTCATAAGTAATCCGTTTACCGGTATAAGATTGCTTCGTCGCAGGGCGAGCAAGCTCGCCCACTACGCGGCTTCGCAATGACATTTACTGCTGGTTGGTAAATTCAATTAATTTTTCCAGTTTCTTGAGCGCTTTCCCAGAGTCGATA
>CAZUQH010000001.1:10075-22382 GCA_964622465.1 uncultured bacterium | reverse complement strand
GTTGGTAAATTCAATTAATTTTTCCAGTTTCTTGAGCGCTTTCCCAGAGTCGATAGACTCACGTGCCATTTTTATTCCATCTTTAACATTTTCAACTTTACCGGCAGCGCACAGTGCAAAGCCGGCGTTCAACAAAACAATGTCTCTGCGCGGACCATCTTTTCCTTCCAGTATGTCTCTGGTTATTCGTGCATTCTCTTTGGTATCGCCACCGCGGATATCATCAAGCGTTCCACGCTCCAGACCAAAATCCTCCGGCTGAACATCATAAGTGCGGACTTCGCCGCGATTCAATTCTGATATTCGCGTTTTACCGGTAATCGAAATTTCATCCAATGCATCTTTTCCATAGACAATAAATGCGCGTTTGCTCCCGAGCCCTTTGAGTACGTAAGCGAGCGTCTCAGTAAGCTCTGGTTTATATACGCCAAGTACCTGGGACGTGGCTCTTGCGGGATTCGTGAGCGGACCGAGTATATTGAATACCGTCCTTATCCCTATCTGTTTCCTGGGACTTATTGCATACCGCATCGCAGCATGCAAAGAAGGTGCATAAAGAAAACCGATACCGATATTGTTGACGCATTTCTCGACTATTCCTCTTGGTACCTCCAGATTGACTCCAAGCGCTTCTACCACGTCAGCGCTGCCACATCTGGATGAAACAGAACGATTACCATGTTTCGCAACGAGTACGCCGGCACCTGCAACCACAAATGCAGTGGTTGTAGAAATGTTGAACGTGTGAGTGTTATCGCCGCCTGTGCCGCAGGTATCCACAATCGTTTCCCAGTCAATGTTTATTTCATCGCGGTCAATGTCAACTATCTGCTCTTTGGGTTTAGCAACCCGGACTTGAATGGCATGGTCTCTCATAACCCTGGCGCAGCCCGTGATTTCCTCCACGGTCTCGCCCTTCATCCTGAGCGCTGTCAGGAAACTTGCAATTTGCGCCTCTGTGGTTTCTCCATCCATAATCTGGGTCATTACTTCTATTGCTTCGGCTTCGGTTAGATTCTCACCATCCACAACTCTTGCAATTGCTTCACGTATCGTCATTTTCTCCTCCCCTCCCGGGAAAGCTGCAAAAAATTCTTCATCAGATGCATTCCTTCGCCTGTAAGTATCGATTCTGGATGAAACTGGACTCCTTCAACAAAGAATTTCTTGTGTCTTACCCCCATTATCTCTCCATCTTTGGTTTTTGCACTAACCTCTAGTGAATCAGGGAAGTCCTTCCTTGAAATCGCAAGCGAATGATACCTCACCGCTTGAAATGGGTTTTCCAGACTGCGATAAATTGTTCGTCCGTCATGTGAAATCATAGAGACCTTTCCGTGCATCAGGCGCCTTGCGCTGACAATCTTTCCGCCAAAAGCCACACCGATGCACTGGTGACCAAGGCATACCCCGAGAATTGGAACTTTGCCTGTTAGGTGCTTTATTATGTTGATACAATTCCCGGCGCCCTGCGGTACTCCAGGCCCCGGAGAAATAACCAGTGCTTCTGGTTTAAGCCGAGCGAGTCCGTCTGCTGAAATACAATCGTTACGCCACACCCGAACTCTCGCGCCAAGCTCCTGCAAGTACTGCACTAAGTTGTAAACGAATGAATCGTAATTGTCAATTACCGCAATCATAACGAATTTACAAGTTCTACCGCATGAATTAAAGCACGCGCTTTGTTTCTGGTCTCTTCGAGTTCGCGTGCTGGCCTGGAATCGGCAACAATCCCTGCACCTGCCTGTACAAACGCACGATTACCTTTTGTGACTATCATCCTGATTCCTATGCAGGTATCCATATTTCCATGAAAATCAAAGTAACCAACTGCACCTGCGTACGGACCTCTCTGGACAGGCTCCAGTTCGTCTATTATTTCCATTGCCCGAATTTTTGGAGCGCCTGTTACCGTGCCTGCGGGGAAAGACAAACGCAGAACGTCAAAAGAACTTTGGCAGGGACGTAAAGTACCGGTAACTTCGCTGACAAGGTGCTGGACGTGAGAATATTTTTCAATTACAAACATTTCCGGGACCCGGATGCTGCCGGCACGGCAGACCCGTCCGATGTCGTTACGCGCGAGGTCAACAAGCATGATGTGCTCGGCGCGTTCTTTTGTGCTGCGTCTCAGAGACTCTTCAAGCCGTTTATCTTCCAGTTCATTTTCCCCGCGCGGCCTGGTACCGGCAATCGGTCTCTGCGTCACACGATTGCCCTCCACGCGAACAAGCAATTCCGGTGACGAACCAATCAGGCAGAGGTCATTGAATTTAAGAAAAAACATATATGGAGAAGGATTGACTACGCGCAGTGCACGATATACCTGGAAAGGGTCGCATCCGAGACGAAACCCCCAGCGCTGGGAAATGACTGCCTGGATTATATCCCCGGAACGGATGTACTTTTTTGTCATTGAAACCGCCTGACAGAACTCTTTTTCGGTAAAATTCGAGCGTGGCTTAACCGTAGAAACCGTCGAACCGGAATGGCGCTTTTTAAGGACCCGGAGTGGCATACTTAATGCGCGTTCTATGGAACCAATCCGTTTTTGAGCGGAATTCCACAACCGCCTGCTATCTGATTGTCGAACGATATGAACAGGAACGATGATAACAATCGAATGCCTTACGTGGTCAAATGCAAGTAATGTATCAGGCAGCATAAATTGAGCAATTGGAAACTGTCCTCTATCAGGATTGGTAACAGGTACACGCTCGAAATAACGAATACTTTCGTATCCAAGGTAACCGACTAATCCTCCTGAAAAACGCGGCAGTTCCGGCTGTGGCGCTGGATGTATCGTAGCGAGAAATTTCTGTACCTCAAAGAGTGGGTCGTTTTCCGTACGTTTTGATTGAGGTTTATCGGGAAATTTGAAAGTACGTGCTGGCTGGACTGCAAGAAATGAGTAACGCCCGATTTTCTCCCCGCCTTCTACGCTTTCCAGAAGAAAACTTGACAGTGATGGATAATAAGAGCTGAGTTTCATGAATGCCGAGACCGGCGTTTCAGTATCAGCAAGGAGCTCTTTCCAGACACAGACCAGGTTCCCTGTTTTTGTGAGACGTATAAACTGGTTATAATCAAGCCCGCAAATCATAATAGATTCATTATACTACGATAATCCCTGAAAATCAACAAACCACACTTGACTTCTGTCGCATACCTTTGTACAATCCTACTAGTTACATATTGATGGAGGTAGTAATATGACAAAACTGAAAGGCGGAAGACATAGCCAGGGAATTAAATCTGCGCGGCAGTCACTTGTTCACTACAAGAGAAATAAAATCACCAAATCGCAATTAAAAAGTGCGGTGGACAAAGTGGAATCTGCTTTAAAAAGCGGGCAAAAGGAAGAAGCAAAGAAACTTTTTGTAATAGCACAAGAACAGGCGGACCGCGCTGCTCGCAAAAAGGTTATCCACCAAAATACTGCAGGGCGCATTAAATCCCACCTTGCCAGGAAGTTAGTGTGATAACAACCTGTTCAAGAATCCATTCGGTAGGTGCTTTACTACTTTTTATCTGATAATCGGCGTCCCGTAATAATTTTATTATCTTTACGTCTGACAAATTAGCGTGTTCCCGGACAAATTTTAATAGAACACCCATAATCCGCAGCGGCTCCTCGCCATATTCGAGCAAACGGGACATTTGAGCTATCGCACCTGCCTTGTCCTGTTTTTTAAGAGTATCAATCAGTGCAAAAACATTTACTCTTTCCGTATGACCGCAAGAATTAATCACATCGTTTAAGAAACACGTTTTATGCTCACCAACATATAAAAGGAGCTTCTCTACTTCTTGAATTAAATCGTCAGTGTTTCCGCAACTCAGTTCAAGTAAGTAACGGACAGCTTCTGGTTCTATACGTTTTCCGGCCCTGACGAATTCCTCGTCTACCCATCTCGAGGCACGGTTATCAAACCATGGATAGACAGCGACTGTTTCGAAATATTCTTTGAGGGACTTAAGATTATCGCTCAAATTTTTTTCTAAGCTGACAAGCACCAGAACACTCGTAGGATTTGGGTTCTGCGCGTAAGTTTTTAGTGACTCGACATATTTACTCTTCAGGCGTTCTGCTTGACGGATTACTACCATACGGTGCGGCTCCAACAATGGTACGGTCTTCAGTAACATTGCCAATTCATTTTGAGGACATTCTTCACCTGAGTACTCGTGATAATCGGTCGCGCTCATCTTCGCTGGATTGAGTTTTGCTTTGATGTTTTCAATCAGATTTTCTACGAGTGCACACTCGGTACCATACAGGATGTAACACGGCGCTATTTTATTCGAGTCAAGTTTCCGTCTAAATTCAAAATCCTTTATTACCGCCATCTCAATACAAGATTTACCAATTCCTGTGCAAGTTCGCTTGCAAGCCGCTCCTGTGCATCATCTTCTGTTCCAACCGCTTCTCCTGCTTTTGGAGTCACGTAATATGTGACAGCATATGGAATGCCCGTCTCCTGAATAAACACTTTATTTGTAGCAAGGTCTGTAAATTTCATATCGATCTCTACGGAAATGCGGTACGCTTCGACAATGTAATTTTCGTCATAGGATACCGGCTCAAGGGAGTACCTGGTAATTTCGCCGGTTAATAAAGAATCTGCTCGACTGGTTTCAGCGATCGATAAACGGCCATCCCGGATAAACTCATCTATGATATCCCACGTGAGCTCTTCTTCTAGACCAAAACGTATGGTTTTGTTTGAAAATGTCTCCACGGCCACAGTATGTATTCTATCGGGAATAAGAGATACGGACGGCTGCTCGCAACCTATGCCGCATAATAACATAACAGCGACACAAACTCCAAGTGAAACGCAGAAAGAATTCTTCAAATTCATCACATTACCCCCTTTAATGCCGGGTTACGATATTCAAAAGGCGGCCCGGCACATAAACTTTTCTAATTACATCTAATCCTGATAAATGTTTCTTTACCACATCATCTGACATAGCAATTTGCAGGACTTCATCCTGACCTGCACTACATAGCACTCGTATCCTTGAGCGTAGCCGGCCGTTTATCTGAACAACTACATCTACCTGTTCGTCCTGCAGTAATTTTTCATTATACTCCGGCCAGCTTTCGGAAGCTATGAGTTGACCACGACCAATCCCTTCGCCAATAGAGTGCCAGAGTTCCTCTGCGATATGTGGCGCAAATGGCGACAGGAGCAATACCAATGTCTTCAGCGTTCCGTGCCACTCCATTTTAGCAATTTTGCCTCTGATAATATACAGTTCGTTCACCAACTCCATAATTCTTGCAATTGCGGTATTGAAGTGGAATTCTTCGCGTATATCGTGAGTAACCTCGTAGATAGTTGAATTAACTGCCCGCTTCAGGCGAATAGACTCCCGTTCATCTGATTTTTCGGGATAGGATTGTGCAGTGGTACACAAGCGCCATACGCGATTCAAAAACCTCCAGCATCCTTCCACTCCTTCGTCCGACCATTCAAGGTCTTTTTCGGGCGGAGATGCAAAAAGAATGAATAAACGTGCAGTGTCAGCGCCATATTTTTTTATTATCTCGTCTGGTTCGACGATATTCCCGCGTGACTTTGACATCTTAAAACCGTCTTTTATTACCATACCCTGGCATAGAAGGTTCTTAAATGGCTCGTCGATTTCTATCAAGCTGATATCTCTCAGTGCACGGATAAAAAACCTGGAATAGAGTAAGTGCATAACGGCGTGCTCGATACCGCCTATATACTGGTCAACAGGCAACCACTTTTTCACTTTCCTGGAATCAAAAGGAAGAGCCTCCTCGTGCGGACTGGTGTAACGGATGAAATACCACGAACTATCAAAAAAAGTATCCATTGTGTCGGTCTCTCTGGTTGCCGTGCCACCGCATTTCGGACAGGTGCAATGGACGAATGTTGGACTGGTTTTCAATGGATTACCACGACCCGTAAAAGTTACATCGTCAGGAAGACGTACGGGTAGGTCCTTTTCCGGTACTGGGACTTCGCCGCAATGCTCACAGTAGATAACCGGAATCGGTGTACCCCAATAGCGCTGTCTGGATATTAGCCAGTCGCGCAGTTTGTACTGTACGGACGGACCACCGAGATTGAGCTTATTTAGATTTTCAGCGATGCGTGGACGTGCAGTTGCGCTGTCCAGACCACTAAACTGACCGGAGTCGGCAAGCACTCCGTCTTCTACATAAGCTTCTTTCATTTCATTTGCTCTAATTGTTTTCCCTGGTGGTAGGACTACAGGTTTTATCGGAATATCGTACTTCTTCGCAAATTCAAAATCACGCTGGTCATGAGCAGGAACCGCCATTATTGCTCCGGTTCCATATTCCATCAACACAAAATTCGCAACCCAGATAGGGACCTTATCGCCTGTGAATGGGTGAATAGCATAGAAGCCTGTGAATATACCTTCTTTCGTTTTTTCTGTATCGGTTCTTGTCCTGCGGTTTTGAATAGCGACACGATTCACAAACTTTTTTATTTCCGTTTCCTGTGGCGTCCCTTTGATAAGCCGGTGCAGAAGCGGATGCTCAGGCGCTATACTAAGGAAAGTGACGCCAAACAAAGTATCTGCGCGTGTAGTAAATATATCAATGTGTTCTGGACGCCCTTCGATATTGAATTTGGCAATCACGCCTTCGTTTCGCCCAATCCAGTTCTTCTGCATCAGACGCACGCGCTCAGGCCACCCGTTAAGTTTATCCAGACCTTCAAGCAGTTCATCTGCATAATCGGTAATCTTCACAAACCATTGCTTTAATGTCTTTATTTCAACCTCTGTTCCGCAACGCCAGCATTTCCCCTGCACAACTTGTTCATTTGCAAGAACCGTTTCGCAAGATGGACACCAGTTTATTGCTGCCTCCCGTCGCTCCACCATTCCGCGTTCATAAAATTTCAGGAATATCCACTGGTTCCAGCGATAATATTCCTCTCTTGAGGTTACGACCAACCGCGTCCAGTCGTAACTCAAGCCAAGCCGTTTCTGCTGCACCACCATATTTGCGATACTTGCCTCAGTCCATTCGCGAGGATGAACCTTGTTTTTTATCGCAGCATTCTCTGCGGGCAAGCCAAGTGCGTCATATCCCATTGGATAAAGTACGTTATAACCGTTCATCCTCAGGAAACGTGCATACGTATCTCCAATAACGTAATTCCTAACGTGACCCATATGCAAACGGCCGCTTGGATAAGGGAACATTTCAAGAAGATAAAATTTTTTAAAGCGCTCATTATCGCTGGTATGAAACGTTTCTTTTTCTTCCCATACTCTCTGCCATTTTAACTCAATCTCGTGCGGGTTATACTTTTTCATTTTCTGAAAAAAAACTATCTGCTGCCTTCGCTATGCTAGACACGGTAAGACCATATTTTTCTCTTAGTTCCTCTGCTGGGCCATGCTCTACAAAAACGTCAGGAATACCTATAGAACGAACTGGAATCCCCGTTTCAGACAGGACTTCTTTTACTGCTGAACCAAAACCTCCGTCAAGAACGTTCTCTTCCACAGTTAGCACTTTGCCAGTCCGTTTACTTTCTTCAAGTATCGTTTCCGTATCAAGCGGTTTGACAAAACGAGCATCTATTACCGAAATTTCCTTGCCGTTCGCGGCGAGTTGTTCAGCTGCGAGCATCGCGCGATGGATAACCGGTCCTACCCCTATAATCACGCCGTCATCACCCTGTCGCAGCTTATGCGATTTGCCAAATTCCAATTGCTTCAACGTTTTCTCAATTTTCATACCTATTACTTCTCCACGCGGATACCTGATAGCAACCGGACAATTAAGTTCAACTGCGGTTACAAACATTTTCCTCAAGTCCTGCTCATCTGCAGGGACCATCACTACCATATTTGGAATCGTCCTCAAAAAAGACAGGTCAAACAATCCCTGGTGAGTCGGGCCATCTTCGCCAACGATTCCTGCGCGGTCTATCGCCAGAATAACAGGCAGTTTTGGTAAACATACGTCGTGTATTAATTGGTCGTATGCGCGCTGTAAGAAAGTGGAATATACCGCAAAAACCGGCCTTAGTCCCGCACACGCAAGACCGGCACAGAAGGTTACGGCATGCTGCTCAGCGATTCCTACGTCATAGAACCTGTCCGGGAATTCCTTTCTGAATTCTTCAAGCCCTGTACCTTCACACATAGCTGCCGTTACTGCGACTATCCTGTGATTTTGTCTTGCAAGAGTCACGATGGTCTCTGAAAAAACGCTTGTGTAACTCCGGGCAGTACTTTTTACGTCTGGCTCACCTGTTATTGGATTAAACTGTGAAGCGCTGTGAAACTTTGTAGGGTTAGTCTCTGCTGGCAGGTATCCTTTTCCTTTTTTTGTAATAACATGAACAACCACAGGTGTGTTTATATCGCGTACTTTTTTGAATAACTCAATCAATTCAAACAGGTTATGTCCGTCAACAGGACCAAGATATCCAAAACCGAGTTCCTCAAAAAGCATACCAGGGAAGAATATTACTTTGAGCCGTCTCGCTAGATTTACTGCGCCAAGTCCAAATAACCTTTTCCCATTCAAAAATCTTCTAAGGCGTAACTCGAGCTTACGGATGCCTGGCCTGGTCAAAAGCAGGGTCAGGAACGTACTAAGTCCACCGACTCTCGGAGAAATAAACATCGCGTTATCATTAAGAACGACGAGAAGGTCAGTGCCTGTCTGGCCCACATTGTTCAAACCCTCGTATGTCATTCCGGATGACAGAGAACCGTCTCCAATTACTGCAACGACCTTGTGCTTTTGATGGAGGGAGTCACGGCCCAGTGCAATACCAAGCGCAGATGACACTGCGGTACCGCTGTGACCGGCGACCATAGGGTCGTGTTCGCTTTCAAATGGAGACGGAAAACCGCTTATGCCGCCAAGGCACCTGAGCGTTTTAAACCGGGCTGCCCTGCCGGTTAATAATTTGTGTGCATACGCCTGATGCCCTACGTCCCACAATATTTTGTCTTTTGGGGAGTCGAATACGTAGTGCAGGGCAAGAGCAAGTTCGACTGTCCCCAGCGACGAAGCGAGATGACCACCAGAGGAAGCAACGGTACGTATAATTTCTCCTCTCATTTCACGTGCCAATTCAGGCAGAAGTTCTGGCCTCAAAAATTTTAAGTCAGATGGTTGGTTTATTTTGTCAAGCAGCGCCATTATAATCTACCGTGCCTACCCTTGCGAGAATCATATCGGCCAACACCGTCAATTCCCTGCCGGAACTATCATATTTATCCAGGAATTTACGAATTCCGGGTACCAATGCGGCGACCAGCATTTTTGCCCTCTCAATACCAAAACATTGGACGAAATTTAATTCGTCACTGGTATCCTGGATGTCATCTCCTATTTGAAATACGATGCCGAGATTCTCGCCAAAACCTGCAAAATCCGAGAGCTGATTTTTCTCAAGCACTGCCAATTCAGCACCAGCGGAACAGGCAGCAGAAAACAGTGCACCGGTTTTCTTGCGATAAAGGTCCACCAATTGCGATTCAGTTATATTCCCGGGCCGCTGTCTCTTCACAAGAGCGATATCCTGTTGTTCACCGGTAATCATTCGTGTGGTCGCCTCGGATACCTTTTGAATTGTAGAAATTTTTGTACTCTTTGACAACAACCAGAACGCACCTGTAAGTAATAAATCCCCTGCAAGGATTGCAGAGGACTCGCCAAACTTGCGATGACATGTCTGTCTTCCTCTTCTGGTATCGTCGTTGTCAATAGAGGGAAGGTCATCGTGCACCAGAGAAAAACAGTGAATCATTTCTATTGCACAACCTGCATCAATTGCTTCCTTCCTGCTAGAGCCAACTGCTTTTGCAGATGCGAGCACAAGTAAAGGGCGAATCCGTTTGCCTCCAAGCAGCGCGTACCGAACCACTTCTTCAGACGCTGGCGTCAATGCCATATTACTGACAACTTCAGCAAGCCGTCTTTCTATAAGCTGTCTGCTATCTTCAATCCATTTACTCATTAATATCTTCTGTCTCAATCTGCCCGGGAGCAATCTTTGTTAATTTCTCTATCTTCTTTTTGTTCGCTTCAAGCCGCTCGCTAAGCTGTTTTGCCAGTTTTATGCCTTCCTCAAATAACTGCATGGATTTTTCAAGAGGCGTATCGCCTTTTTCAAGTTTTGTAACTATTTCTTCTAATTTTTTCATACTCACTTCAAAATCAATTTTCTGTTCAGTCATATTGCCTCCTATAAAAGTTCCTCTATTCTGCGTGCACGAATACTACCACGGCGCACGCGTACTGTTATTGTATCATCTTTCTTAACTTGTGCGGAGTCAACGACTATCTCGCCCGTTTTTTCCAGCGTGGTGATTGAATAACCACGTTCCAGAACTGCAAGTGGAGATAGCGCCGTTAGTCCCTGAGCGAAACGTTTCACTTCATTAAGACAAAACTCTACTCTGTTAGAAATTGCATTTACTAATCTCTGTGACAACCAATCAACCTGCTGTTCGTACTGGGCATACATAAGCGCTGGATTAACGAGTACGGGAGATGTCGCAAGACGGTTTAGTCGTTGCTCATAGACATCAATTTTGTACTTTACTGCGTTTGCTAACCGTGTCTCCAGCATGCCAAGCCGTCCGCTCAATTCCTCTTTACTCTTGACAACTAATTCTGCCGCAGCGGAAGGTGTCGGTGCTCTTAAATCGGCCACGAAATCGCTTATCGTATAATCAATTTCATGTCCGACAGCAGATATTACCGGAATAGCAGAGTTATATATTGCGCGAGCAACAACCTCTTCATTGAAAGGCCACAGGTCTTCTATCGAGCCACCGCCACGGCCAAGAATTATCACGTCCAGATTCGGGAAATATTTATTCAAATTCTCTAAAGCTTGAACGATTTCGCCTGCAGCAGCCGTTCCCTGGACAGCGACTGGATAAAGCAGGACATGGACGTTTGCAAACCTCCGGTTTATAACCGTCAATATATCGTGAATAGCCGCACCTGCCTCAGAAGTTATTACTCCTATTTCTTGAGGCACCGCAGGGATTGGTTTCTTGTGTTCCGGGGCGAACAGTCCCTCTGCATCCAATTTCTTCTTTAATTCCTGAAAACGCTGATAAAGTACACCGACGCCCTTTTCCTGCATATGCTGGACAATAATCTGGTACTTGCCGGCACGCTCAAAAATACTGACGCGGCCATGAACCAGTACCTTAGCCCCATCAACCGGCTTAAAATCAAGCGCCTGTGCATGGTTCTGAAACATGACTGCCTGTATCTGCGAGCCCTCGTCTTTTATGGAAAAGTAACAATGACCTGAAGGGTATCTGTTAAAATTCGAAATTTCTCCTTCAAGCCAGATATCAGGAAAAGCTCCTTCGACAAGATGTCTGGCACTTGTGTTAAGTTCCGTTACTGTCCAGACGTGCTCTTCTGTAGTAGGAATTTCTGCCATTGTCTTTTACCTTTGACTTTATGCGCTATGCGCCGGGCTTTAAGGCAATTCGTTTTATTGATATAGCACGGCCGGTTTGTTCGTCGGCATCTATCAGGACACCCTGAAGTACGGGATTATCAGAGGATGACTCCATCTTCACGGGCATCTGAGTTAGAAATCTCTTGAGTATAGCTTCTTTTTTCACGCCTATTACCGAATCAATCCCACCGGTCATTCCTACGTCCGTTATGTAAGCAGTCCCTTCCGGCAAAACCCTTTCGTCAGACGTTGGGATGTGTGTATGGGTGCCAATAACTGCAGTTACTCTCCCATCAAGATACCACCCCATAGCGACTTTCTCAGACGTTGCTTCACCGTGAAAATCTACTATGATTACCTTTGTCTGTGCGGCGATTTCATCCAGAACCGACCCTGCTTTGTGAAATGGACAATCGAGGTCTGCCATAAACACTCTGCCAGAAAAATTTACAACTGCTGCAGACAACCCTTTTCTGTCTTGAACGATAGTCCAGCCATGGCCGGGGACCCCCTCGGGATAATTTGCAGGCCGGACGATTCTCGGGTCGTCAATAATCTGGTAAATTTCTTTTCTGTCCCACACGTGGTTACCCATCGTGAGTACGTCTATACCCTGTTCGAATATCTCATCACTAACCTGTCTTGTTAAACCAAAACCACCAGCGGCGTTCTCGCCATTTGCAATTATCAGGTCAATTCCTTCTTTTTCTTTGAGAGCAGGTACAAGCGACAGCAACCGGCGTCCAGCCGATGCTACTATATCTCCAATGAATAA
This sequence comes from uncultured bacterium, assembly GCA_964622465.1. Taxonomy (GTDB): domain Bacteria; phylum CG03; class CAZUQH01; order CAZUQH01; family CAZUQH01; genus CAZUQH01. The sequence goes on along the minus strand of CAZUQH010000001.1, from coordinate 10,133 downwards.
TATTCTCATTTTTTACCCTCTTATCTTTCAATTACGCAGGCTAAAGCCTGCGACTACC
>CAZUQH010000001.1:0-9975 GCA_964622465.1 uncultured bacterium | reverse complement strand
TCTCATTTTTTACCCTCTTATCTTTCAATTACGCAGGCTAAAGCCTGCGACTACCAATCTGAGGCATAATTATATAGAGGTAGCCGCACCTTTTAAGGTGCGCTTATATCCGCAGGCTAAAGCCTGCGACTACCGTGCAATCTCCGTGGCCCGTATTTCACGAATAACGGTCACCTTGACCTGACCGGGATATTCAAGTTGTTTTTCGATTTCTTTTGCAATATCACGCGCTATCGTTCCAGCTCCTTCATCAGTTACGCGAGATGGTTCCACCAGGACTCTTACTTCTCTGCCGGCTTGAATGGCAAATGCGCGCTCTACGCCCTTAAAATTCTTCGCTATTTTCTCCAGCTTTTCCATTCTCTGGACGTAGCGCTCGATTCCTTCAATACGACCGCCAGGGCGCGCAGCAGAAATTGCGTCTGCACTGGTAACCAGTATGGACTCTATGTACTCGGGAGCAACCTCTTCGTGGTGCGCTGCAATTGCATTTACTATCTGTGGCGTCTCGCCATATTTTCTGGCGACATCTGCACCTATCTGAGCATGCGGACCTTCTACGTCGCTATCTATCGCTTTGCCAATGTCATGCAAGATACCAGCACGCTTTGCAATTTTGGCATCGGCTCCCATTTCGCTCGCAAGAGCACTTGCTGCATTTGCAACTTCTATTGAATGTTTTAATACGTTCTGGCCATAACTGGAACGATAGCGAAGCTTCCCTACGAGGTAAACAAGTTCCGGATGCACACCATGTATCCCCAGATCAAACATTACCTGTGCGCCTTGCTCTTTAATCTGGGAATTCAGCTCCTTGGTCACACGTTCCACTACCTCTTCTATTCTGGTTGGCTGTATTCTGCCGTCAGCTATCAGGCGTTCGAGTGAACGCCTTCCAATTTCTCTTCGGACTCCATCAAAGCACGAAACGGTTATAACTTCGGGTGTGTCATCGACTATCAGGTCGCATCCTGTAGCTGCCTCAAATGCTTTTATGTTTCGTCCTTCACGACCAATAATCCGGCCTTTCATTTCTTCAAGGATTGGGCTTGTAGTGGTTGTTACGTCCGCGGTGAAATCAGACGCGGTACGCTGAATCGCAATACTTAGTATCCTTTTTGCTTCGCGGTTCGCTTTCTCTTCGGCTTCTTGTTCAATTCTGCGCACAAATGCATCCGCCTTCTCGCGCGTTTCCCGTTCAACCTGCTGCATCATCTGACAGCGCGCCTCCTCTTGGTTCATATGCGCGATTTGCTCCAGGCGCTTTTGACAATCGTACTCGCGTTGCTCAACCGCTTTAATACGTGAGGCAGCCTCCTGTTCTTTTACGCTATATTGTTGTTCCCGCTGAGTAATTTCATGCTCTTTATTCGTAACTAACGCGAGTTTGCGGTTTAAGTTTTCTTCTGCTTCAATTATTTTTTGTTTTCTCGCATCCAGCGCGGAACGCTGCTCTATAAAACTATTCTCTACTTTCTCGCGCGTTTTCTGCTCAAGTTCCCGCATCTCCAATACTTGCTCTTTTTTGCGCGCCTCTACCTCACGCTCCGCTTTTTCAAGTATAAGCCGCGCCCTGCTCTCACGGGAGTTTGCGCTCATAGTTGACACTATGAGACGAACTATGTAGCCGAGCGCCAATCCTCCTATGAAGATAATGGTTAATATCCATATATTCATATTATCCTCACTTTCTTTTACTACGTTATTACTCTAGATTCGGTAATCAGTTTGTCAACTCGCATATCATTGGATGTTGTAGGTATTTCTTTCACTATTTGGCAGTCGAATGCAATTGCAAATTTCCGGATATCAGCAGAAATACCTCTAAGTAACATGTCGTAGAATCCTTTACCTCGTCCGAGGCGATGCAGCTCTTCATCAAACGCAACACCGGGAACTATTACAAGATTAATTTCTGCCATAGATACTACTACGTCCGGACTTACTTGGGGCTCCGGAATTCCCCACTTGCCCGGTTTCATCTCTTCCGGTTGTTTAGTTAATTCAACGAGTTTGAGTCCGCTGTTTTGAACAACTGGTAAAATAATCCTTTTCTGCTGGGATTTAAGCATTTTCATTAGTTCAAACGTCTCAACCTCGGACTCAAATGAAGCGTAAAGTAAAATGGTTTGTGCCTGCTTCACTTCGTCCTGCTGTAGTACTTTTTCTGCTATCCTGGCGCTTTTTGTCTTTCTCTCTGAGACAGACAACTGCCTCATCTTGCAAAGCACATCACGCCGCAGTCGCATCTTCTCCAGATTAATCCTAAACCAGTTTTCTCTTCCTGCAAAACCTGGTATATAAAAACGCTTTTCCGGCGGGAACATGTCAGTCGCCAGATATGGCTGTTTGTGAGGGTCTGCATACAGGGTACTTCCTGCTGAAGTATACGACTCAGGTACTTCTGATATTTGTTTCTGTTCTACGTCATCGAGAGCACACGATATGGCATTATACACGGATTTACTTTTTGGCGCGCAGGAAACGTAGAGTGCTGCCTCAGCAAGAGGGATTCTTGCTTCCGGCATTCCTACGAATTCTACTGCTCTTGCCGCTGACGAAGCAATGACCAGTGCATCAGGGTCTGCCATTCCCACGTCTTCACTAGCGCATATTACGATGCGTCTCGCTATGAACCGCGGGTCCTCTCCCGCATAAAGCATTTTCGCAAGCCAGTACAGGGTCGCATCCGGGTCGCTAGCGCGCATACTTTTTATAAATGCGGAAATTGTATCGTAGTGCCCGTCTTGTTTCTTGTCATAGCGAACTGCTTTTCTTTGTATGCAATCCTCCGCAGCCCCCAGGTCAATAAGCACTTCACTCTTGTTTTCTTTTATGGACGTCTCCACTGCGAGTTCAAGTGCATTCAGAAGCCGGCGTGCGTCCCCTTCAGATGCACCTGCGAGAAAATCAAGCGCATCTTCGGTAATCTTAACAGACCTGTCATTAAATCCACGCTCTTTATCCTTGAGCGCTCTGTTTGCAATAACCTTTAAATCCTCTTTGCTAAGAGGTTTAAATTCAAATACCATAGAACGCGAAATGATCGCGCGATTCACATAATAGTATGGATTTTCGGTTGTAATGCCAATGACATAGAGATTTCCTGATTCAACGTCAGGAAGGAGCATGTCCTGTTGGGTACGGTTGAAATGATGTAGTTCATCTATAATCAAGACGGTTCTTTTCTGGACAAGTGACCTGCGCTGGCGCGCCTGGGTAGCAATCTGTTTTAGTTCCTGAACGCCACTGAGTGCTGCATTTATATTATCAACGTGTCCACGAGAACGAAGACCTATAAGATGCGCGACTACGGTTTTGCCGGTACCACTAGGACCCCAGAAAATGAACGACCCCGGTTGGTCTGTTTCTATTATCCTCTGGAGCAACCGGCCTGGTCCAAGAATATGCGATTGTCCCACCACTTCGTCAAGATTTCGCGGCGCCATTCGGACGGCCAGCGGACTGGTTAGTTTATTGGTTATCTGATTCATAACAAAAAAAGTCCCCGCAGGAGCCGTCTGCGTAAGATTTTAAGCACCACTCTACAAGTGGGAACCTGTTTACCATCCGTTAGGGTGATAAAACTTCCGGTTCCCTTTAAAGTGCTTGTCGGCCTAAAATGACTTACACATCACGCACTTCGCAGGGACTTTATTTTACTTTAAGTTCTTTCTGGTTTATGACTTGATCCAACCTGTCAATTAGCTGTGTTATAACTTTACTTGTCCGGCTACCATGTTCCTCCTTGCGGTCACGCAAACGGAACAACTCGTCGGTTATATCCAGAGCTGCCATTACTGCTAACTGGGAAGTATCCACTATTTGTGTGCTTTCTGCTACCTGCGTCATTGCCTCATCAACGTACTGGGCCAGAGTAGAAATGTATAGTGGCTCCCTTTCATTAGTAGTTAATACATTAAACTCACGCCCGTGGACTTTAACCGTAATTGATTCAGGTCTGGTAATCATTATCTAAATCTAAACTTGAAATTTCTCAAGTCGCTCAAGAAGTCCCTGCAACTTCTGCTTAATTAACTGCTCTTCTATACTTGCCTTTTCCCTGCTCGAAAGGTCTTTGTTTATCTCTTCATAAGCATTCCTGTGCTGCTCTATTTCTCCTTCCATATTACTAATGCTTTGCTTAAGTAACTTGTTTTCCTTCCGAAGTGATTCTATAAGGTTACACGCCTCATTTATTTTCATCCGTAGTGTTGTCGTGTCGTATTTCACCGTCGGACCTTAATGCCTGCTTGACTCTCCAATGCTTTTATGATGCGGTCAACTGCACTATTCACTTCTACTTCTTCAAGGGTTCTTTCCCGTGATTCCCAGGTCAACCGAAAAGCCATGCTAAGTTTGTCTTTCTCGACTTTTTCCTCTTTATACAAATCAAACAATCTGACTGACTTCAGGCCATCACCAGCTGCCTTTTTTATTATATCAACCAGACACTCGTAAGTCAAGCCCGCTGGAACTATCACAGAAATATCGCGCTGGATACCGGGATACCTGTTTAGTGGTGTGAATTGTATCTTTCCAGAGATTTCTTTAGAAATAACTTTAAGGTCTATTTCAATTGCATATAGATGCGAATTTATGTTACGGCGGCTGAACTCTTTTACAGTGTGCAGGAGTATACCGAGAGTGCCGGCAACACACTTATTGCCAGTAACGAGGCGGGCTGACACAGAACTGTCAAACAGAGGATTTTCGCAGCCGGGTTCAAATCTCGAGAAATTGATGCCCAATGAACGCGCAAGTCCATCAACAACACCTTTCATGAAATAGTAATTGATTGGTTTCGGAGTATTACCCCACCACGACCCTGGCCTGTCACCTCCTGCGAGTGCTGTCCACATAGGACGCTCACATACTGACCCGTCTTCTTCACGGTTGTAAACTGCTCCTGACGAGAACAAGCAAACTGAATGCTGACCCCGGTTTGCATTATGTTCAACCGCGCGGATTAATCCCGGGATAAGGGACTTTCTCATGATTGATTGTCTCTCGGATAGCGGGTTTTCAAGTTGCACCGTTTTTTCTTCCTGCGCATATTCCGATGGCGATTCCAGCGTCAAAAGAACGCTTTCGGAGAAGCCGAAACCAAACATTATCTCCCTTATTTTATCCTCAAAAGCCATCCATTTCTCTTCAGGAAAATCATCTGTTTGTGGGAAAAATACCGGAATCTGCGCAGGGACGTTCTCGTATCCGTAAAAACGTGCAATTTCTTCGGATACGTCTTCGGCTCCCTTTATATCTCCGCGCCAGGAAGGTATCCTGACTTCCAATTCGTCTTTCGCCGGCTGCTCCACGCCAAATCCAAGCCGCTTCATAATGTCTATTTTTTGGCCATCTGGAATTGCGATTCCGATGTCTCTGTCGATTGCAGGAATAGATACCCGCAGCGGATTAACGGGCTGTTCTTTTTGTCCAATATCCAAGATGCCCTGACATATTTCGGCAGAGCAGATTTCTTTTAAGAGGTCAATTGCCCTTGTCGAGGCGAGAATCACGTTTTGCGGGTCTACACCGCGTCTGAAACGTTCCGATGACTCGGTACTCAGTCCATGCCTGCGCATCGTTCCGAATATCCATTTCGGGTCAAAGACCGCGCTCTCGAGCAAAACCTCTGTCGTTGATTCAGTTATCCTCAAGTCAAGCCCTCCAATGATTCCAGCAAGAGCGACCGCCCGTTCCGTATCCGCTATAACCAAATCGTCTTCACTTAGTTTTAATTCCTGCTCGTCGAGAGTGGTAAATTTCTCGTCAGTCCGTGCCCTTCTCACGATTATCTCGTCTCCACGCAGGCGCGAACGGTCAAAAGCATGCAATGGCTGACCTGTCTCCAGCAGGACGTAGTTTGTTATATCAACCACGGCGTTTATAGGTCTTAGCCCACAAGCAATCAAACGCTCACACATCCATTGAGGAGAACTGGCGACTTTTAGGTTGTTCGCCAGACGTGCCGTATAGCGCCTGCATCCATTTTGTTCTTCAACCGTTACATGAACGTCAACTCCCTGGGGAATGCCTGAAGGAAACTCTGAAAAACCGGGGAGGTTTAATCGTGAGTTTGTCTTTGCTGCAATTTCTCTGGCAATACCGGTAACTGAAAGCAGGTCAGAACGATTTGCAGGTACTTCTATATCGAATACCCAGTCATGAGCAGAAAGCACTTCTGCAACGGGACGACCAAGTTTGGTATCACCGGGAAGGATGAGTATGCCGCTGGAATCGCTTCCAATTCCGAGTTCCTGTGCGGAGCACAACATTCCTTCGGAAGTAATGCCACGTATCTGGCGCCTGCTGATTTTTATTCCACTTTTCAACCTTGCGTTTTCCAGAGCAAGCGGTACTTTCTGACGTGGCTCTATATTGCTTGCACCGCAAACGATACTGTATATCCGTTTGCCATCAGATACGTCTAAGACACGCAAATGGTCTGCATATTGATGAGGACGGATGCTTAATATTTCGCCAACTACCACTCCCGGAATGTCGGGAGAGACCTTTTCGATAGCGGTGACTTCCATCCCCAGATTAGTAAGTATGTCTGCTATCCGATTCCTATCTATTGCAGACGGCACAAATTCAGTTAACCACGAGAGTGGTATTTTCACCTAAATTGCTCCAGAAACCGGACGTCATTCTCGTAAAACAAACGCATATCATCGATTCCGTATGCAAGCATCGCTATTCTCTCAAGCCCCATGCCAAAAGCAAAACCAGTTATGTTTTCAGGATATTGGACTCTGTGAAATAATGCCGGATGCACGAGGCCAGCACCAAGTACTTCAAGCCAACCACTTTGCTTACATACAGAGCACCCTTTTCCGCCGCAAATTGTGCATCTTATATCCACCTCAACGCTCGGTTCAGTAAACGGGAAATAACTTGGCCTGAAACGTAGAGCCGTGCTGCCAAACATCTGCTTTGCAAAATACTCGATGATTCCCTTAAGATATGCCAGTGATATATTTTCGCCGACCATTAAACCTTCAACCTGGTAGAACATTGGCGAATGCGCAGCATCTATTGCGTCTCTCCTGTAACATCTTCCAGGAATAATTACGGCTAACGGTGGGCGATGGGCCTCCATAAACCTTATCTGCACCGGAGAGGTATGCGTCCGCAATAGCAAACGGGAAGGACTTGCTAAATAGAAAGTATCCTGACTATGGCGAGCAGGGTGTTCCGGTCCAATGTTGAGTGCATCGAAGTTGTAATATTCCGTTTCAATTTCCGGCCCGCCAGCAACACGAAAACCTACGTTGCCAAATATCTCTACGACCTGCCGAAGGACAAGCATCAGAGGGTGTGGAAACCCGCGCGGGAATGATTGTCCTGGCAGGGTTATGTCAACTGCAGTTGCGGTTATACCCGGCTTTGCTTTGTCAAACCGGCTTTTGTATCCGTCGAATTTTTCTTGTGTTCTTTGAAAGAGCACATTGAGCCGTGCTCCATATTTCCGACGTTCATCGCCAGGCAAAGATTGAAGTTCTGAAAAGAGCTGTGCGAACTGCCCTTTTCTGCCGAGATACAGGATACGAAATTGTTCAAGCTGCCCTGTGTTGTCAACGCCGGATAGCTGCTCTTCTATGTCGTGCTCAAGTTGGTCAATTATTACATCGGAAATTCCCATTGCTTTTGTCGCTATGCCTTTCCGGCACAACCGAGCACTTCTATCCTGTTTTTAACCTTATCCTTTACCAACTGCCTGGAGTATTTCAGTATCTTCCTCGGGTCGATTTCTTCGGGATGTTCTCTGATACCTTGCTTCATACCTTCTACAAATTCCATATTCAACTGAGTCGCAATATTAACTTTGCAGATACCTTCTTTTATTGCCCTCTTGATATCATCATCTATGACACCACTTGAACCATGCAAAACAAGCGGGATGTTCACGAGGTCGCGGATTTTCCTTATCCTCTCATGGTCCAGTTTCGCTTCCTTCTTCTTCATTCTGTGAACGCTACCGACCGCAACGGCAACGGAACTTATGCCTGTATCTTTTACAAATCTCATTGCTTCTTCCGGTTCTGTCATTTGTGCCTCAACTTCAGATACGGTAACGTTGTCCTCCGTGCCACCTATTTTTCCAATCTCGCCCTCTACCGGTACGCCAACCGCATTTGCCATTTCAACTATCTTTAATGTTATACTGACATTCTGGTCATACGGAAGTTTCGAACCATCGAACATAAGAGACGTAAATCCCATCCTGAAGCACTTCACGTTCTGGTCGTAGTCCGTTCCATGGTCAAGGTGTAAAGCAACCGGGACTCGGACGTCTCCAGCCATATTTCTTACTATAGCGACAATATTCGCCAGGCCGGCATACTTAATTGCACCCTGAGACGCCTGCAGAATGACTGGCGACTCCATTTCTTCTGCCGCCTCTATAATCGCCTGCACCTGCTCCAGATTATTTGCGTTAAAAGCGCCAACCGCAAACCCTTCTTTTAATGCTTTGTTCAACATTTCTTTGCTCGTAACTAATGGCATTTTTGTTTCCTCCTTCCTAAATTATCATTGATACGCGCCTATCTTACGCAGCCGCTGATACCTCTGCGAAACAAGCCGCTCAACAGTCATCTTCTTTAACTGCGATATGTGCTTTATGACGGATTGCTTTATTGAATTCGCTGTCGCAAGAGGGTCGTTATGAGCACCGCCAACCGGTTCAGCTATAATTTCATCTATCATCCCGAATTCCATAAGATTCTGTGCCGTCAGTTTGAGCGCATCCGCAGCATTCTCTGCACGACCGGCGTCCCGCCATAGAATAGAAGCACAACCCTCCGGGGAAATAACGGAATAGATAGCGTGCTCAAGCATTAAGACTCTGTCTGCAACTCCTATACCGAGTGCCCCACCGCTACCGCCTTCACCCAGGACCACGCTTATGATCGGCGTTCTCAAACCAGCCATGTCCCGAAGGTTCACTGCAATAGCTTCTGCCTGGCCGCGCTCTTCCGCGCCAATCCCGGGATACGCACCAGAAGTATCTATAAACGTTACTACCGGGAGCGAAAACTTTTCCGCAATCTTGAAAATGCGCCGCGCCTTGCGGTATCCTTCCGGATTCGCCATTCCGAAATTTCTTCGTATCCGCTCTTCGGTAGTATGCCCTTTTTCGTGACCGACGATAGCTACCGGCTGCTTTTCAATTCTTCCAAGCCCGCTAATTATTGCCGCATCATCACAAAAAGCGCGGTCGCCGTGTAATTCTACAAACTCCTGGACAATCGCACCTATTATGTCAGAGGTATGCGGCCTCTTCAAATGGCGCGCTATTTGAACCTTCTGCCATGGCGTGAGATTGAGATAGAATTCGTCTTTAGAATGCACTGGAATATGTAAAACGTAAAATACGGTTGAAGTTCGGACCGCCGCCCATGTTCATAAGAGACAATTCCAGGGCAACTTCCGGTATAACCCAATACCTGTATCCTAAATTCAATCTGCTGTCTTGCATGTCATGAATATTGTCCCACTCGAGGAAGAAAAAGTTCTGCTCGTCTGGATTGTAATGCATACCGAGAAACCCGAATAAATCTCTTCCTGGCTGGAAATCACGAAAATTAGAACGCGCATTTATACCGGCATGCAGGCCAACCATATTTGGACGCAGGTTATGGGATATTACGAAGAAAAAACCCTTACCTATGTCCGGCTCATATTTAGTGCTTGTTGGATCTGATACGTCCCAGCCCTGGCCGTCAAATCCAATCGCAAAACCAGGGTATACCTCTTTTAATTCCAGTGCCATAAATTTTATGTAGATATCAGGAATCTGAACTGTAATTCCACCACGGCCTATCAGATTATCCATTCCCCAGACAACGCCAAGGTCAAGTTTTGGCATTATTCCATAGAGGAGCCGTGTCTTTACGCACCCTTGTTCGTAGACCCGGAAATTAACGTCGCAGGCGCCATGCCCCACCGTTTCGCAGGTCGGCACGT